>VBIA01000058.1 GCA_005879985.1 Chloroflexota bacterium | reverse complement strand
TCAGCGGGCGTTTGCGGCTGCGCAGGTGCTGCGCGAGCTCAAGCAGCTCGCCCGCCTCGACCCGATGGTGTGCGCGCTCGTAGGTGCCTCCAGAGTGGCCGTCGCTCTCGCCCTCGTGGACCAGCACGTACTTGAGACCGATCTGGTCGGCGTCGCGCAGGAGCTCGGCGCCGCCACCGGCCACACAGCCGCCGAGGGCCTCTGGCTGGGACCCTCGAGTCACAGTGTCTCCTTCAATCGCCGGGCCAGTTTCTCAGGGACACCGACCGCGACGATGTCCTCCACCGGCGCCTCGCGGATAGCCTGCACCGATCCGAACTGACGCAGGAGTGCGCGCTTGCGGGCCGGCCCGATGCCTTCGATCGAGTCGAGCGGCGATGACAGGGCCTTGCGCGAGCGCACCTTGCGGTGATGGGTGATCGCGAAACGATGCGCCTCGTCGCGGATGCGCTGGACCAGGAACATGCCGGGGGAGTTGTGCTCCTGCACGATCGGCTCCGCCCGGCCGGGCGCGAAGATCTCCTCGCGCTCCTTGGCCAGCGCGAAGGTTGGGATGTCGGCGAAACCCGCCTCCTCGAGCACCTCCAGCGCTGCTCCAAGCTGGCCCTTGCCGCCGTCGATGAGGATCAGGTCGGGACGGCTCGTGAACGACCGGTCGCCGGCCGCGTCCGCATCCTCACGGCGGAGCGAGGACTCGAGTCTCTCCAGGCGGCGCTTCAGCACCTCCTGCAGCATCGCGAAGTCGTTGGGTCCAGGCACGTACTTGATGCGGAAATGCCGGTAGTGGTCGTTGCGCGGCCGGCCGTCTTCGAATACCACCATGGCACCGACCGCTGAGTCGCCCTGGATGTTGGAGATGTCGTAGCACTCGATGCGCTTCGGCGGCTGCTCCAGGTCGAGTGCCTCCGCAAGCGCCGCCAGCATCGGCTCAGTGCGGCTGCGGTCGTAGTCGGCCTGGATGCGCTGCTGCTCGAGCTCCTGCGCCGCCGTCTCGCCGAGCTGCGTCACCAGCGCGCGCTTGCGACCGCGCTGCGGCACGTCGATGCTCACCGGCCCACCGCGACGCTGCGTGAGCCAGTCGCGCATGAGGTCAGGATCCTCGACCGGGCCCGGCACGATCACGCTGCGCGGCACGTGGGTTGCGCTCGTGTAGTACTGGAGAAGGAAGCTTCGCAGCAGCTCCGACTCGCCGGCGTCGCCAGCCCCGTCCAGCGGGTGGCCGTCGTGACCGACCATCTTGCCCTGGCGCACGTAGGCGACCTCGACGAACACGTCATTGCCCTTGCGCGCGTAGGCGATCAGGTCCTGGTCGTCACGGCCGCGCACGAGCACGTTCTGCCGGTCGGCGATCCGCTCGATGGACTGCAGCTGATCGCGATATCGTGCGGCGTTCTCGAAGTCGAGACGGTCGGCTGCCCCGCCCATACGGTCCTCGAGCTGCCGGACGAGCACGTCGGAGCGTCCTTCCATGAACAGCGCGACCTCGCGGATGCGCGCCTTGTAGTCCTCGGGGCTGATGCGCTTCTCACATGGTCCAGGACAGCGCCGGATGTGGAAGTCGAGGCACACCTTGCCCTGCTTGAAGATCTCGTCGGAGCAGGTTCGAAACGGCAGCAGCTGGCGGATCGATTTCACCGTTCCGCGCAGCGACTGGGCCGATGTGTAAGGGCCGAAGTAGAGCGCGCCATCGTTCTGCACGCGACGCGAGTAGTGGACACGCGGGTACTGCTCGGTGACGGGCAGCTTCAGGTACAGGTAGTTCTTGTCGTCCTTGAGCCGGATGTTGAAGCGCGGCCGGTAGTTCTTGATGAGGTTGCACTCGAGGACCAGCGCCTCGACCTCGTTCGCGCACTGCACGAACTCGAAGTCGTAGATGCGCCGCACCATCTCGTCGACCCGCGCGGTCTGCGCGTACCCGGGCGTGAAGTACTGGCGCAGACGGTCGCGCAGGCGCAGGGCCTTGCCGACGTAGATGACCTGCGCGCGCGCGTCGCGGAACAGGTACACGCCGGGCTCATCCGGCACCGCGCGCAGACGCTGTTTGATCGCCTCTTCCTGCTGGGTGGCCACCGTGAAGGATTGTAGGAAGCGGGATTAGACTGCCCTCGTGGGCACGCCTCCGAGCGACATTCCGCCGCCGCCGTCCTCTCCTCCGACGCCCCAACCGGCCGCGCCGCAGACGCAGATCGTCGGCCAGCAGACGGCGCCGTCCACCGCAGTTCCTCACACGCCTGGCCTGCAGCCCCAGGGCGTCGGGGTGGCCGGTCAGACCAACACGCTGGCGATCGTCAGCCTTGCGGCCGGCGTCGGGTCGTTCTTTGCGCACATCATCCCGGGGGTGGGCGGCTTCACCGTGGCCCTGGTCGCCGTCGTCACCGGTTACATGGCCCGCAACCAGATCAAGCAGACGGGCGAGCAAGGGATGGGCATGGCCACCGCGGGCATGATCATCGGGATCGTCCACCTGGGGGCCCTGATCGTCCTGGGCCTGGTCCTGCTGATCTTGATCTTCATCTTCGGTATCGCCCTTTTCGGCATCGCCGCGAGCCACTCGTCGGGTTAAAGGGCGTCAGCGCCCCCACCTGACCTCCCCACTGCGTGGGGAGGGACTGAATCGCTTCGAACTCCGAGCACGCCGATTAGGATTGGGCGCATGTCTGACGTACCCCCGAGCGACCTCCCCCCGCCGCCGCCATCAGCACCGCCGCCCGCCCCTCCCCCCGCGCAGCCGCCGCCAGGCTACGCGCCTCCCCCGCAAGGGTCCGCGCCGCCCCCCCAGAGCTACCCGCAGCAGATGCCCCCGGGCATGCCGATGGCAGTGGCCGCAGGTGGAGGCATCGGCCTCATGCAGCAGTTCGGTGGACCAGCGGCCTGGTCGATCGGTCTCGGGATCGTCGGCATCATCGTGCCGTTCGTATTCAACTTCTACTTCCCGCTGCTTCCGATCTTCGGGTTCATCAGCGCGGTCCGGGCAATCCAGCGAGGCCGCCTGATCGGCGGCATCGTCGGCATCGTCGTCAATGCGCTGGCTGGTCTGGTTGCGCTGTTTGCGAGCGGCCTGATCGGAGGCTAGCGGCCCCCTCTTCTTCCCCCCGCGGGATGGTCAGGAGCAGAAACACGCCCGCGATCACAGTGAATGCAACCGCTGCCCACAAAGCCACGTTCAGCGACAGCCCGATGAGCGAGCCGGCGAGCGCCGAGCCGATGGGCATGCCGACGAAGTTGAGCGACATCGACACCGCAAAGGCGCGACCAAACCAGGCCGGGTCGGTGCGCCGCTGGCGCAGCGTGAACATGCCGATATCGAACGGCCCG
Source organism: Chloroflexota bacterium (assembly GCA_005879985.1). GTDB lineage: Bacteria > Chloroflexota > Dormibacteria > Dormibacterales > Dormibacteraceae > CF-118. The sequence continues at coordinate 2,265 of VBIA01000058.1, read as the reverse complement.
TTCGAGATACCAACGACCACCATGACCGCGGCCACGACCCAGTAGGACTGAGCGAAGGGCACCGCCACGAGCGCGACAGCCTCGATCACGATCGAGCCGAGCATCAGCTGCCTCTCACGGCCTTCAGTCTTGAACCGTCCGGAAACCAGCGTCGCCGCCAGGCCGCCCACCCCCATGAGTCCCCACAGGGATCCGACCGCCGCAGGCCCCTGGTGCAGCCGGCTCAGCACGAGCACCGGGATGGCGATCTCGAGGATGCCCCAGCCCACGTTAAGCGTGCTCAGGGTGATCGCCAGGCCGCGCAGCGTCGCGCTCCGCCACACGTAGACGAGGCCGCTCCAGGCGTCGCCGAGGATCGAGCGACCGGTCGCGCTTTTCTGGCTCGGATCGTGCAGCCCGAAGATCGCCACCGCCGAGATCGCGAAGAGCGCCGCCGTGAAGGCGAGCGTCCACTCCGCGCCGACCAGGCTGATCAGCGCGCCCGCGAGTGGCGCTCCCACCAGTGAGGAGATGAGGTAGCCCGAGCTGTCGAGCGCGTTTGCTCGCTCCCACAGCTCGCGCGGCACGACGATGGGGAACAGCGAGCGCAGGCCCGTGTTGCTGAGCGGGTTGGTCAGCGAGGACACACCGACGATCACCAGCAGCAGGGGCGCCGGCAGCGTGTTCCGCGCCGCGAGCCCGGCGATGAGCAGCACCGACCCTGTCGCGACCAGGTAATCGAGCGTGATGAAGCGCACGCGGCCGCGCCGGTCCAGCAGCGCGCCCGCGATCGGCGACACGACCAGGCCGGGAAAGATGGCGAGAAACGCGGTGAAGCCGGCCAGCTGAGGCGAGTGATACCGGGCGAGCACGAAGAGGATGAGGGTGATCGCGAGCATCGCTCCGCCCAGCCTCCCCAGCAGGAGGCTCACATAGAGCTGCGCGAAGCCGGGCACGCGCCGCAGGGCGCCGTATCCGCGTTTCTGCACCAGCTTCGTCGGCCTGGCTAGCCGACGGCCACGCGAGAACGACCTGCCTGTCGTGCCGCGCGCTTGGTGCGCAGCGAACCGTTGGACCTGGCGCCGCGCGCAGCCTTCTTGCCGGACCGAGCCAGCACCGGCTTCAGAAACTGACCGGTCGAGGAGCTCGGGTTGGCCGCGAGGTCCTCGGGCGTACCGACCGCGATCACATATCCGCCCTTCTCGCCGCCTTCGGGCCCGAGGTCGATGAGCCAGTCGGCGGTCTTGAGCACGTCGAGGTTGTGCTCGATGACCACCACAGTGTTGCCGTGATCGACAAGCCGGTGCAGCACCTGCAGCAAGCGCTCGACGTCCGCGTAGTGGAGGCCGGTGGTCGGCTCGTCGAGCAGGTACAGCGTGCGGCCCGTGTCGCGCCGCGACAGCTCCGCCGAGAGCTTGACCCTCTGCGCCTCACCGCCTGACAGCTGCGTCGCCGGCTGGCCGAGCCTGATGTAACCCAGCCCCACGTCATGCAGCGTGCGCAGCTTGACCTTGATGCGCGGCACGTTTTCGAAGACTTCGAGCGCCTCATCGACGGTGAGCTCCAGCACGTCGGAGATCGAGTGGCCGCGGAATTTCACCTCCTGCAGCTCGCGCGAGTACCGCGTGCCGTGGCATACCTCGCACGGCACGTACACGTCAGGCAGGAAGTGCATCTCGATCTGGATGATGCCGTCGCCCTGGCACGCCTCGCAGCGCCCGCCGCGGACGTTGAAGCTGAACCGGCCCGGTCCGTATCCGCGCATCTTCGCCTCGGGCAGGCTCGCAAACAGCTCGCGCATGTACGTGAACATGCCGGTGTACGTCGCAGGGTTGGACCGCGGCGTACGGCCGATGGGCGACTGGTCGATGTCGATCGCCTTGTCGAGATGGTCCATGCCCTCGACCGCGCGATGCGGCCCGGGCTTGTCCTTCGCCTTGTAGAAGTACTGGGCGACCTTGCGGCTGAGGATGTCCGTGATCAGCGATGACTTGCCCGACCCGCTCACCCCTGACACCGCGACGAAGGTGCCCAGCGGGAACGACACGTCGATGTTCTTCAGGTTGTTCGCCTTCGCGCCCTTGATCACCAGCTTTTTGCCGTTGCCCGCGCGCCGCTTGCGCGGTAGTGGGATCTCCTTGTCGCCGCGCAGGTAGGCCGCGGTCAGCGAATGCGGGTTGCGCAGGACCTCTTCGACCGTTCCCGCGGCCACGATCTCTCCGCCGTGCTCGCCGGCCGCGGGGCCGATGTCGACCATGTAGTCCGCCGACCGGATGGTCTCTTCGT
>VBIA01000177.1 GCA_005879985.1 Chloroflexota bacterium | reverse complement strand
CGACCACGAGCCCGATGTCAGGATCGCGCAGCAGCTCTTCGGCGCTCGAGTAACTATTGACGCCGAGCTCGCGTGATGCGAGCTCACGGCGCTCAGGCGAGATGTCCGCCGCGGCGCGCACGTCCAGGCCAGGCGTCGCCGAGATGGACTCGGCGTGACCGCGCGCGATCGCGCCGTAACCGATCAGGCCGACGCCAACCGTCGGAGCCTGCGCAGCGCCTGACGCAAACAGCACCGCGCGGTGCACGAGCTTCTGGAACTCGGGGTCCTGATACGTGGCGGCCCCATGACCGAGCCCGATCTGGACGAAACGGCCGTCGCCATGCTGCCTTTCGTACGCCACGACCTGATCGCTGAAGCGCCAGCTCGCGCGCAGCAGGACGTTCGCCTCCGCGGGCGGGCCTTCCGACAGGTACAGCTCGTCTTCGACTCGGATCTCGGGCGACAGCCGCTCGGTGACGGGATGGTCCGCAACGCGAATGACCAGCTCTGTCAGCGGCGCCGGCCGGCCGAGCCTCCAGCCCGCCATCTCGGCGACAGCGTCGTGCTCGGACCAGGTGGCAAGAGTGCCGTGGAGCAGCACGACGCCTCCTCCGCGTCGCACGAATTCATTGAGCTGCGCCGCCTGGTCGGCGTCAAGCGGCACGTCGGATGCGGCCAGGAGCACGCGCCCGTGTCCCGCATTGAGTGCGCTGAAGTCGCGGGCGACCTCGATGTCGAAGCGATGGATGCGCTCGAGCGAATGGAGCAGGGGTCGCGCAAGGTGCGCGTAGTCGTGGGCGCGGCCGGACAGCAGCGCCAGGAGCGTTAACCGGTCGCGCGACATTGGCTAAAGGGTACGCGCCGGAGTTTTCCGAGCGATTCGACGCAGGGCATCGCGCGTGAGGCTTGCGGTGCGCTGCCACGTGAACTGTCGCGCGCGTTCCCTGCCGGCGACGCTGAGGCGTTCGCGCAGCGTCCTGTCCGTGAGCGCTCTCTCGAGACCGACCTCGATAGCCGTGACGTCTTCCGGATCCACCAGCACCGCCGCATCACCGGCGAGCTCAGGCAGCGCACCGGCGGTGCTGACGACTGACGGCAGGCCGTGCGCCATCGCCTCCAGCAGCGGCAGCCCGAAGCCCTCATACAGGCTCGGGAACGCGAGCACTGCGGCCGACTCGTACAGGGCGCTGAGCGTGGCCTCGCCGACGTGACCGAGGTAGCGCACGCCGGGCTCGGAGCGGATCTTCTCGATGGTGTCGCCGTACGCCCATCCTGGTCTTCCCGCGATCACGAGCGGAGGCGCCAGCACGCCGCCGCGCAGGCGGCGGTACGCGGCGAGCAGGCGCGGGTAGTTCTTGCGCGGCTCGACCGTGCCGACAGCGAGGATGAAGCCAGGGGTGATGCCTTCGGGCAGCTGACCGGCGGGGACTAACGTCGACACGCCGAGCGGCACAACCGACGTCTTCTCGTCGAGGCCAGGGATGTGGTACCAGTCGAGGAGGTCGATCCTGGTGCGCTCGGAGATGGTGAGCACCGCGGCCGCCTGCCGCAGCGCCGGTTCGAGGATGGTGCCGAAGTAAAGGCGCTGCTGCCAGGGGACCTCGGCCGGTCGCAGCCTGAACGCGAGGTCGTAGACGAAGACCGCGGCGGGCGGAGCCGACCTGCTGCGCCGCGGCGGGCTCGGCCAGTACGGGTAGAGGATCGCGTCGCTGTCGAGCGATCTCTCGACCGCCGGCAGCCAGCGAAGCTTCAGCGGAACCTCGTGCCGATACGGCGCGAGCAAGGCGTCGCATTTGAGGTCGCGCAGGCTTTCGGGTCGCTCTCGACTGCACAGCAGCGTGTATGAGTCGCCATTGCCCTGGGTGACGAGCGCGCGCGTGAGCTCTGTCGCCACCGTGACCATGCCGACGCGCGGCCGCCAGCAAGCAGTGACATCAACCGCAAACCGCATCCTCAGGTGACTGTAGAACAGCCCGTGCTACTGACCCAGGCTCGCTTGCTTGACCTCCCCGCCATGCGGGGAGGTCGGCCGCGCGGAGCGCGGCGGGTGGGGGTGACGTACCTGACGTAACGGAAGAACAGCCCGTGCTACTGACCCTGGCTCGCTTGCTTGACCTCCCCGCCATGCGGGGAGGTCGGCCGCGCGGAGCGCGGCCGGGTGGCATGTGACTGTAGAACAGCCCGTGCTACTGACCCTGGCTCGCTTGCATGACCTCCCCGCCATGCGGGGAGGTCGGCCGCGCGGAGCGCGGCCGGGTGGGGGTGATGTACTTGCTACTACATCTGGACCGAGCGAATAGCGAATACGCAGTCGAACGTTCCCGACACGCAGCCGCACTCGACCTCTTCGACGTACCAGTCGTTGGCAAGGCCGGCCCAGCGCAGGATCGCCTCGATCGTCGCGATCCAGATGTGACACGACTTGATCGGCTTGATGCGGCCCAGCGCGAACATGTTCGAGAAGTTCACCATCCAGAACTGGTCCTCGTCCACCTGCAGCCACGCGTGCGTGTGCTCGCCCCGCACGTTGTCGAGCGATTCGCAGAACGACCTCACGACACCGGCGAGCTTTCGCTGTCGGCCCGGGACGAGCCGGCGCATGCCGCCCAGTCCGTGGCGGCCGTCGGCGAGCCAGCGCTCGGTCATCCGCCGCCCCCACGCGCGGATCGTGTCCTCACCCTCGGCGCCGTACACGACCTCGAACGCCTCGTTCAGCCGGCTCAGGTAATCGACCGGCGTGCCGAGCTGCTCGTCGTCAGCCGGCTCCTTGTCCAGGTACTGCGCGAAGCCCGCCGTGTAAGCGAGCTCATGCCAGCGATCGTGCGTGACCTCATGCGCGGACCTCACCGCGTTCGCCAGGTATGAGTTGAGGATGAACCTGCCTCGAGCCCGGGCCGGCCGCACGCCCATGAGCTCGAGCGTTCTCACCGCGGAGGACGAGCCCGAGCCCGAGCTCGGCGTCGGCGGCGGCGGCGAGCCGTGCATCGTCGGCGGGATGACCCGCTGCATGGGCGGAAGCGTCTGGATGGGAGGCACGCCCGGCGGAGCAGAGGCCGTCGTGGCCACGCCAACAGGGGCCATCGCGGGCGGAGTCGGAGGGGTCGGCGTGAGCGGTACCGAGGCGGCCAGGACAGACGCGGAAGCAGCGGCCGGCGCCGGCGGCACGGTGGCGCCCGCGCTGGGGCGGCGCTGCGGAAGCTTGGCCATCAGACCCAGGAGCTCGCGCACGGTCTGCGGGCGCTGGTTCGGGTCTTTGGCCAGCACGCGCGATAGCAGCTGGTCAAGCTCGTCAGGCAGGTTGGGGTTCAACGCAACTGCCGACGGGATCGGCGAGTTGACCGTGGAGTACGCCACCTCCATCCGGTTGGCGCCCACATAGGGCAGCCGCCCGGTGAGCATCTCGAACGTCAGCGCGCCCATCGCGTAGATGTCGGCGCGGCGGTCGACGTCGTGCCCCATCACCTGCTCCGGCGCCATGTAGCCAGGCGTTCCGATCGCCAGCCCGATCGTGGTCAGGTGCGTCGGCTGGCCCGCGCCGCGCGCGAGCCCGAAGTCCGCAAGCAGCGCCCGGCCGTCGGAGTGGATGAGCACGTTGGTCGGCTTCAGGTCGCGGTGCACGATGCCCGCGTCGTGCGCGTGCTGCAGGCCATCACCGATCTCGCGCAGGTAGCGCCACGCGGTCAGCGTGTCCAGCGGGCCGCGCTTCATGAAGTCGCGCAGCGTTCCACCGCGGATCAGCGGCATCGTCAGGTAGGCGACGCCCTCGGTCATCTCGAAGTCGTAGATCGTGAGTATGTTCGGGTGGTCGAGCTTGGCGAGCGTCTTCGCTTCGGCTTCGAATCGCTTGACGAAGCCCTCGTCCTGGAACAGCTCCGGCGACAGCGCTTTCAGCGCGACCTCGCGGCCGAGCGGCTGCTGCACGGCTCGGTACACGACAGCCATGCCGCCTCCACCGAGGCGTTCGACGATCTCGTATGAGCCGAGCCTTGTGCCGGTGAGGTCTTTCATCTGTCCATCGCCCGCTAAGCGGGGTGTCCGCCTCCCACCAGCTTGTCCACCACGGCCGTGAGGTCGTTCAGGCGGAACGGCTTGCTGAGCACGTCGTTGGCGCCCGCGGCGAGAAACCGTTCGCGGTCTCCCGCCATCGAGTGTGCGCTCGCGATCACGATGACCATCGACGGCTTCTGGGCCTTGATCTGCCTCATCGCCTCGAGCCCGTCCATGCCAGGCATCGCGACGTCCATCAGGATCATGTCCGGCGCGTCGGCGAGCGCGATGTTGACGGCCTCCTGCCCGTCGGACGCGGTGAGCACGCGGTGGCCCGCCTTCTCCAGGACGCGCCGGCACAGCCGCTGCGCAACCTCGTTGTCGTCCGCCACCAACACGGTGACCGCCTTGCCGTCAGGCATGCCGGAGCTGCATCGAAGGCGTGACCGCCTCCTGCGCCAGCGGGATGGTGAAGTGGAACGCAGACCCGTGGCCGACTGCGCTCTCGACCCAGATCTTGCCGCCGTGCATCTCCACGATCTGCTTAACGATCGTCAGCCCGAGCCCAGTCCCGGCGATCGACTGGGCAGCGCCGCTGCGCACGCGGCGGAAGCGCTCGAAGACGAGGACGATCTCGTCCGGAGGGATGCCAAGACCGGTGTCGGCCACGGTGATCAGCGCGTAACCGCCCTCGGCGCGGCTGGAGATGGTGACCGTGCCGCCCTCTGGCGAGTACTTCACCGCGTTGCTGACGAGGTTGCTCACGACCTGGACCAGCCGGTCGCGGTCTCCGGTCACGATGGGAAGCCGCGGGTCCAAGTCCGGCTTGAACTCCACCATCGATGACGCGGTCGCGGCACGGGCGACCGTGTCGCTGAGGACCTCGTTGATGTCGACGTCCGCCATGCGGATGCTCATGCGCCCGGACTCCATACGGTCGAGGTCGAGCATGTCGCCGATCAAGCGGTTGACGCGATCCGCGTCATTGAATATGTAGCCGCCGTACGCACGCAGCTCGTCCGGCTCGAGCCCACCGTCACGGATGAGCTCGCTGAAGCCCTGGATGCCGGTGAGCGCCGTGCGGAATTCGTGGGACACGATCGACAAGAACTCCGTCTTTGTCCGGTCGAGCTTTTCCAGGTCGCCGTTGGCGCGCTGCTGCGCCGAGAGCGACTCCTCAAGCTTGTCCTGCGTCTCGCGCACGGCGGTCACGTCCTCGACCATCAGCAGCACGTGCTCCGGCCGTCCCTTCATGTCGGGTATCGATGCCGCTGACAGCTGCAGCCACAGCCAGCGACCATCGCCGGTGGCGGCGCGCACCTGGACGCTGCCTCCGTCGCTGATGCCCGCGAGCAATGGCGGGAGGTTCGCCCTGCCGGCCGCGAGGTCGTACGCGCGCCGCAGCTCGGGCCACGCCTGCGTGCGCAGGGTCTCGATGTCGTGCTTGAGCATCTTCAGAAGCGCCGTGTTGCCCTCGACCAGCTCGCCCTCCGCGCTGATGCGCGCGATCCCCATCGGCGCTCGCTCGAAGATCGCTCGGTGGTCTGCCTCACTGCGCCGCAGCGCGACAGTCGTCTGGGAGCGGTTGATGAACTGGCCGATCTCGGATCCGGCCATCGAGAGCATCGTCATGACCTCGCTGTCGATGTCTCGCCGTCCTCGCCCAAAAAGCACCAGCAGCCCGCTGACCGTGCCCCCGACGGTGACCGGACATGCCACCTCGACAGAGAGGCCGGCGCGCCGTGCGGCCTCGCCGATCTGCGATTCGCTCGTTGCCGTTACCTCTTCGTTCACGGCCGGCACACCCGATTGGATGGCCCTGCCCATCAGTCCGCTGTTCACGGGCAGCGCCATGGATTGAGCGGCGCGGTCGAACTCGAAGAGCCGCGGATCGTCCGCCCGCCATGACTGGCGCAGCCTCAGCATCTTGCCGTCGGCGTCGGCGCTCCACAGCTGCGCCACATCCCAGCCAAGCTCAGTGCCCATCGCGCTGAGCACCGCCGGCGCCGCCTGCTCCCACGTCGCGCTCGTCGCGACTACGTGGCGCACGGCGACCATGACGTCCCGGATGGCCTCAGCGCGCTTGGCGGCGGAGATGTCAATCTCCTGGACGAGGAACGTGAGCGCGCCGGCAGTGCCGTCGCTCAGTGGCGTCACCGAAAGCGACACCGGGAACGCGACGCCGTCGGCCCGAACCTGCAGCGTCTCGGCCTTCCAGCCTCCGTCCGGCGACGACGCGGCTTGCGCGAGCGAATCGGTGATGCCTCCTGACAGCGACTCCGCCGTGACTGCGGGCAGCGACGTGGCCAGCAGGTCCGCCTCGGACCGGCCGAGCATCGTGCCCAGCCTGCTGTTCACGTGGAGCCAGCCGCCGCGCGCGTCGATGATGCCCATGCCGACGTCGGCGTGGTCGAGCGCCGTGCGCACCCAGGCCACGCTGTCACGCACGACCTTCGATTCGCGTTCGACGGTGGCCGCCACCGAGCGGGCGTCGCGTTTGACGCCGGTGACAACGGCCGCAAGCAGCACGACCAGCCCGACCAGGAGGACCAGTGCGGCGGTCAGGCCGGAAAGACCGGCCAGGCTCAGGGCCCCGGCGGCGAGCCCGTAGAGCGCGACGAGGCCCGCGATCGAGTAGGGCGTGGCACGGCGAACCAGTGCCTCGGTTCTCGACGGCGTAGGTGCCGACGGTTGGCCCGGGACTGGCGACACCGGCTCAACCTCACCCCCCCTCACAGGGCTCTCGGTGCGCAGGTGCCAAATTTTATCGGCCGGCCGGCGGCCTGGCCCACTCTTAAGGGGCCCGTCCTTACTTGATAAGCTGCGGCGGCGAGTTGGCCCCAAGGTTCCTGAACACGCCGCTGCACCAGCCCGGCCTGAACCGGCGCATGTACCCGTTCCTGGGCCTGGCCGTCGTCGGCCTGGTAACAGTCAAGCCGCTGACCGCGGTCGCCACCTCGCCCGAGCTGACGCTCGCCCTGCTGATCGGGGCCGCGCTGACCCTCGCCCCGCTGGCGCCCGATCGACTCATCCCGGCCGGCCGCTGGACCGGCTCCCTGCCGGTGGCGGTCGGGTTCATCCTCGCCTCTTACACCCTGTGGAGCAGCGGCTCACTGGTCGGCATCGGCGCGACCGTGATCCTGACGCTGCTCGCCTGCGCGCTCATCGTCGTGCCCTGGGAGAAGGTCCCTCGCTGGCTCCACGCGGCCTCGCCCATCGGCGGGCTGCTGATCGCGATGGTGCTCGAGGTCCAGTTCGGCTCCAGCGTGCTGAAGGCGTTCCCGTTCGTGCTGCTGCCGCTGCTGATGCTCGCGCTGTACTTCACATCGATCGAGTTCGCCATCGGCGCCGCGCTCGCGGTCGCGAACATCGCCACCGTCGCGATCGCGAACCCCGACCTGCCCGACACCGGGCAGGCTCTGCTTGCGGCGCTGACGCTCGTCGCGCTCGGCCTGCTGGTCCGCCGCGTTGTCGGCGCCTTGCAGTCGAGCCGCACGACGGCTGCCGCGGCGGAAGAGGCGAAGACCGAGCTGCTCGCCAACCTCGCGCAGCGCAACGAGCAGTTGCAGGAGATGACGCGCATGAAGTCCGAGTTCCTGGCCACGATGAGCCACGAGATCCGGACGCCGATGAACGGCGTGATCGGCATGACGGGCCTGCTGCTGGGAACGGATCTCACGGCGGAGCAGCGCGACTACGTGGAGACGATTCGCACGTCGGGAGACACGCTGCTCGAGATCATCAACGACATCCTCGACTTCTCGAAGATCGAAGCCGGCCGCGTGCGCATGGAGACGATCGACTTCAGCCCCAAGCACGTGACCGAAGAGGCGGTCGAGCTGTTTGCCGAACCTGCCTCGAACAAGGGCATCGAGCTCATCGTCGACATCGATCCGGACATCCCGGAAGTGGTGGTCGGCGACCCTGGCCGCTTGCGTCAGGTGCTGCTGAACCTGATCGGCAACGCTGTGAAGTTCACCGACGTCGGCGAGGTGGTTGTGCGCGCTCGTCGTGGCGAGACGAAGGGTCGTGGCGTGCTGCTCAGGTGGGGGGTATCCGACACCGGCATCGGTCTTTCCGAAGACGAAAGGGGCCAGATTTTCTCAACCTACTCGCAGGTCGACAGCTCCACCACGCGGCGCCACGGCGGCACCGGGCTCGGGCTGGCCATCGCGCGGATGATCACGCAGCTGATGGGCGGCGAGATCGGCGTCGACAGCACGAAGGGCGTCGGCAGCCAGTTCTGGTTCACCGCGCTTTTCCGAGAGTCCGAGAGCGCGGCCGTCTCCAGCAAAACCGGCGACCTCACGGGGACGGCTGTCGCGATCATCGACGACAACCACACGAACCGCGTCATCCTCGAGCGCTACCTCGATTCGTGGGGCATGCGCCAGCACAGCTTTGAGGGCGGGCGCGAAGCGCTGAAGGCGATGCGCGATGCCGCGACCGGCGATCCATTCGACGTCGCCATCGTCGACATGATGATGCCGGTCATGGACGGCGGCGCGGTGGCCGCGGAGATCCGCAGCGACCCGAAGCTCAGCGACATGGTGGTGGTGCTGCTGACCTCGGCGGGCCATTCGGAGCAGCCCGTGCCCGGCGTCGACATCGAGCTCGTCAAGCCGGTGCGTCCCTCTCAGCTCTTCGACGTGCTGCACACGCTTCTCTCGTCGCGGCCCGATTACAGGAGGCACGAAGCCGGCGAGCACATGCCCGAGGTGGTGCGGCCCGACCGCCGCGGGCGGGTGCTGATCGTCGAGGACAACGCGGCCAACCTGAAGGTCGCGATGCGGATGATCGAGCGCCTCGGCTACCGCGCGGACAAGGCGGGCAACGGCATCGAGGCTGTGCGAGTGCTCGACGGCGTGGACTATGACGCGGTGCTCATGGACTGCCAGATGCCGGAGATGGACGGCTACGAGGCCACGCGCCAGATCCGCCGCCACGAAAAGGAAGGACGGCACACGCCGATCATCGCCATGACGGCGAGCGCCATGGCCGGCGACCGCGAGCGATGCCTCGCCGCAGGCATGGACGACTACATCTCGAAGCCGATCAAGCTGCACGTCGTGGCGGCGGTGCTGGAGCGCTGGCTGGGACGCGTGGCCGAGGAGCCGGCTCCCGCCACCTAAGGCGCGGGGAAGGGCTTGGCGCCCTCCCCCGCGAAACCCCCTCCCGTGTCCGGCAACGCCTGGAGTGGGTACGAAGTGCACGCCAGGTGCCGGCCGGAATGAATCCGGCCTAGAGCTCCACTCAGCCTATTTGAGCTAGGCCGAAGGGTTCCACTTCCTCCGCAGCGCCAGTACTGTCACGTCGTCCGACATCTCGCGGCCGCGCACGCCCTGAGTGAGGTTGTCGACCAGCTCCTGTGCCGTCGCGCTGCGCCTGACGTCAGCCGGCAAGAGCACGTCCTTCACGGCCATGTCGGGTCGCAGGTCGAGCAGACCGTCGGAGAAGACGAGCAGCGTGTCGCCGGGCTTGAGGTTCGCCCAGCCGATGGTGAACTCCGTGTCGGGAAACATGCCGATGGGAGCGCCGCGGAGCGATAGGTTCGCCTGTCCGGTGCTGCCCCGCAGGCTGCGCGCGTGCCCGTGGCCTGCGTCGATGTAGTGGATGTCGCCGCTGGTGATGTCGAACACGCCGTGGAACACCGTGACGAACGCCTGGTTGACCTCGAGCGGTGCTTCCATGATGCGAGCCGCCAGGCGCACCGATTGCTCGAGGTCCTCCACCTGCGCCGACGCACGCAGCGCCGCGCGGACGGTGGCCATCATCATGGCGGCGGGCAGGCCCTTGCCCATGACATCGCCCAGCGTCACGGCGATGCGGTTGGGGTCGGGCAGGTACCAGTCGTAGAAGTCGCCGCTGATCTCCCGGGCGGGCGTGAAGTGCGCCGCAACCTCGAAGCCTTCGCCGTCGAGCGGCGAGCGCGGAAGCATCCCCTCCTGCACATGGGCTGCGTTCTGCATCTGCTCCGCGCGCTCGGCGACCATGGTCTCGAGCCGGCGCAGGTTGGCCTGGTACTCCAGCTCGAGCCGGCGGCGGCGGATTGCGTTTACGACCGCCAGGTAGAGCTCGGTCGAGCCGATGGGCTTGACGAAGTAGCCGTGCGCGCCGTGCTCCACCGCGGCCTTGCCGAGCTCCGGGTCGTCGACCCCGGAGATCATGACCACTGCGATGTCCGGCTTGAGCGCGCGTAGCTCGCCCAGCAGTCCGTAGCCCGATTCGTCGGGCAGGCGCACGTCGAGCAGCACGACGCCGTACTCGGCCTCGGCCATCCGCTGCCGGGCCTCGGCGCCCGAGAACGCGGTATCGGCCTCGATGTTCCGGCTCTTCAGGATGCGCGCCATCGACCTGGCCAGGGCTTCCTCGTCCTCGACTATCAGTGTCCTGGGACCGGTCTCTTCGGGTGGCACACGCAGAGTTTAAGGAGGGCGTTACGCCTTCCCAGCGTTGTAGGCTGTCGATCCGTGAGCCTGGACGTTCAGACGCGTCAGACCGAGGCAGGGGTGACAGTCGTGGTTCCATCGGGCCGGCTCGACGTGGCCGGTGCGCCCGCGCTGAAGGAGGCGATCGGCGATGCGATCAAAAACGGCCCTCCACGTCTGGTCATAGACCTGGAAGGCGTCAGCTTCGTCGACAGCACGGGCCTGGGCTCAGTGATCGCCGCACTCAAGCTGGTTCGCGGCAGCAGGGGCGACCTGCGACTCGCCGCGCCGAACCAGCAGGTGCGTGTGGTCCTGGAGCTCACAACGCTGGACCGCGTCTTCGCCTACTACCCAACGGTCGAGGACGCGCTCACTGACTTCTGAGTTCGCACAACCGTTCGAATTCCAGGCCACCCTGACCCGGCTCGACGAGGCGTTGGACACGCTTCACCGCTCCGTGCAGCTGTTGCGCGAGAAGGGACCAGGCTCCCTGGACGAGACCAACATCATGCTGTTCGAGAGCGCGCTCTCTGAGATCGGCGCCAACGTGCTAACCCACGGGCGGAGTGACGGCCCAACAGACGCGCCGGTCGAATTCCGTCTGACGCTGGAAGGGCACATGGCCCTGGCCACGTTCGTCGATCGCGGCCCGCCCGTTCATAATCACCTGACTCGCGCCATGCCGGAGCCGACCAGCGAGACCGGACGCGGCCTCGCCATAGCCCGCCAGGTGCTGGATGAGCTGGGATATGAAAGAGATGGCGAGATCAACACATGGCGCCTGGTGAAACGGCTTTGAACCTCGCCGGCGAGCCGGAGCCCCGCCTCACGTCGCGTGAGCTGGTGCACGAGTTCCGCAACCTGCTCGCAGTGATCGTCAACTACTGCGAGCTCATCGCCGAGGAGACGTCCGATCCCGATGCGATCAAGAACGACCTGAACGAGATCCGCACAGCCGCCGAGCGGGCGCTGACGCTGACCGAGAAGATCCCGGTCCCAGCCAGGCAACCTTCGCCGGGCTCAGAGGAGTCCGGAGAGTGACCATCGCGAGAGAGGAAGGGACGGAGAGGTCGGTGAACCGGAAGCCGAGACGCAGCGATCACGAGGTCGTGCTCGTGGTCGACGACGAGGTGCAGGTGCTGCAGCTGCTCAAGCGCGTGCTCGAGCGCGCGGGCTTCGAGACCATCACGGTCGACGATGGCCGCGCCGCGCATGAGGCGGCAGTGGAGTTGCGGCCGGACATCATTCTGCTCGACCTGATGCTCGGATCCACGACCGGGGACCAGGTGCTGGCCGAGCTGCGCAAGGACTTCCGCACACGCCTCATCCCGGTCGTGTTCCTGACCGTGCGCAGCTCAATCAAGGACAAGGTCGAGCACCTGATGGCCGGCGCCGACGACTACGTGACCAAGCCTTTCATCGGCGAGGAGCTCGTCGCCCGCTTGCGTGCCGTCATCATGCGCGCCACCACCACGCGAGAGCTGAGCCCGCTCACAGGCATGAGCGGCAACTCGGACATCATGCGAGAGATCTCACATCGACTGCACGCGCGGGAGTTCGCGTGCCTCTACCCCGACATCGACAACTTCAAGAGCTACAACGACCATTACGGGTTCATCCGCGGTGACGACGTCATCAAGGCGCTCGCGTCGATCATCCTCGAGGTGCTGGAGGAGAACTACTCGCCCTCGCACTTCGCCGGCCATGTCGGCGGCGACGACTTCGTCATCCTCACCGACCAGTCGCTGGCCGAAGACCTCGCGTCCAAGATCATTGGCCGCTTCGACAAGGAGGTGCCGGCGCTCTACGACCTGGCCGACCGCGAGCGAGGATGGATCGAATCCGAGGATCGCACCGGCCACACGCACCGCACGCCGCTGGTTTCGCTGTCCATCGGCATCGTGATGTCGAAGCCTGGCAACTTCAGCAGCGCGCCCGCCCTGGCCTCGCGCGCAGCCGAGGTGAAGGGCGTCGCGAAGCGGATCCCAGGCTCCAAATGGATCGTCGACCGGCGGCGTCCTCCCGAGTCCAAGCTGCGCTGAAACGAATCGATTTCGAATTGGGGTTGAGGGCGGTAATCCCGGTGCTAGCATCGCCACGAATGACGTGTTCGACTCCTTCCCCGTGCCCCCCCACGACGGTGGGGGAAAATAGGCGCCTGATCAACCCATGAGTGAGCTCAGGGTGCTGCCTGGCGGCCCGGAGGGAACGGAACCCCAGCCGCAAGCCGGCCTGGTGCCTGCCGCGCAGCGAATCCGTGTCGTGGTGCACCGTATGGACGGCGGTCTCGAGAACGGCGAGTCCGAGGCGCGCGCGCTCAGCGCGGCAGGCTTCCCGATCTTCACGCAGGCGGACCCCGACCGGCCACGCCTGATCCCGCTCACGGACATCAAGTACGTCGTCCTCGGATCGGTCGAGGACCCCAACCTCGAGGACGACCCGGGCGACAAGGCCGCGGGACGTAAGGCGATCCTGCGTTTCCGCGACGGGGAGTGGATCCCCGCTTACATGGACCCGAGCCAGGTCAACGACGGCGTCGGGCTCGCGGTGAAGATCCGGCTGACCGAGCGCCAGCGCGTGATCCCCGCGGTCGCCGCGTCACGCGCCCTGCTCGAGATGCAGTTCGTCGATGCATGGACGACACCCACCGAAGGACCCCCTCCGCAGCGCCGTCGCTCTGACATCGAACAGGCTGCCGCCCGTCAGGGCAAAGACCTGCACAAGCTGGCGAACGACTTCCGTGACAGGCTCGCGCTGGTGCGCGACGCGGGCCTGACGACAGGCGACACGCTCGCCTTCTCGCGTGCGGTACGCACATACCTCGACCGCTTCCTCGCCGAGGACGGCATCACGCTCAACGCCGCCGAGAAATCGGCGCTCGCCGACATCATCCTTCGCGCCGCGGTCGGTTACGGCCCGCTCGACCCGCTTCTCCACGACCGGTCGGTGAGCGAGATCATGGTCAACGGCCCCGACCAGGTCTTCATCGAGCGCCGGGGCGTGCTCGCCAAGGCCGAGGTCCGTTTCGACGACGAGAACCAGCTGCTCGAGACGATCCGGCGCATGGTCGCCACGACCGGGAGGCACATCGACGGCCTGAACCCGATGGTCGACGCGCGCCTCCCCGACGGCAGCCGCGTCAACGCGATCATCCGACCCGCGTCAATCCACGGTCCAGCGCTGACGATCCGCAAGTTCAAGGACGCGGTTCTCGGCATGGACGACCTCACGCGCGAGGGCAGCTTGAGCCCCGCGATGTCGGAGTTCCTCAAGGCCGCGGTGCTCGGACGCATGAACATCCTGGTGTCCGGCGGCACCGGCTCCGGCAAGACCACGTCGCTCAACGTGATCGCGCGCTTCATCCCGCACAACCAGCGCGTGATCACCATCGAGGACGCCGCCGAGCTGCAGATCGACCACCCGCACGTCATCTCGCTCGAGCACCGCCCACCCAACGTCGAAGGCAAGGGCGAGCTCACGATCCGGCAGCTGCTGCGCAACAGTCTCCGCATGCGCCCCGACCGCATCCTGGTCGGAGAGGTTCGTGGCGCCGAGGCCCTCGACATGCTCCAGGCCATGAACACCGGCCATGACGGCTCGATGTCGACCATCCACTCCAACTCCGCGCGTGACGCGCTGTCCCGCCTGGAGACGATGGTGATGATGGCCTCGATCGACATCCCGTTCGAGGCCGTGCGCGCGCAGATCGCGTCAGCCGTGAACCTCATCGTCCACCAGGCCCGCATGCCGGACGGCCGGCGCAAGATCGCACAGATCGCCGAGGTGGTCGGCTACGACCAGCACGGAGCGATCCTCCGTGACATCTTCCTGCTCGGCATGGGTGGCGACCTGCGGCTCGAGTACAACGCGACCGGCTACGTGCCCACGGCGCTGGACAAGGCCGCGTTCTACGGCGTGCAGGTCGATCGGGACCTGTTCGACCCGGTTCAGGCGCGATTCATTCCGGCCGGGTCCGACAGCATGATGCCGGTCGTCAAGGACCCGCTCATCTCGGGCCAGCGCGGGGGCGGCGAGGAGAAGGTGGTCCGCCAGGTCGTGGTCGTGCCCTTCAGCTCCGAGCGGCCCTCTACGCAGGTGCAAACGCAGGCCACGGCAGCCTCGCCCGCGCAGCCGATGGCGTCAACGCCCGAGATGCAGGAGGAGATGCGCAAGCTCATCGACGCTGCACGCTCCGCCGTGGCCGACCTGCAGTCCGCCGCGCCGTCGCCGGCACCTGCGGTGGCCGAGCCGCTACCGGCGTACCAACCGCCTCCGGCGGCGCCTTCTCCTATGTCACCCGCGCCGCTGCTCGGCGAGGTCCTTGCCGTGCCGGTGCAGGGGGTGGCGCCGATCGCCGCGGGACCGGTGCCGGCAGCACCCGTGTCCCCCGCCTCGCCCGGGGACTCGGTCGGGGCCGCGCAGGCGCTGCAGGCCGCCACCGCGATGGCTCGCGCCACCACCGAGCTCGGCCGCATGGCCGCTGCCGCCCAGAGCGGCTTCATCGCCAACGCCGGCATGCTGCCCACGATCCAGACCGAGGGCGGCCACGCCGGCCTCGGCGTCAGCCGGCGCTTGAAGGCCGTGATCGAGAGCATCGTCTCGAGCAAGAACCTGAACCTGCGCCTGGCGCCGGCGATCACCCAGGTTTTCGAGGGCGCCGAGATCAAGGCCAGCGACTACGCCAGGCCCAACCACCTGTCCAAGGAGTCCGCCTCGCGCGAGCTGCGCCAGGCCACGGAGGCGGGACTGCTCGAGATGGTCAAGTACGCGCAGGGCGAGGCCGGGTTCCGCTCCGGGCATTCACTGCTGCGCGAGGTCGCGGCCGGACTCGGCCAGCCCATCGACGCGTCATCGCCGCTAACCGCGGAGACCATCATCGGCAGCCTCTCGACGGGTCAGACGGAAGGCACCGTCTCGATCATGTTCACCGACGTCGAGGGCTCGACCAACCTGCTGTCGACGCGCGGCTTCACCGAGTCGCACGAGATCATGAAGGCCTACGAGACGATCGTCGGCGAGAAGATCAACGAGCACGCGGGACGCCGCATCAAAGGTCTTGGCGACGGCGTGATGGTGAGCTTCGGCTCGAGCCGGCACGCGGTCGAGTGCGCGCTTGACATCCAGCGGGCGATCACCGACTACAGCAAAGCGAACCCGCACCGCAAGCTTCGGATCCGCATCGGCATCAACACAGGCGAGGTCGTCGAGGAGGCGGGCGACATCTTCGGCGCAGCCGTCAACATGGCCGCGCGCGTCGCAGGCAAGGCCAAGGGCGGGCAGGTCCTCGTTTCCGAGGTCGTGCGCCAGCTGGTCGGGCCATTGGCCGAGATCCACTTCACGTATCGCGGCCACTACAAGCTCAAGGGATTCCCAGACCGGTGGCGCCTGCACGAGGCGACCCCTGGTGAGATGGCGGCCATCATCGCGCCGGTTGTCACCCCGGGTGACGGCTTCGTGGGTCGCGACCAGGAGAAGCTCGGCATTCGCCTCGTCCTGGACCGCGCCGCCACCGGCACCGGTGGACTGATCCTCCTCGCCGGGGCGCCTGGCATCGGCGCGTCCCGCCTTGCGGCGGAAGTTTCAGCAGAGGCCGCGCGCAAGGGATGGATCGTCCTCAGCGGCCGGTGCGCCGAGCAGGAGGAAGCGCCGTACGCGCCCTTCCGCCAGGTCCTGGCGGGTGCGATCGCCGCGGCCCCGCAGCGACCTTTGCAAGAGCTCGCCGCCACGAGCGGCGCCATGATCGCCGAGCTCGTCCCGGGCTTCCGCGCCAAGTTGCGCGGCACGACGCTTGGCTCCAACGCCGCATCCGACCAGCGGCGCGAATCGCTCTTCAGGGCGGTCTTCGACGTGCTTGTCGCGTCGCAGGGAACCAAGCCGCTACTCGTCGTGCTCGACGACCTGCAGTGGGCTGACGAGGCGACGGTGCTCCTGCTGCGCGACCTGGCCGAGCGACTCGGCAACAGCAAGATCGTCGTGCTCGGCACTTACTGGGAGTCCGAACTCGACCCGGAGCGGCCGTTCACCGGTGTGGTCGCGCGACTGCTGCGCCGCCGCCGCGCGCAGCGCATCGCGCTCAGCAGGCTGACTGACGCCGAGGTCGAGAAGATGTTGATGATCCTCGCCGGCGGCGCGCTCACCGCTGTGCAAGTGATCGGCATCCAGGCCGCGACTGAGGGCAACCCCCTCTTCGTCGAGCACTCATACCTCTACATGGCCGAGTCCGAGGGCCTCCTCGGTGGCGTGCGCGCGCGATCGCACGCGAGCTACACGGAGGAAGATCTCGAGCTCGCGCAGAGCGTGCGCGGCCTCATCGGCCGCCGCCTCGAGCGGCTCAGCGAGCCGGCGCACCGCATGCTCGCCGCTGCCGCGGTGATCGGGCGCGACTTCGACGTCGCGTTGCTCGAGGCCTTCGGCGAGCTGTCGGGCGGCGAGGTGCGTGAGGCGCTTGAAGAGGCGACCAAGGCCCGGCTGCTGTCCAGGTCCGGCACCGAGCGCTATCGCTTCTCGCACGACCTCGTCCGCCAGCGCGTGCTGGCGGCAATGCCGCTGCCGCGGCTGCAGGCCTACCACCTCGCAGTCGCCGACACCCTCGAGCGCGTTTACGGCAAGACGGCCAAGGACCACGCCGCCGAGATCGCAAACCATCTGTACCAGGCGGGCACCGCGGCCGACGCCATGCGCACATCGTCGTTCCTTGGCCAGGCGGCGAAGAACGCGCTCGCCGTCGGCGCCTACGAAGAGGTGCTTCGACTGATCGAAAGCGAGCTCATGCTGCTGCCGGCCGACAAGACGAAGGACCGCGCCGCGGCGCTGGCCCTGCGGGGGGACGCGTTCGCGGGCCTCGGCCGTCGCGATGAGGCGCGGTCGGCGTGGGGCGTGGCTGCTCAGCGGTTCGAGGACTCCCGCGACACGCGCTCGGCGAGCGCCGTGCGGTCCCGGCTGCAATCGGCGCCGGCCGAAACGGCGGCCGAGACTACGGCCGCCATCGGCGGAGCGGCCGAATCACCGTCGGCGGGCGGAGACGGACACGCGGTGGCGGCCGCGGAGCCGGCCGCCGACGCTCAGGTCACCAGTCGAGCGGAGAACGGGACCGGCGCGTAGTCCGATGTGTAGGCAAGAGCCGGCGACCCGGTGATGCTCAGGGTGTCGGCGATGACACCCCCCATGCCGCCCGATTCGAACAGCCACGAAGACGGCATGCTGATGGAGGCGGAGGGCACGTAGATCAGGCCCGTGAGGGCCGAGTTGGAGGCGGCGCCGAGCACGTTGGCGCACGAGTTGTTCGCCGGCTCGTACAGCTGCACCCAGTTGTACTGGTAGCCGCTGAACACGAAGGTGTCGCCGGTGCCGGACAGGTTCATGCACCCGCCTGACGGCACATAGAACTCGACCGCACCTGGTGTGATCGCCGCCGGGCACGAAGCGAAGGCGCCACCCGCGGTCAGACACGCGTTCTCGTTGGCGCGATCGCCGGCAGACCCGGCGCCGCGATCGGGGTTCTGGTTCGGAAGAGAGCCGGATAGCGGCGACGTCTCAGGATCGGGCGGATAAGCACCGATCGTGCCGGGGAGCGCCAGCAGGTTGGGCGCCCAGGTGCCGAGGAAATTCTGATCGATGGTCAGCTGCTCGTTGCCGAGGCTGCAACCTCCGCCCGTGTAGATCGGGCACGCCGTCGTGTGATCGTTGGTCTCCGTACCACTCACCGGGATGCTGCCTGCGAAACCGAACGGACCGCCGCATGCGTTTCCCGGAGTGCTGAGGTAGACGTTGTAGGAAGTGGCGCCTGGTGCGTTGCTGACCTGGATCACGATGTCGTTCCTGGTG
>VBIA01000176.1 GCA_005879985.1 Chloroflexota bacterium | reverse complement strand
AGCTGCGCGCTCTTGAGATCCTCTTCATGCAGCTCGGGCAGACCGAATACGGCTCGCGCCAGCAGCTCCGGCGCGGGGTGCTCCTGCCGGTACCAAACCGGATACTGCGATGCGTCTTTCAGCCGGAAGTCGGCCGACATGTCTATGACGCGCGCCCCACCCTCCAGCCACCCGGCAGCTTTCGCGGCGCCGACGTTGTGGGGCAGGCAGCTGAACACCACGTCGGCCTTCGAGGCGTCGACCTCGGACAGGAAGTCGCCCTCGAGGCTGAGCAGCGGGAACGTCGAAGCCAGCGGTTTGCCCGCCAGCGATCGTGAGCTCAGCTGCTCGATCGCGACGTGCGGATGCCTGGCCAGCAGGTGCACGAGGGTCATGCCGGCGTAGCCGTTGGCCCCCGCAACAGCAGCGCGGATTCGCGTGGTCACGAACGCATAAATATACAGACTTATACTTCGTTGAAGAAGCAGGACTCCGCGCCCGTGTGGCACGCCGGCCCCGAGGGCCGCACCTTCAGCAAGACGGCGTCCAGGTCGCAGTCCAGCCGCACGTCGACGACCTCCATGACGTTGCCGGACGTGCCGCCCTTCTCCCACAGGCCGCGCGTGCGCGAATGGAACCAGGCGCGCCCCGACTCCTGCGTCTTGGTCCACGCCTCCTCGTCCATGTAGGCCAGCATCAGCACCAGGCCTGTCTCGGCGTTCTGGACCACGGCCGGCACCAGGCCCTTCGAGAAATCGGGTTTCACAGCCTCACCTCCAGACCACGGCGAGCGAGCTCCGTCTTGACGCCCGCGATGGACACCTCGCCGAAATGAAATATCGACGCGGCCAGGGCCGCCTCCGCCCCGCCGGTGGTCAGCGCGTCGTACATGTGCGCCGCGCCGCCGGCGCCACCCGACGCGATCACCGGCACGACCACCGCGGAGGTCACGGCCGCCAGCAGCCCGAGGTCGTAGCCGTCGAGCGTGCCGTCGCGGTCCATCGACGTGAGCAGGATCTCGCCGGCGCCGAGCCTCGCGCCTTCCGCCGCCCACTCCACCGCGTCGCGCCCCGTGGCGCGGCGACCGCCGTGACTGAACACCTCCCAGCCCTCAGCCTCATCGCGGCGGCGCGCGTCGATTGCCAGCACCACGCACTGCGAGCCGAACACGTCCGCGCAGCGGGTGATCAGCGGCGGATCGGCAAGGGCCGCGCTGTTCAGCGACACCTTGTCAGCGCCATGCGTGAGCAGCTCCGCCACATCGGAGACGCTCCGCACGCCGCCGCCGACGGTCAGCGGGATGAACACCTGGTCGGCGGTCCGCGCCACCGCGTCGAGCAGGATCCTGCGTCCCTCCGACGTCGCCGTGATGTCGAGGAACACGACCTCGTCCGCGCCCTGCTGGTCGTAGAAGGCAGCCAGCTCGGCCGGATCGCCGGCATCACGCAGCTTCTGGAAGCGCACGCCCTTGACCACGCGGCCCGCGTCCACGTCGAGGCAGGGAATGATCCGCTTGGCGATCACTTGGGGGCCCCCAGAAAATCGCGGTGGTGGGGTGCGGATTTTCTGGGGTCGCTCACGCGCACATGGCGAGGAAGTTCGCGTAAACGCGAAGGCCGTCAGGCCCGCTCTTCTCCGGGTGAAATTGCATGCCCATCACGTTGCCGCGCGCGGACGCTGCTGCCGGCGAGTGCTCACTCGACGCGATGGTGTACTCGCCCGGCTCAGGTGTGAACGAATGCACGAAGTAGAAATACGAGCCCTCCTCCACGCCTTCCCACAGCCGCGAAGACCGCGATTGCGACACTCGGCACCACCCGATCACGGGCACGTGCTCGCTCCCCTGCACCGCGGTCACGCGTCCTGGCAGCAGTCCGAGGCCCTCATGGCGGCCGCCCTCGGCCGACTCCTCGAAGAGCAGCTGATAGCCGAGACATACGCCGAGCAGCGGCTTGCCCGCGCGGGCCAGCTCGACCACCCGGCGGCCGAGGCCGCCCTCGGCCAGGCGCAGTCGCGCGGCACCGAACGCGCCGACGCCGGGCAGCACCAGGCCGGCGGCGCGCTCGAGCTCGTCGCCGTCGGACGTGATCGCCACCTCCGCACCGGCGTGCACCAGCGCGCGCTCGACCGAGCGCAGGTTGCCGACGCCGTAGTCGACGATCGCGATCCTCAACCGAGCAGCCCCTTGGACGACGGCGTGCCGGAACCGCCGCCGGCGGCCATCGCCTCGCGCAGCGCCAGGCCGAGCGCCTTGAAGGTGGACTCCGCCACGTGGTGCCGGTTGCGGCCGCGGATCACGTCCACGTGGATCGTCGCCCCGAGGTGGATCGACAGCGCCTTCCAGAACTCCTCCAGCACCTCGGCCTCGAGCGTGCCGATGCGTCCCCGCAGGGGAACGTTGTACGAAAGGAAGGGCCGCCGCCCGAGATCCACCACCACCCGTGCGAGCGCCTCGTCGAGCGGCGCGTACGCCGACCCGAAGCGCACGATGCCCGCGCGATCGCCGAGCGCCGACGAAAACGCCTGGCCCACCACGATGCCCGCGTCCTCCACCAGATGGTGCGTGTCGACATGCAGGTCGCCCGCGCCTTTGAGCTTCATGTCGACGCCGGCGTAGCGCGCGACCTGCTCGAGCATGTGGTCCAGGAAGGGCAGTCCCGTTGCGACGTTGACGCGACCGCCTCCGTCAAGCGACACGCGCGCGCTCAGCTGCGTCTCCTTGCTCTTGCGCTTGATCTCTCCGACGCGCGCCTTACTCAAGCCGCACCTCCACCGCGTGCGCGTGACCGCTCAGGCCTTCCATCCCCGCGAGCCGGACCGTGGCCTCGCGCAGCATCTCCAGGTCGCCGCGGTTCAAGCTCAGCACGCTGGTCCGCTTGATGAACGTGTGCACGCCGAGCGGCGAGGCGAAGCGAGCCGCGCCCGATGTCGGCAGCGTGTGGTTGGGACCCGCCGTGTAATCGCCGAGCGGAACCGTCGCGTAAGGTCCGACGAAAACCGCGCCCGCGTTCTCGACCCGCGAGGCAAGCTGCGCGCCATCCTCGGCAAGGATCAGCAGGTGCTCCGGTGCGAAGTCGTTGGCGAGCGACATCGCCTGCGTCATGTCTTCCGCCACGACCACGCAGCAGTTGGCCGCGCGGATAACCTGCGCGCGCTCGAGCCCTCCGACCAGGCTCTCCAGCTCCTCGACCACGCGGTCGGCCAGCTTCGGCGAGTCGGTCACGAGCACGCCCCATGCGAGCGGATCGTGCTCCAGCTGCGCCGCCAGATCGGCGGCGACGAAGTCCGGCCTCGCACCGCCGTCGGCCACCACGAGCAGCTCGGTCGGCCCCGCGATCCCGTCCACGCCGACCGAGCCGAAAACCTCGCGCTTCGCCAGGGTCACGTAGATGTTGCCCGGCCCCGCGACCACGTCGACCCTCGGAATGGACGCGGTGCCGAAAGCCATCGCCGCCACCGCCTGCGCCCCGCCCATTCGATAGACGGCGTCGACTCCGGCGATGTGCGCGGCCGCGAGGATCGCAGACGGCACGGTGCCGTCCGCGCTCGGTGGGGTTGCCAGCACGATCTCCCTCACGCCCGCCACGCGCGCAGGTATGGCCGTCATCAGGACGGTCGACGGATACGCGGCGCGGCCGCCCGGCGCGTACAGACCCGCGCGGCGAACCGGGCGAGCAAGCAGCTTGAGACCTGGCTTGCCGGCCGCCGGTGGCGCCACCTGGGCCTCGTGAAACTCGCGGATGCGCTGCGCCGCGAACTCCAGGGCGGCGCGATCGGGCGCGGCTAGCCGCTTCGCCGCCGACTCGAGCTCGCCTGACGGCACCTCGAACGATTCCGATGCGCCCGGCGCCCAGCCGTCGAACCGCAGCCCGTACTCGCGCAGCGCAGCGTCGCCCTCGGCGGCCACGCGCGCGCAGATGTCCTGCACAACCGCCCTCTCCTCCGCGAAGCGCGCGAGGTCGAGCCGCCGGCGCGACCACGGTGAATCCAGCCAGGACGCGGCGTCGAAGCGCTTAATCGCCAACGGTTACCGCATCGCGCAGCCGCGCGACCATGGCCTGCACCGCATCCGTGCGGGTCTTCAGGCTCGCCTGGTTGGCGATGAGCCGCGCGGTCGACGAGCCGAGGACGCCCGCGATGCGCAGCCGGTTCTCGCGCAGGGTCTGGCCGCTGGCGGTCAGGTCGACTATGGCGTCGACCAGGCCCACCTGCGGCGCCAGCTCGACCGACCCATGAAGGCTCACCACCTCGACCGACTGGCCGCGCGCGTCGAACCACCATCCCGCTGTGCGCGGGTACTTGGTGGCCACGCGCAAGAGCGGCGGCCATGTCTCCGGACCGGCGAGCTTCGAGGCGTCGGGCACCGCCAGCACCAGCTGGCACGCGCCGAAGCGCAGGTCGACCAGCTCGTAGTGCCCGCCTTCGTACTCCCACAACACGTCCTTGCCCACGATGCCGAGGTCGGCGGCGCCGTGATCGACGTAAGCGGGCACATCCGCCGGACGCACAAGCACGATCCGGAGTCCTGGCCTCTCCACCAAGAGTTTTCGACCCAGCTCGGGCGCGCTCAGGCGCGCGAGGTGCGCCCGCGCGAGCAGCTTCAGCGCGCCGGGCAGCAGCACGCCCGTCGGCAGAGCGATGGAGACGCGGTCGTTGCGCGAGGTCTTGGCCAACTACCGACCGGTCCCCGCGAGGCGCGCCGCCACCTGCTCGGGCGGAAGCTGCTTCGTGCGCCGGCCCGGCACCGTCCACGAAACCGTGGACGCGTTGCGGCAGTGCACGAGGTTGGCCCCTCCAATCGCGCGGCACCAGGCGAGAGCGTCATCGTGGTCGCGCGACTGCGTGTCGACCACCGCGTTCATGCCGAACAGACGCAGCGTCGAACCCAGTCGCAGCGCGGCCTCGAACCCCGGTTCGGTCCAGGCGATCGCGGCGTCCAGGCGCGGCAGGGTCGGCGGCCGCGCGCCGCGGCTCAGCATCTCCCACACGAGGTCGAGCTGCACCACAAAGCCGGTCGCGGCCGCGGGCCGGCCGAACTTCGCCAGCAGCCCGTCGTAGCGACCGCCCTGCGCCACCGGCCGCCCGAGGTCGGGGCCGTAGCCCTCGAAGATGATCCCCGTGTAGTAGTCGAAGTCTCGGATCGCGCCGAGGTCGAGGCGCACGATGTCGCCGAGTCCGTGCGCCTCGAGTAGATGTCGCACGCGGCCCAGCTCGTTCAGCGCCCACTCCGAACGCCGGTTGCGCACCAGCCCCGCGGCCGCGTCGAGAATCTCCGGCCCACCGCGCAGCGCTGGGAAGCGCAGCAGCAGCTCGTGCTCCGCGGATCGAAGCGCGGTGCGTGACAGCAGGTCTTCGAGCGCCACAAAATCACGGGCCGCGAGCGCCGAACGCACGCCCGCCTTCACGGCGTCGGGCAGCTTGACCGCGTCCATGATTCCGTGAAAGAACTCGGCGTGCCCGACGTCGACCTGGAAGCGGCGCAGCCCCGCCGCCTCCAGACACCGGGCAGCCAGAGCTATGACCTCCGCGTCTGCGACGGTGCCGCGCGCGCCCACCAGCTCGGCGCCGACCTGATACGTCTCGCGCCGCTGATGGAACCGTCCGGCATCGGCCGACAAGACCGGGCCTGCGTAGCAGAGCCGCACAGGCAGAGCGGTCGAACGCAGCTTGCCCGCGACCATGCGCGCCACCGGCACGGTGCGCTCGCCCACCAGCGCGACCACGTCGCCGCCCGAGTCCGTGAATTTGAACAGGCGGCGCCTCTGCTCGGCGCCGAGTCCAAGGTCGAGCACGCTCGTGCTCTCGACCATCGGTGTGATCACGTGCCGGTAGCCCCACCGGCGCATCTCCGCGAGCAGCGACTCCTGCGCCTCGCGTATGACCTCCGCCTCTTCCGGCAGTAGGTCTCGGAATCCCGGAACGCCGCCTAGCTGAAGTGATGCAGGCGGAGGACTAGGGTCGGTGAAGAGACCTCCGGGCGCCGGCCACGTCGCGCATGTCAGCGCTCATTCGTCTTCGTCCTCGTCATCGTCGCTGTCGCCGTCCGCGTCTTCTGAGAAGTCAACCGTCTCGGCGTCGTCCTCGACCTCGTGCATGCCTTCTTCGACGTCATCGGTCGCGGGAGTGCGCTCGACGAGGCTCGCCTCCTCCTCGTCCTCGGCGAAAACCTCGACCTGGCGCGCGAGCAGGCTCTCTTTCGTGTAAGGACGGAACTCGACCTCGCGCTTGCGCCGCATCGGGAAGCTCGGCTTTCCCGCAAAGCGTGGGTCCTGGTACGTCTCGCGCACGATGAGCTTCACGGTGTTGCTCTCGCACGACGTGACGCCGGCCTGGTAGCGGTTGCCACCGCGCATGAACTTCGTGAGTCGCCGCGCCAGCTTTGGCTCCAGCGTTCCCAGCCGCACCCCGCGCGACGTCTCGGCGACGACGCCGTCGCCTTCGATCTTCAGCTCGGCCACGTCGCCCGCCGCGACCTTCGAGCAGATGTCGCCGCCCCCGGCGCCGTCGAGGATCGTGATGACAGTCTTGCCCATCTCCTCGACGAACAGGTTGAGGTCGACCCTGGTACCGCCGACCTTCAGCCCCTCCTTCTGGTGGAGCAGCGCGTTGATGCGCGCGGCGTTGCGCTTGGCGATGGAGTTGAGCGGGTTGAGCTTCAGCGCGACCTCGTAGGCGGCCTTCGCCTCCTTCAGCTTGCCGAGCTCCGAGAGCGCCTTGCCCAGGCGGTTCTGCGACTCCTCGTCCGGGCCGAGGTTGTCGATCATGAACTTGTTCAGCTTGACCGCCTCGTCCCAGTTGCCCGCGATGGCGAGCTGCACCGCGTCGTCTGCGTACTGGGACCGCGGCTTCAGGTGCTCCGTCGACTCTGTCTTCACACGCGCTCCTCGCAGAAGTTGGACCCACCTCGGACGCACGCCAATGAATCGCGGATGCCCGAGGGAGGACGAGTATAGATACTGCCGGAGCGCGGCGAGGCCGAATCTGGACAATCTGCGTGTGCTGCGTCCCCCGGCGGCGGCCCTTGTGGCCGCGCTTTCCTTAACTGCAGGCAGCTCCTGTTTGTTCGGCGGTCCGCCGGAGCCGGTCATCAAGATCGGCGTCGACCTGCCGCTCAGCGGCCCCGAGGCTCGCGCTGCCGTGCCCGCGCTCAACGGCATCCGCTACTACGTCCAGCAGCATCCGACGCTGGACGGCTTCACCATCGTCCTGTCCGAGAGCGACGACTCGACCGGCGGGCTGCCTGACGCCAACCGCGGAGCCGGCAACGTCCGCGCCTTCGTGCAGGACCCGCTCGTCGCGGCCGTCATCGGTCCATTCGACTCGAATGTCGCGCGCGCGGAGATACCGGCGGCGAACACGTCATTGCTCGCGATGGTGAGTCCCGTGACCAGCAGTCCCTGCCTCACGCAGGACGTCTACCTGCCGGCCGCGCTCAGCCTCAGCCATACAGCGGTGACCTGCAAGGACGCCGGCCTGCCGGCGGCGAACGACCTGCATACGTCGGGCAGCAAGAACTACTTCCGGCTCGCACCGACCGACCAGCTCCAGGGGCCCGCCGCGGCCGACCACCTCTTCAAGAACCTGCAGCTCCTCCGCGCAGCGGTGATCTCCGATCATGAGTCGTACGGCCAGGCGCTCGCGGACAGCTTCACCACGCGCTACATCAGGCTCGGCGGCAGCGTCGTGGGCCGGCTCGACCTGGATTCATCGGCCGACCCCGTCGCATTCCTCAAGAGGATGAAGGCGGATGGCGCGCAGGCCGTGTACTACGGAGGCGTCACCGCGAATCACGGCTGCGCGATCCGTGCGGAGATGCTGGACGCGTTCGGCACGGACGTGACCGTCCCCTTCGTCGGCGGGGATGGCATCGCCGAGGACCCGGCGTGCGTGCGCGACGCGGGGGCGAACTTCGCCGGCATGTACGCGACCGTTCCGGCCGTCGACCCCAGCGACCTTCCGTCGGCCGCGCCAGTGATCAAAGGCTTCAAGAGCGCCTACCCGAACCCATCGGACTTCGGCCGCTACACCGTCATCGCCTACGACGCCACCGCGGTCGTCTACGACGCGATCGACCGCGCGATCACGGCATCGAGCGGCAAGCTTCCGGCGCGCCCCGCCGTCGTCGCCATGCTCGCAGCGAGCTCCGGTCTCGGAGGCGCGACGGGCACCATTCGGTTCGACGGCAACGGCGACACGACGCACCGCGTGATCTCCATCGTCGAGTCGCCCCGCCTCGACCGGAAAGCGCCGTGGCTGGCGGCGGGGTCGGTCGATTACAGCGCCGCGCTCCCATATTGATACAGCGGCGCGCCCACGTCCGCCGAACTCAGCACAGGCGCGGCCAGACACAACTTGACTTGGAGGGCCCTCCGAGTCGATAGTTGCCAACGGAGTGTCAGTTCGGCCACCCCCGTGTGGCCGCATTCGCCGCCGGCGCACTCTCGCCCCGGCGAAGCTGGGAAGAGGGCGGCGAGTGACGGAGGCGTCCAGAGCGAATTCAAGGCCTCCATTTGCACAAGGGGGAACCATATGGTTCGAGCTAGGGGACTCGTAGTCCTCACCATGGCGACGCTTGTCGCCTTCGCGTGCGGCAGTTCGAGTGGGCCCGCGGGATCCAAGGGCACCATCAAGATCGGGTCCGACCTGCCCGTGTGTACGGTCGGCGGTCAGGCGGTACAGAACGGCATCCAGTTCGCGGTCAACCAGAAGAACGCGGCTGGAGGCGTCAACGGATACACGATCGCGTTCCAGGGCTTCGACGACTGCCGGCAGGGCTCGTACAACGCCGACGCCGGTGTGGAGAACGTCCAGAGGATGCTGGGCGACAGCAAGTTCCTGGGCATGATCGGCCCCTACAACTCGGCAGTGGCCAAGGCTGAGATTCCGATCGCGGCACCGCAGCACTTCGTCATGATCAGCCCGTCCAACACCAACCCCTGCCTCACCAAGGACCTGCCGACGTGCTCGTATCACCCGCAGGACCTTCGGGCCGGCAACGCGAACAACTACTGGCGGGTCGTGACCACTGACGACTACCAGGGCCCGGCGATGGCGGACTACATCTACAAGCAGCTCACCATCACCAACGTGGCGATCCTCGATGACAGCACCGTCTTCGGAGTGGGCATCGCGGGCGCCTTTGAGACCGAGTTCAAGAAGCTCGGCGGCACCGTGGCCAAGCATTCCGAGTACAAGAAGGACCAGCAGGGCAGCGACTTCAAGTCGATCCTGCTTTCCTTCAAGAACGCCGGCGCCAAGGCCGTGTACGTCGGCGGCACCGACGACCAGAACATCTGCATCCCGCGTGCGCAGATGAAGCAGCTGGGCTGGGACGTGCCGTTCACCGGTGGTGACGGCATCGAGACGACCGACTGCATCGACCAGGCGACCGGCAACGAGGCCGGCATCTACGCCACCTCGGCCGGCGCGGACGCGACCCAGGTTCCTGGCGCCGCGCAGACCATCGCCGACTTCCGCAAGGCCTTCCCGGGCCCCAACGACTTCGGCGGCTACACGATGCAGGGTTACGACGCGACCAACGCCCTGATGGCGGCCATCGGACGCGCGATCAACGCCGCCAACGGCGGCACGCCGACCCGCGATCAGGTCCGGTCAGAGATGGCCAAGACCAAGGGCTTCGTGGGCGTGATCGGCACCTACGACTTCGATGAGAAAGGCGACACGAGCCTGAAGATCGTGTCCATCTACATCGTCAACGGCAAGCTGAGCGCCGACCAGGTGAAGAACTCGACGGGCGTTTGCGGCTCCAAGACCGCGAAGGACGCCTGCTTTGTCTGGAAGACGCAATTCGACTTCGCCAAGCTGAGCAGCTAGCGCTTAGGCTTGTAGCCCAAATCCACGAGGAGGCCCAACCCGGGCCTCCTCGTTCTTCAACTCAACGGAGGGAAAGGACCCGGGCGTGGCGACGAGCGTTTCGGCCCTGACCAGGATCCGGTCGGCTCGGCTGGCCGGCATGTCATTCACCGACTACGGCTTCTACGTGCTCTGCGGCACCGCCATCGTGCTGCTGGCCACGCAGGCTGTAATCGACCCTCGCACCTTCTTCCAGGTCCTCGACTTCGGCATCGCCGACGGCGCCATCTACGCCCTGGTCGCTCTCGGGTACACGATGGTGTACGGCATCATCGAGCTGATCAACTTCGCGCACGGCGACATCTTCACGTTGAGCGCGGTCATCGGCTCCGCGATCCTCGGCTTCTTCGCCGTCAACGAGAGCTCCTTCTCACTGGCGGACCTGCTGACCCTGCTGCTCGTGTTCCCGGTCGTGATGTTGATCATCGGCGGCATCAACGTCACCATCGAGCGAGTGGCCTACCGGCCGCTGCGCAACGCGCCCCGGCTGGCGCCCCTGATCACCGCCATCGGCATGTCGTTCACCGTCGAAGGAGTCATGTACCTGTGGCATGGCTCCGCGATCATCCACTTCCCCGACCTCCTGCCCCACGGCGCAGGGTTCCAGACCTACATCGGCGGCGTGTTCTTCACGTTCAAGGACGTCTTCGTCATCGTCGCAGCCGTGATCCTGGTGTCGTTGCTCGCCGTCTTCATCAACGGCAGCAAGCTTGGCAAGGCCATGCGCGCCACCGCGCAGGACCGCGACGCCGCGCAGCTCATGGGCATAGACATCAACCGCACGATCTCAGCCACCTTCTTCATCGGCGCCGTGCTGGCGGCCGCCGGCGGGATCATCTACGGCCTGTACTTCAACAACCTTGACTACCATCTCGGTTTCTCGGTCGGACTCATCGCTTTCACGGCAGCGGTCTTCGGCGGCATCGGCAACATCCCCGGTGCGGCGCTGGGTGGGCTGCTCATCGGCCTCGTGAAAGCCTTCAGCGACAACTACATCGGTTCCCGGTGGACGCACATCATCGTCTTCAGCATCCTGATCGCGGTGCTCGTCTTCAGGCCGACCGGCCTGCTGGGGATGCGGGTGCCTGAGAAATGAGGAATCGGGTCGCCGCGCCGCCGCGCTCGGTCTGGGCTCGCCTTCACCTGCGGGAGCGAATTCGAGACCGCGACACCGCGATCTACGGCGTTCTACTCCTCGTCGCGCTGGTGTTCCCTGCGATCACCCTTTACACCACCGACGGCAGCACGTACCTGATCGCGGTCGCCGGTCACGCGGGCACATACGTCCTGCTTGCCATCGGGCTCAACGTGGTGGTCGGATTTGCCGGCCTGCTCGACCTGGGCTACGCCGCCTTCTTCGCGATCGGCGCGTACACGTACGCCCTCTTCGCCTCGCAGCAGCTGCTGGCCTCGCCCATACATCACGCGTACCACTTCCCGTTCTGGCTGATGATGTTCGTGGGCCTGCTGATAGCCGCGTCCGCGGGCGCGGTCCTCGGCTTTCCCACCCTCCGACTTCGCGGCGACTACCTCGCCATCGTCACGCTGGGCTTCGGCGAGATCGTCCCTCAGGTTTTCCAGAACTTTGACCAGTGGACCGGCGGCATCAACGCCATCGGCGGCATCGACCAGCCGACGCTGCCCGCCTGGGTCACTGGACCCTGGGCGGGGGCCGACAGCATCTCGATCGTCGCACCATTCAGTTTCAGCTTCGACCCCATCGCCTACTACGTCCTGATCTTCATCCTGGTCTCGGTGGCGATAGTCCTGGTCAACAACCTGCAGCGCTCGCGTTTGGGCCGCGCGTGGATGGCCATCCGTGAAGACGAGGTGGCCGCCGCGGCGATGGGCATCAACACCGTGACCACGAAACTCCTGGCTTTCGCCATCGGCGCGTCGTTCAGTGGCTTCGCTGGGGCGTATTACGGCGCGAGCTTCGGCCTGGTCAGCCCTGACGACTTCCTTTTCATCGTGTCGATCACGGTGCTGGTCATGATCGTGCTCGGTGGCATGGGCAACATCCCAGGCGTGATCGTCGGCGCCGTCACCATCTACTTCATCCTCAACTGGTTCCTACCGCTGCTGCCCCCAGCCGTCGAGTCGTTGGCCAGCTCAATCGGTCTCGGAAGCCTGAACTCGCGCGCCGGCGACTGGCCCGGCCTTGGCAACGAGACCCAGAACGTGACATTGCTGCTATTCGGACTGATCCTCGTCACCATGATGCTGCTGCGTCCCCAGGGCATCTTCCCCAGCCGCATCCGCGAGCAGGAGTTGAAGCACGCGACCGCCCAGGAGGACGAGGCCGCCATCGAGCAGGCGCACGCGTGATGAGCACCCTCGACGACCACATCCTTGTCCTGAACAACGTCACCAAGCGCTTCGGCGGGCTGGTGGCAGTGGACGACGTGAGCCTCAGCATCAAGCGCGGCGAGATCTTCGCGTTGATAGGCCCCAACGGGGCGGGCAAGACGACACTCTTCAACAACGTGACCGGGCTCTTCAAGCCGACCAGCGGGCACGTGATCCTAAACGGCAAGGACATCACCGGCTCCAAGCCGCACGAGGTGGCGCGGCTCGGCATCGCGCGGACGTTCCAGAACATCCGCCTCTTCGACTACATGACGTGCGTCGACAACGTGCGCGTCGGTCGTCACGTGCGCATGCACGCCAAGCTGTGGGACGGCCTCTTCAAGCTGCCGGCCGAACGCCGCGAGGAGGAGCGTGTCACCGAGGAGGCCATGGATCTGCTGCGCTTCGTCGGCATCGCACGACAGGCGAATCAGTACGCGCGCAACCTTCCCTACGGCCAACAGCGGCGGCTCGAGATCGCCCGGGCGCTGGCCACGGAGCCGAAGCTCCTCCTGCTCGACGAGCCCGCTGCGGGTTTCACTCCGCAGGAGAAGGTTGAGCTGATGGCGTTGGTGCGGAAGATCCTCGACAGGGGCGTCACGGTCTGGCTCATCGAGCACGACATGAAGGTCGTCATGGGCATCTCAGAGCGCATCGTCGTGCTCGACCACGGCGAGAAGATCGCGGAAGGGCCACCCGAGGAAGTACGCACCGACCCGCGCGTGATCGAAGCCTATCTGGGCAAGTCGGCCTAGCTCGATGGCGCTCCTGGAACTCAAGGGAGTCGACGCCGCCTACGGACGCATCCAGGCGCTCCGCAAGATGTCTATCGATGTCAACAAGGGCGAGGTGGTCGCCCTCATCGGCTCCAACGGCGCCGGCAAGACCACGACGCTTCGCACCATCTCGGGCCTCATGCACCCGCAGGCCGGCACCATCGGCTTCGACGGGCGCGACATCACGACCACAGGGCCCGCCAGGATCGTGGCGCTCGGGATCTGTCAGTCGCCCGAGGGGCGACGGCTCTTCCCGCGCATGACCGTCCAGGACAACCTCTTCATGGGCGCGTATTCCCGCAACGACAAGCCGGGCATCGCCTCGGACATGGAGCGTGTCTTCACGCTCTTCTCGCGCCTCCGAGAACGGCGGACACAGATCGCGGGCACGCTTTCAGGAGGCGAGCAGCAGATGCTCGCGATGGGCCGGGCGCTCATGGCCCGTCCGAAGCTGCTGATGCTGG
Source organism: Chloroflexota bacterium (assembly GCA_005879985.1). Classification (GTDB taxonomy): domain Bacteria; phylum Chloroflexota; class Dormibacteria; order Dormibacterales; family Dormibacteraceae; genus CF-118. The sequence goes on along the minus strand of VBIA01000176.1, from coordinate 6,709 downwards.
ATGAGCCTTCGCTCGGTCTCGCGCCGATCCTGGTCGAGACGATCTTCACGATCATCCGCGAGATCAACTCACAGGGCACGACCGTGCTCCTGGTGGAGCAGAACGCGCACAAGGCGCTCGAGGTCGCGCACCGCGGCTACGTTCTGGAGACCGGCTCCATCGTCAAGACCGGCTCGGGCCAGGAGCTCCTCGCGTCAGAGGACGTACAGAAAGCTTATTTGGGTATGTAGCTCGGTCCCTCCCCACTGCAGTGGGGAGGTTGGGTGGGGGTGTTAAGTCGGCCATCTGCTAGCGTCCGGCCTGGTAGTTAGACACGAATAAGTAGATCAGCACTGCGGCGAACGCCACATACTCGAACACCACGTTGCGCGTGAAGCTGTCCTCGACCGTGTGCCGCACGAGGCCGCGATTGATGTACCAGGCGAACAGCAGCATCACCGCGAACGTGCCCTCGTTCAACACCAGATAGCTCTCGAGCGCGGTGACCGCCCACGCGAGGAACGTCACGACCTGCGCCACGAAGACGGCGAAGATGAACGCGCGGCTCGGAGCGATGGACGAGCCGTTGATGCGGAAGCTGCGGTACGACGCCAGGAACGTGATGGTCAGGATCCAGAGCAGCTTGAGGATGGGGTTGAACGGAAGCGTTACCACCACGACGTAGGCGCCCGCCAGGAACGCGATGAGGATCGCCTCCTGCAGCACGACATGGCCGCGCTTCTCCGAGCCGTGGATGCGCAGGTAGTCGAGCCGCCCGGCCACCACGAACCCGACCCCGAACAGCACGCTCAGGCCGGCGAACTGCCACAGCTGCAGGTTGAAGACCGGGGATGACGCCAGGCCCGCGAGCGTGATCGCTCCTAGCGCGACTGGGATGTAATGCTCGACCGCGGGCGGCTCGCCCGCGCTGCGCAGGTAGCCGAGCAGCACCGGCGCCGCGACCACGATCAGCCCAAGCCCGAGCACCCAGACCTGGTTCTCGGCCCAGATTTCGGACTTGAAGCCGAGCGCGATGGCGACGAGCACGACCCCCCCGAAGATGAGAAATCTTCGATCGCGCTCGCCTTCGACGGCGGCCACGACGCGCGCAGGCGGCGCCTCGCGATGACCTGGCGGGGTCTTCATCGGCTAGCGGAGTCTAGCCTGAGGAACTAGGTCCCGGCCCGGCCGTACCGGTCCTCGAGGCGGACGACGTCCTCGATCTCAGGCGTCGAGACCTCATAGATGTCGGCGTCCTCGACCGCCGTGATGCGGTGCCTCGTCAGCGGCGCCAGGTGCACCGAATCCCCCTCGCGCATGCGGTGTGTCTTCAGCTGCCCGTCCTCGACGCCGAGCTCCATGTCCACGGTGCCACGGGTGACCAGCAGCCACTCGTCCTTGCGCTCGTGGTACTGCAGCGACAGCGCCTCGCCCTTGCGCACGTGCAGGATCTTGCCCATGTACCGGTCCGTGATCGCCCATCGAATCTCGTAGCCCCAGGGCTTCTCGACCAGGGTCTCCTCGGCCCGATACACGGCCGGGATATCAGGCATGAACGGGGGCTTCCCTTTTCAGCCCGACGATCTCCTCGATGGCCTTAAGCCTCGCCTCGACCGCAGCCGCATCAGGCGCCTCGGAGTAGATGCGCACAAGAGCTTCGGTGCCACTGGTTCGGAACAGCACCCAGCTGCCATCCTCGAGGTAGAACTTGAAGCCGTCGTCCGAGCGGATCCGCGCGACTTTGACGCCCGCGATCTCCTTCGGCTGGTGGTTCGCCAGCTGCTCGGTGATGCGCTTGCGGTCTCGGTCGTACGTCTCGCGCTGCAGGTGGATGTCATGGCGCGCGTATGCGTGGGGCCCGACGCGCTGCTCGAGGTCGCGAAGGATCTCCGACAGCGGCTTGCCGCGCCGCACGATCATGTCCGCGAAAAGCATCCCGATGAGGATGCCGTCGCGCTCGGGGATATGACCCCGGACGCCGAAGCCGCCCGACTCCTCCCCACCGATGACGGCGTTGGTCTCCATCATCTTCGGAGCGACGTACTTGAACCCGACCTGGACCTCGTAGACCTCGGTGTTGAACTGCTTCGCCAGCTGCTCGACCATCGCGGTCATGTTCACCGTCTTGACGATCGGCCCGCGCATGCCGAGGACATCGAACAGGTGCAGCACCAGCAGCGCGAACACCTGCAGCTGATTGATGAACCGGCCCGTCTCGTCGATGATGCCGACGCGGTCGGCGTCTCCGTCGGTGAGGATGCACAGGTCGTGGCCGCCTCCCTTCATCACCGCGATCGCCTCGTCGATGTTGGGCGGGATGGGCTCGGGGTTCAGGCCGCCGAAGAAGGGGTTGCGGTCAGAGTGCAGCTGCGTGACCGTGGTCCTGCCGCCGCCGAGCAGCTCGGCCACATAGCCATACCCCGATCCGTGCATGCATTCATGCACCACGCGCAGGCCCGCGTCGCGAAGGCGCGGCAGCTCCACCATGCGTCCGATCTGCTCGTAGTACGCGGCGCGTGGGTCGTACACGCTGACGAACTCCGAGACCTTCTCACGATCCGGACGCTCGATCTCGCCCAGCGCGTTGATGCGCTTCTCGAGCTCGCCGATCACGGAGCTGTCGGCGGAGCTTCCCGTCTCGGGCTTGTACTTGACGCCGTTGAAGAGCCACGGGTTGTGGCTCGCGGTGATGACCGCGGCACCCGTCGCCTTGCGGTCGATCACCGTCCACGACGCCACCTGCGTCGGCGACGGCCGGTCGAAGATCAGGCTGCGCACTCCGTTGGCGCCGAAGACGTCGGCCGCGGTCCGGGCGAACTCCTCAGATGCAAACCTGCAGTCGTAGCCCACGACCGCGAGCGGGTCCTTGCTGCGCGAGCGCATGTACTCGGCCATGCCCTGCGCGACGCGCCGGACCGACGCGTACGTGAAGTCGTCGGCCATCACCCCTCGCCAGCCGTCGGTTCCGAACTTGATCTCCGGAAGCGGCACGGCTTTCAGGGTAACCGGTCTACAAGTACTGGGTTTTCCCGGCCCTCCGAAGGGCATCGACCACTGCTTTCACGTCCTGGGCCCGCGAGCGGGGGCACACCAGCAGCGCGTCCTCGGTGTCGACGATGATCAAATCCTCGAGCCCTATCGCCGCGATCAGACGGCGGTCGCCAAGCACCACGCTGTTGCGCGTGTCGATCAGGATCGATTCGCCCTCGACCGAGTTGCCGCTGGCGTCAGACCGCACCTGCTCCGCCAGCTCCGCCCAGTTGCCGATGTCCGCCCACTCGAACTCGGCCGGCACCAGCAAAAGCCGGTCGGTCTTCTCCATCACGCTGCGGTCGACGACCTCGACCGGCAGCTTCGCGTACAGCTCGGCCGCCGCCTGCAGGTTGCCCGCATTCCGCGCCTCGACCACCTGGCGCAGGCCCTTCATGTGGAGCGGCGCGTGGCGTTCCAGCTCCTCGACGAAAACCGGCAGCAGCCACGAGAACCAGGCCAGGTTCCAGTAGTAGGCGCCCGATTTCAGGAAGCGCCGCGCGGTGGCAAGGTCGGGCTTCTCGACGAAGCGCGCCACGCGATATGTGCCCGCCGGTCCTCGGCGCGGTGCGTGGATGTACCCGAGCCCGGTCGAGGGAAACGTCGGCTTCAACCCGATGGCGACGATGCTCTCCGTCCGCGCGGCCGTGCTGACCGCGGTGCGCACCGCGCGCGCGACCTGCGCTTTGCCGCGAACAACATGATCGGCCGGCAGCGTCAGCATCACGGCGTCGGGGTTGCGCTCGACCAGCGTCAGCGCGGCCAGCCCGTAGGCGTTGGTGGTGCCGCGCGCGAGTGGCTCCATGATCATGTGCGCCGGGTCCACCTCGGGCAGGACGCCGGCGATGATCTCGCGCTGGCCGTCCTCGGTCAGGATGAACACCTCGTCGGCCACAGCCGTCGCGCGCTCGTAGGCGTCGCGCAGCAGCGGCCTTCCGCCGCCGCCCAGCGGCAGCGCGTGCTTGGGGGTCGAGCGTCGCGATCGTGGCCACAGGCGCGTGCCCGCCCCGCCCGCGGGGATGACCGCGATCGTCCGCGTCAAGACGCGACCTCCTCCGCCAGCTCTTTCGCGCGCGACGTCGACTCCCACGGCGCGTCGATGTCGGTGCGGCCGAAGTGTCCGTACACGGCGGTCTGCCGGTACAGCGGCCGGCGCAGGTTGAGCTCCTTGATGATGCCGAGCGGGCTCAGGTCGAACAGCTTGTTGACCGCCGCCGCGATCTTCGCTTCAGGAACGCGGCCGGTGCCGAACGTCTCCACTCGAATCGCCACGGGCTTCACCACGCCGATCGCGTACGACACCTGCACCTCGCACCGCGACGCGAGCCCCGCCGCGACGATGTTCTTGGCGATGTAGCGCGCGCCGTAGGCGCCGGCGCGGTCGACCTTGGTCGGGTCCTTGCCCGAGAAGCATCCGCCTCCGTGGCGCGCGAAGCCGCCGTAGCTGTCGACCATCACCTTGCGCCCCGTGAGCCCCGCGTCTGCCACGGGCCCGCCGATGACGAACCGGCCGGTCGGGTTGATGAACGTCCGCATGTGACTGCCGCGAAGCTCCGCTTCCGGCCTGCCTGCCTCGCTGTACCGAACGGTCACCTGGACCTTGCCGTCCGGCCGCAGATAGTTCAGCGCTTTCGACTTGCGTGCATCCGCGAGCTTGCGCGCCAGGCGATGCGCGAGGCTGATGGGCAGCGGCATGAGCTCCGGCGTCTCGTCACACGCGAAGCCGAACATCATCCCGGAGTCACCGGCCCCGCCTACGTCTACGCCCTGCGCGATGTCAGGCGACTGCTCGTCGATGCTGATGACGATGCCGCAAGTCTCGGCGTCGAAGCCGTACTTGGCGCGCGTGTAGCCGACCTCGCGAGCTGTCTGGCGCACGATGCGCGGGATGTCGACGTAGCAGTCGGTCGTGATCTCCCCCACCACCATCGCGAGGCCGGTGGTGACGATGGCCTCGCACGCGACGCGCGCGAGCGGGTCCTTGGCCAGGATGGCGTCGAGGATCGCGTCGGAGATCTGGTCGGCGAGCTTGTCGGGATGACCCTCGGTGGTCGATTCCGACGTGAACAGGCTGGACAACGGATGGTCCTCCTTTGAATCGCCCGCGCCGGCAAGGACCTGCGACCGGATGCGCAGCCCCCAAGCGCCAGGGTCATGCCTCTGGGACCAATGAATGGTAGCGTCGCGGGGATGGCCGGGCTGCGCCCGGCCATGACTTTGTTCCCTGGGCCCACCAACATCGCCGGGCGGATCCTTGAATCAATCCGAACAGCGGGAAAGAGAGCAGGAGCGCAGTGCGCTCCGATGAGAGAAAACCGCCAGGTTTTCTCTCATAGTTTCGCCAGGGTCATGCCTCTGGGACGCTGTAATCCTAGCTTTGGCGCCCCCACCTGACCTCCCCGCGTGGCGGGGAGGGGCCGCTCCTACCGAAGTGGCAGGTAGTGGATCCCCGAGTGGCGGAACAGCTTCGCGCCTCGCTGCGCGAGCAGCGCGCGCGTCGCCTCGCGCGAGCCTTCCATCACGGCCTCGAGGTGGACGCGGCGCATCTCCCATGTCGCGTGCGGCGATGTCACCGGGCACAGCACGACCATCCGCGCCCGGTCGCGCAGGCGCTCGTACTCGCTCAGCATCTGGTGATGCAGCGTCAGCTGCAGCGTGCGCGCGATGAGCTCCGGCCAGGAGGTCGGCGTCGGCTCGTGTTCGGCGCCTGCCATCAAGCTGATGGCCAGGATGTCCTTGGCGCCCTCATCGACCGCCACGTCCAGCGGCGTGTTGTCGACCACGCCTCCGTCCATGTGCTCGCGACCGTCGATCACGACCGACGGAAACACGCCTGGGATGGCGGTGGTCGCCAGCAGCGCAGGCGTCAGATCGCCGGAGCGGAAGATCGCCTTGCGCCCGGAATTGAAGTCAGTGGCCACGATCGAAAGCGGCAGACGCAGCTGCTCGAAGGTCATGAAGCCGGTCAGGGACTCGGCGCGGTCGACAAGCCGTCGCACGTTGGTCTGTGGCAGCGCGCTCGGGCCCTCGCGGCGAAGCCCGGTCATGATCACGCCGAGCGGGTGCATCCGAAAGACGGACATCGCCTGGGTCGACACCCACAGCTCGCGCAGCATCATGACGCCGGCGAGCGACGGGTAGGCCGCGATCGCGCTCCCGTTCAGCGCCCCGACGCTGACCGCGACGACCCTGACCGGCGGCTCGATGCCCGCCTCGAAGAGGCCCTGTAGAACTCCTACCTGGGCGGCGCCACGCGCGCCGCCGCCGCCCAACACCCAGGTGCGTCGCGACGGTCCGAACGTGGGCCTAAGTACCCTCCTCCCAGGACGAAAGGTACTTCTTCTGCTCCTCGGTCAGGACGTCTATCGCGACTCCCATCGAGCTGAGCTTCAGCCGAGCGACCTCCGCGTCGATCTCGTCTGGCACGTCGTAGACCCTGCGCTCGAGCTTGCCGGCGTTCTTTGCGATGAACTCGGCGCAGAGCGCCTGGTTGGCGAAGCTCATGTCCATGACCGCCGCCGGGTGCCCCTCGGCCGCGGCAAGGTTGATGAGCCGCCCCTCGCCGAGCACGTGCAGCCGCCGCCCGTCGGCCAGCTTGTACTCCTGCACCGAAGGCCTTACCTGGCGGACGCCGGTGGCGAGATCGTCGAGCGCCTTCAGGTTGATCTCGGAGTTGAAGTGCCCGGAGTTGGCCAGCAGC
>VBIA01000175.1 GCA_005879985.1 Chloroflexota bacterium | reverse complement strand
GTGTATCAGGGCGGCATCACGGGAGCGCTGAACGGTGTGTCGCTGAGCATCGAGCAAGGCGAGTTCACTGCAGTGATGGGGCCTTCTGGTAGCGGCAAGTCGACGCTCCTCAACCTGATCGCCGGACTCGACCGGCCGACGTCCGGGGATGTGGCTGTCGGCGGGACGGATCTCGGCGCGCTGGGCGAGGCAGGCCTGGCGCGGTTCCGGCGCGACCACGTCGGTTTCGTCTTCCAGTTCTTCCACCTCCTTCCCAACCTGACGGCTCTCGAAAACGTCCTCATTCCGGCCCAGCTGAAGGGACGCGAAAGCGCCGATACTCGGGGACGCAAGCTCCTCGAAACCCTTGGCATCCCTGAAGTCGCGGAGCGGTATCCCGCGAAGCTCAGCGGCGGCCAGCAGCAGCGGGTTGCCATCGCGCGGGCGCTGATCAACAACCCGACGCTGCTCCTGGCCGACGAGCCAACGGGTGCGCTCGACACACACAGTGGGGACCAGGTCATGGATCTCCTGGCCCAGCTTCATCGCGAGGGGCAGACGATCCTGCTCGTCACCCACGACGCCAAGCTCGCCACGCGCCATGCGGCGCGAGTGATCAGCGTTACGGACGGAAAGATCGTCGACGACGCACGTCTCGAGACTACCGAGCGCTCCGCCTCGGATGTGGTCCGCGTCCGGAGCGAGGAGACGTCGCGATGAAGGCCATCCTTGTCAAGGCCATCGCGGATCTCCGGCGGAGGCGCCTTCAGGCCGGGGTCATTTTCGTAACCGCCTTCCTAGCCGTTGCTACCGGAACCATGGCCCTCACGCTTCTGTCGCAGACGCATGATCCCTACCAGACCGCCTTCGACGCACAGAAGGGTGCTCACCTGCAGGTCGCATACGACAGCCGCACCGACCCGGCGGCAATGGCCGGGACTCCACGGCTGATCGGCGCCACGGCGTTCGGCGGGCCGTATCCGGTCACGTCGCTGCAATTCCAGGCCGGCAACCGGAAGTTCGGAGTCGACACGATCGGCCGTGACGACCCCGGCGGCGATGTGGAGCAACTCCGCATCACCGCAGGCCGCTGGCCGAGCACGAACGACGAGATCGCGCTCACGCGCTCGTTTGCCGAGCTGAACCATATCTCTGTCGGCCAGAAGATCAAGGTCGTGAGCGTTTCGCAGGAGCCGGTCCTTACCGTCGCGGCCGAGGTAGTGGACATCGATGAGGGAAGCGCGGACCTCAGCAGCCAGCACGCATGGACGCTGAGCTCGGCCATACCCGCCCTGACCGCCAAAGAATCGTCCTACTTTTTGATGACCTATCGGTTCGCCACCGATCCGTCGAGCGCCCAGCTTCAGGCGGTCACCGATCGAATCCGGGCCGCGCTGCCGCCGGGAAGCATCGTGGGCTCGCTCAACTACGTCCTGGTTCGAAACATCTTCAACATCACCAACCAGATCGTGACCAGCGTGCTGATCGCGTTCAGCATCTTCGCGCTGGCGGCCACGGCGGCGATCGTCGCCAACCTGGTGACTGGCATCGTGATCTCGGCCTACCGAGAGATCGGGATCATGAAGGCGATCGGCTTCGCACCATGGCAGGTGGTCGCAGTATTCGAGCTGCAGATCCTGATGCCGGCCACGGCCGCATTCCTCGTCGCGATCCCCGTCGGGATCCTGGCCAGCCAACCGCTGTTGGCCAACAGCTCGCACGCGCTTGGCCTTGCGTACATTCCTACCTTCTCGATTGGGCTCGGCCTGCTTACGTTGGCGGGCGCGCTGCTCATCGTTGCGCTGGCCGCCCTGCTGCCGGCCTTTCGCGCGGGGCTGCTCAAGCCGGTCGTGGTAATAGCCAACGCGAGCGCTCCTCGCGGGCGGAGCGGCCGCAGCTTGCGGCGACTCGCGACGCGGTTGCGGTTTCCCCGTCCGATCGCGTTGGGCATTGGCGATGCCTTCGCCCGGCCCGCTCGCGCGATTCTGACTCTCGTGGCGATCCTCCTCGGAGTCGCGACCGTCACTGTCGCCCTCGGTCTGCCGAGGAGCTTCACCGCGATCAACAACAGCGAGACCAATGCCGGAAACGTGGACGTCGTCGTCCGCAAGAGCCCAGCCCTGTCCGACGCCGACGCGCTCCGGATCATTGACGCCCAACCGGAAACCGCCCGCGTGGTGGCCGAGACCGGAGACAACTTCACTGTGCCCGGCATCGGCGACCCGGTCAACGCGCGCGTGTTCCGCGGCGATTCCGCACACCTCGGATACATGCTCGTCGCCGGTCGATGGTTCAGCGGACCCGGTGAGGTGCTGGCGCCGAAGGCGTTGATTCAGGACGCACACCTGAAGCTTGGGGACCGCTTCTCCGCAGGCGTGCACGGCAGCACTGTTCGATTGGATCTTGTGGGCTAGATCTACGACATCAACAATCTCGGCCACTCACTGTTCATGGACTGGGCGACGCTGAGCGCGGTGGCGCCGAACGCGACTCCGGACGCTTATCTGATCACGTTGACTCCAGGCGCTGCGGTCGCCGCCTATGTCCAGCGTGTGGCAGCGGCGCAGCCCGACCTGCTCGACGTCCAGGCCAACGACACGAGCATCATCGCGCCGGTCAAGGTGATCGACACCGTGCTTTTGATAATCGCGGCGGTGATCGCGCTGATCGGGATCGGTGGGATCTTCAACACCCTGCTGCTCAACACCCGGGAGAGGGTCCGAGACACCGCGACGCTAAAAGCGGTCGGGATGAGCCCGCGCCAGGTGATGGCCATGGTGGCGGCGTCGGCCGCCACGATTGCGCTCGTCGGCGGGATCATCGCCGTGCCCGCCGGTGTCGGTCTGCATGCGTATCTGATCGACCTGATCAGCAACTCCGCCGGTAACGACACCCCACCGGCGGCCTATCGGGTGTTCAGCACACTGGAGCTGCTGACCATTCCCATCGTCGGAGTACTTATTGCGATGGCGGCGGCGCTCATCCCGGGCCGGTGGGCGGCGCGTACCAACGTGGTCGAGGTGCTGCACGCGGAATGAAATGGACAGCACGTGGGCGCGTACCGGTCGGGCGTTTGCCTGGGCTTACAGTGGCCTCCTGATCGTGGCCCGAGTAATGGGCGCGGTCGTGAGCATCGGCATCCCGCCGACCACGCCGGATTTGGCGAAGCATTACGCCCGAACACGTTCTTTTTCTTAACAGCCTGGATTGACGCGCGCTGTGGCTGGCGCGAACATCCGTACGATGCAACACAAGAAGGCCCCGGCGACCCGTCGACCGTTACTGCCCGGCCATCCCAGCTGGGGTGAGTTCATCGAACGACTTGCCGGTCCCGAAGCATGCAACTTTCGTACCGATGGCTGGACATGCTTTGGGGACCTGCGGTTCACCACCAGGATCCTCCGCGAGATGGGGCTGGATGAACCGTCGATCGACGCCTCCGCGGCCTGTTTCAAGGGTCGCGGCGGGTATTGCGATTGTGAAGTCATCTTCAACGTCGATCACCCAGGCTGAGGATGATCGGCAGGCGGCAGTGTCGCGTATGTACCGAAGTAGCTGTAGCGAACCTGCCGAAAGTCTGTCGCGAAGCAGCCGAAGGCGTTTTGTCGCCTAGCAGCCGAACTTACACACCGGTATACGGGTGGCTAGCGGGATTTGAACCCGCGACACCCAGATCCACAATCTGGTGCTCTAACCAAGCTGAGCTATAGCCACCACGCTTGGGCCAGGAAGAAGTTCGGCCCGGGCACCAGATTTTACCCGCCTTCATTTGTCCCAGAATTGAAGCCATGCCAACCGCCGCCGAATTCGAAAAGACGATCAAATCTGGGGAGCTGATCGAGTCTCGCTCCGAGATGACGCCCGAGTACCTGAGGGAGCTCAAGCACACGCTCATCGTCTCCGGCGACACCGAGCTGATCAGCGCGCCCGCGTACTACCTCGCAGCGAAGAAGGCGCCAAGCATCAACGCCTTCATGACCGGCATCGCGATCATCCAGGACGAGCTCGCGCACGCCCACATCGCGTACCACATCCTCGAAGAGCTGGGCGAGGACCAGGAGAAGCTCATCTTCAGCCGCGACCCGAAGAGCTTCCGCTACCCGTACGCGTTCGACGTGCCGCTCGACTCCTGGACCGAGTTGGTCGTCGCCAACGGCATGTACGACCAGGCGGGCTTCTGCCTGCTGGGCGACATCCACGACAAGTGCTCGTATGGGCCGTGGAAGCGCGGCCTCAACAAGGTGATGGCCGAAGAGAACTTCCACCTGCGCAACGGCCGCACGTGGATGAAGCGCATCAGCCTCGCCGGCGGCTCGGCCAAGGACGAGCTGCAGCGCGCTGTCGACTGGATGTTCCCGCTGAGCGTCGAATGGTTCGGTCTCCCGGACGACCTGAAGATGCACTCGACGCAGCTCGAGTACCGCCTCAAAGGACTGACCAACGACCAGCTGCGCCAGTGGTGGCTGTCCACTGTCGTGCCTTACTGCGAGCAGATCGGCGTCAAGGTCCCGGCGCACAAGGAGACGCGGGACGGCAAGGAAGTGTGGGTGCTCGACTACCCGTTCCCGTGCGAGTTCGACGCGGAGGAGAAGCGCTGGGACTTCGGCAAGCCCATCACGTGGGACGACGTGCTCGCGCGCTGGCGCGCACGAGGGCCGCGCAACTCGGAGATGGTCGCGATGTTCCAGGAGGAGTTCCACAAGTTCCGCAAGACACACAAGAACGGAAATTGAGCGGATCGCAGCGCCTCTGGACCGCCCTGTCCGAGGTCCAGGACCCGGAGATGCCGGTGAACCTGGTCGACCTTGGCGTGATCTACGGCATCGCCGAGCGCGACGGCGTGGTGGATGTCGATCTCACCTTCACCGCGATGGGCTGCCCCGCATCCGATTTCATCCTCGACGACGTCCGCGAGCGCTTGCTGCGCGAGGACGGCGTGCGCGAGGTGCGCGTCAACGTGGTGTGGAATCCGCCGTGGACGGCAGCGCGTATCACTCAGGCAGGGCGCGACGCGCTCGAGGCCTGGGGCCTGGCGGTGTGAGTACCCCATGGTGACCGACAAATACAAGCGCGTCAGCGGCGACGCCGTCGAATACGAGGTGTTCGCGCGCAAGACTCGCGGCGAGCCGCTGCACCAAGTGGGCAGCGTTGTCGCTCCCGACGACGACCTCGCCGCCGCCTACGCGCGCGCGACCTATGACGAGGAGCGCTGGATCGAGATGACGATCGTGCGCAAGGACCACGTCATCGCGCTTTGGTCACCAGGCGAATGAGCATCTCGGGACTCGTCCTGAGCATCGCCGACAACAAGCAGATGCTCGGGCTCCGCTACGCGGAATGGGCCACGCGCGCGCCTTCGCTCGAGGCGGACATCGCCGCCGCGGCGATGGGGCTCGACGACCTCGGTCACAGTCGCGTCCTGTACGGATGCCTGGAGCCGCTGGGCGATGACCCTCGCGGTCCCAATCGCGAGTCCGACCCTGCGAGCCTCAGCGCCCTCCCCTACTTCGACGAGCCCTGGTCCTCGTGGGCGCAGTTCGTCGCCGCGAACGCGATCCTCGACACCGCGTTCACGGTGATGATCGAGGCCTGCGTCAACGGCAACGTCGAGGTGCTGCAGCACCGGCTGAGAAAGATGCTGAGCGAGGAGCGCTACCACTTCCTGCACGGCCGCAGTTGGCTGCGATCAGGCATCGAGAAGGGACCGCTGGACGAAGCGTGGCGGCAGGCCCTCGAATGGTTCGGCGCGCCCGACGGCGACACGGCTGCCCTTCACAAGGAAGGAAAGCTCGCCATGGGACCGGCCGAGCTGAAGTCGCGGCTCGAAGAGCAGCTGGAGACCAAATCGCCGCCGATGGAGCTCAGCTGGAAAGGATGGGACGTGAGGCGACGGCGAACGAAGCCCGGCGCCGTGGACGCGCCTACGTTCGGCATGCTGCGCGGCCTCGAGGAGAAGCGATTTGCGCCCGCCGCGAAAGCCCAGGACTGAACCCGCTCCGACCAACCCGCGGTGCCCGCACTGCCACGCGCAGGAGGCGGAGGTGATCTCGCTGTTCGGGACTCAGGCGATGACTCTTCAGTACCGCTGCCGCAAGTGCGGCACATTGTTCGAAGCCCTCAAGTACTGATCGATTACTCGTCCTCGTCCTCTTCAGCATCGCGGCGACCTCCGGCGCGCGCCGGGCGGCGGCGCAGCACTGCGAGAGGGATGCCCGCCAGGAGCACCGCAACGATCAACACCGCGATGATGATGGGCAGGATCTCCTGGTTCGACGAACTGGCCGTCGAGATCGCGCTGGAGGGAAAGCCGGCGGCGAAATAGCCGAGTTGGTCGGTCTGAGTAGAGGTTGTCCACAGCTGTGCCTGCTGCTGGACGTCGAGCCTGGTCCACGGCCCGTCCAGGCTCTTGGCTCGGTAGATGTAGCTCGGATCCTGCGACACGTTCGAGTAGCGCATCACGAGGTTCGATTTCTTCACGAGCGGCGCGTCGGCGGTGATGAGGTACGTGTTGGTCACGAACCGAAGCCCATTCGGATTCGGGCACGGGGTGACCGGCGTGATGGTCACGTTTACGCTCGACTTGCCGGTGACGTCGAAGGCGCCAGGCAGGAAGCCGATCACCAGCTGTCCGTCGTCGGTGAACCCGGAGTTGGGGTCGCTGGAGCCGTTGATGATCTTGATGTTCAGGTGGCCCGAGCTGGGCTGTGAGTTGGCGCCGGCCTGTGGCGGCGGGCAGACGAAGTTGTAGGGCTGGGGCGGCGAGAACCCGTCGTAGAAGCCCGGCGCCACGCTCCATGCCGCGATGATGTACGCGATCGCGGCCAGCACGAGAAGCCGGGTGCGTCTCACAGCGCGGCGCGCTGCATTGGACAACGCGAGAGTATCGATTCCTTTATCACAGCGCGGTATCCGCGATCGCGTGCGCCACGATCGGGCCGACCAGGTCCCTGAACACGAGGCGCCACATCGCCAGCAGCAGGCCGGCGGCCGCCACGGCCGGCAGGAACTCCGCGGGATGCGAAAGGGCATGGGCCGCGGTCCACGCAAGCGTGCTGCCGCTGACCGCGACGGGCGCGCCGCCGATGTCCTCCAGCGCCGCGAACAGAGCGCCGCGAAACGCGACCTCCTCCCCGATCGAGACGACGACCGCGGCGATCGCGAGCGCGCCGGGGAGGATCGGCACCGCGGACACGCGGGCCGCTGCCGGCAACAGCAGCACGGCGGCCAGCGCGATGCCACCGACCAGCCGCAGGCCCAACCTGGAGGTGCCCAATCCGAGGCGCTCGGCCGGCCAGCCCCACGCCGCCAGGACCAGTCCGGCGCCGCCCAGGAGCAGGGCCGGCACGACAGCGCCGGGAATCGTCGCCGCCAGCGCGCGCGTCCATTCGAGCAGCAGCACATAGGCCAGGAGCACGCCGGCCCGAACCGCGGGCCGCGCCAGCAGAGCTGTCAGGTCAGCCGCTCCGGCGCCGAATAGACATTGAAGCGGTCGCCGCGCAGGAATCCGACGAGGGTCTGGTGGAACTCGCGCGCCAGCGCGACCGCCAGGCTCGACGGCGCGCCCACGGCGGCGAGGACTGGCATGCCCGCGGCGATTGACTTCTGCACGATCTCGTAGCCGGCCCGCCCGCTCACCACCAGCACTGACTCGGACGCGGGCAGCTTGCCATCGAGCAGGCGGCGGCCGGCGACCTTGTCGAGCGCGTTGTGCCTCCCCACGTCCTCGCGAACGCACAGCAACTCTCCGGCGGCGGTGAAAAGACCGGCGCCGTGCAATCCGCCCGTGCGCTCGAAAACGCCCTGGCCCGCACGCAACGCATCCACCAGGCCTGGCAGGAGCGAGGCTTGGACGCGGGGCCCTTCACCGAGTGGCGAGAGTCCGCGGCGGAGATCCTCGATCATCACCGCGCCGCACACGCCGCACGCGGAACTGGCGAGCATCGACCGCTCGGGCCGGCGGTCGGGCGGTCTCGCCAGGTGCACGTCGATGACGTTCGACTCCACGACGCTCGAGTCGACATCGATCGCGCTTTCGCGCTCGCCCGCCTCGGCGCTGATGCGCACGGCCTTGACATCTTTCGCGGACTGAATCACTCCCTCCGCATACAGCAGCCCGATCGTGAGCTCGATGTCGTTGCCGGGGGTGCGCATGACCACCGACAGCGGCTCGCCGTCGAGGAGCAGCTGCAGCGGCTCTTCCATCACAACCGCGTCGGGCGACTCGGACCACTTGCCCGCGGCCCATCGCTTCACGCGGAGCTCCGGCGCGGCCGGTCTCGTCCGGCTCACCCTTCGGCCACGCGCAGGTGGCGCGCCCCCTTCGGTACGGAGCTGATGACGTTGAATCCGCGCCATGCGGTCACGCGCTCGGTCTGCAGCTCGCGCGCCGGCGGCACGTCGCCGAGTCCGATGCCGTATCGCTCGGCGATCGCCTCGCGGCCCATCGTGCCGAGGAATCGGCCGCGCAGGCACGCGCCCACCATCAACGACGGCCGGTAGCTGTGATGCGACTCGATCACGAGCGCGCCGTTGGCGCCGGCGCGCGGGTGCCGGCCGCCCGCGGCGGCGACGGTGATCCGTCCGCGCTCCGCCTCCCACAGCGCGGGCTCGATCACCGCCCTGGTTCCTTCCAGCCAGCACGCGTACCCACGTGTGACCCCGGCGAGCCTGCGTCCGATCTCGACGGGCACGCCGGGCACCCGCGCCGACTGCGCCTCGGGAAACTCGTTGACGTCGATGAGCTCCGCCTCCGAAGGTCGCAGGCAGAGAACCACGCGGTTGTACGGCAGCCACTCGCGCGGGATGCGCACCAGGTCGAGCATGTAGCCTGCGACAAACGGAGCGTTCTTCAGCGTGTAGCCGGCCATGCCGAGGTAGAAGCCGGGACCCCCGAGCAGCGCGCGCACCTGCGACGTGAGGGAGATGGGGTCGAAGACCTCCATCGTGCCGCGCAGCACGACGGCCCGAGCGCCGCCGTCGACGAAGAAAGCAGCGCGAGGGTCGCGCCGCGCGAGTACCGTCTTCGTCGCAAAGCGGGACGTCGTCATCCAAAGCGCACCCGACGTGTAGCTGAACGCGGCCGGGTTCACCAGCGGGGTGCGGCCCGACCTCAGGACGAGCATGCCGATGCGCGCCCGGCCGAGGATCGTGCTCGCCTCCTTGTTCAGCCGCACCCGTCCAACTTTAGGGCGGGAGGCGATCTCGAATTCGCCCCATGGCGGCTGCCAGCCGCCTGCGCACAAAGCCGTCGAGGCGACTCGCCACCGCGGCTCCGAGCAGCGATGCGGGGGGCGTGTACTCGATCCGGAGGACGATCCGGGTGCCACCGGCGGGGATCCTGGCGAATGTGAAGCTGCCCCGCTGCTTGATCAGCCCGGACTCGGAGACCCAGCCGATCTCGTGGGCCCGTCGCCACCGATCCAGCCGGAGCACGCTGCGCAGCGGGAATCCGAGCGCGGACATCTCGACCGCGTAGCGCGCGCCAACGCCCTGCGTCTGCGCGCCGATGGGGTCCCAGCGGCCAACACCTTCGAGCACCTGAGCGACGTGGCGGTGGTCGGCGAAATAGTCGAAGGCCTTCACAGGCGAGGCGCCGACGGTGATCGGTACCGACAGCTCGAGCTTGGGCAATACGTCGAAGATTAGAAGGCGATGCGCTGGGTCGACGGGACGGTCACCGTTGAAGATTCGGTTGCGAGCTCGACATCGTTGGGCGGCGACCTGCTTCGCACGACCTTCTTGCCCAGCATCACCACGGTCACGCTCGGATTGATCCGTATGCGGGATCGCTCGCTGTGCCTCGGTCCCGTCCGGCTCATCACGTTCGGCCCGCCGAAGATGTCCTCGACCTCGGTGTCCTGGCCGATCGATGGCGGGTTGCTCGTGGCGTCGGCCGGCGGCCGGTTCACCATCGAGTCGGCCGGCGGCGAGTTGAGAGCGACGCTCGACGGCTACAACCCGATGCTGCCGCGAAGCGTCTACGAGGCCACACAGCTGCGCCTGCATCACGGCCTGGTTCGGGTGCAGCTTCTGAGGCTGGCCGGCTTGCCGCCGCCGCAAGCGCAGCCGGCGCCGGCTTCACGAGCGGCCGCTGCCGCGATCGACGCTGCGGTGTGCGCCGGCCTGGCGCTCGTGCTCGCCCGGCGTCGCGTGCGCGCGTTCACCGGCATCGCAATCGGATATCACCTTGCTTGCTGGACGACATCGGGCAGGACCGTGGGCGGACGCGTGATGAGACAGCGTGTTGTCTCGATCGACGGGTCGCGGCTCTCGCTCGTCCAGGCCGCGTTGAGGCTCGCCGCGCTGCCGATCTCAGCGCTGCAGCGCTATCCGGCGCACGACGACATCGCCGCCACCACCGTGGTCGAGGACACGCCCGTCTAGCATTTCAGCCATGACCGAAGGCGTCGATCTCGTCATCTTCGGAGCGTCGGGAGACCTGTCGCGCCGCAAGATTCTGCCGTCGCTGAAGCATCTCGCGGCGCGCAATGGGATGGCGCTGCGCGTGATTGGCGCCGGTCGCAGCGAGCAGACGCGCGACGAGTTTCGCGACCTGGTCAACCAGTCCAGCGGCAGCAGCGAGCTCGCGGCCACGGCAGAATGGGTGCGGCTGAGCTACAGGGATCCGGCGTCGTTCGCGCCTGTGAAGGAGCTGCTCGACGGCGCCAAGACCGCGATCTTCTATCTCGCCACACCGCCAGAGACGTTCTCCGACATCCTGGGCGCGGTCGGCAACTCAGGCATGGCGACCAAGGGGGACCCTTCGCGCCGGATCGTCGTTGAGAAGCCGCTCGGCCACGACCTCGCCTCAGCGCGAAAGTTGAACTCTCAGCTCGCGGCCGCGTTTGACGAGGAGCAGATCTTCCGCATCGACCACTACCTCGCCAAGGACACTGTCCAGAACGTCCTCGCGTTCAGGTTCTCGAACTCGTTGTTTGAGCCGGTGTGGAATCGCAACCTCGTCGACACGATCCTGATCACGGCCGCCGAGGAGGAGGGCATCGGGTCGCGCGCGGGCTACTACGACCAGATCGGAGCGGTGCGCGACATGATCCAGAACCACGTCTTGCAGCTGCTGGCGCTCGTCACGATGGAGCCGCCGACCACCTTCGACTCCGACTACATCCGCCGCGCCAAGCGCGGTGCGCTGCGCGCGATGTCGCCTCTCGATCCCGCACAAGCTGTGCGCGGGCAGTACGAGGGTTACCTCGAAGAGGAGGGCGTTGGGCCCGACTCGCGCCGCGAGACGTACGCGGCGGCGCGCGTGCGCATCGAGAACTGGCGGTGGGACGGCGTGCCCATTTTCGTGCGCACGGGCAAGGCGCTGAAGCGACGCGCGACCGAGATCGTCATCAAGCTGCGCGACGCGCCGATGCTCCGCGTCGGCGGGCGCAGGCAGCGCGGCATCGCCACGCTGATCGTGATCCGCATCCAGCCGGATGAAGGGATCACGCTGCGCATCGGCGCCAAGCGCCCGGGCGTTCGGTTCGAGATGGTGCCGGCCGGCATGCGGCTCGACTACTCGCGGCTGACGCGCATAGCCTTGCCTGACGCGTACGAGAACGTGCTCAGCGAGGTCCTCGCCGGCGGGCACTCGGCATTCCCAGGCGGAGAGGAGATCGAGCTCTCGTGGGAGATCGTCGATCCGCTAATCAAGTCGTGGGAGTTCGAAGGCCATCCGGAGCCGTACCCGAAAGGCTCGTGGGGACCTCAGGCCGCGGACGACCTCGTGGCCTCAGGCGGCGGTGGCCGCTGGATCATCAGCGGCGACGAACCTGGGACAAGTTAGCAAGGGGGACAGGTCGTTAGCAAGGGGGACAGGTCCCCCTTGCTGGAAACCCCCTCGCCTCGCGACGCGAGGAGACCTAGAGCACGCCAAGTCATGGCCCGGCAGAGCCGGGCCAACCCTGCCACGTCACAAACTTCCCAACCAAAAAAGAAGGGCAGCCCGGGGGCTGCCCTTGTTGTGGTCGGTTGTTACGCGCGGGCTTTCATGTCGCCGGGCTTCATTCCGCCCGACTTCATTCCGCCGCTCTGCATCATCAGCTCCGCCTTGTTCGGGTAGAGGAAGATGAGGAGAGCAGCCACCAGGATCGCGATGATGAAAGAGACGATGTCGAACCGCGCGATCGTGACCTGGCTGAAGATCTGATAAACGACCTGCAGGATCGCGTAGAGAACGAGGGCGCGTACCCAGCTCACATTGCGCTCAGGGTCGAATCCGGCGATCATCACGCCGGCGCCGAATGCAACGCCCGCCACCGATGCCGTCACGCCGGCCCAGGTGTCGAATGGGAAAAAGCTGCCGCCGATGAAGCCCAGCCCTGAGCCCATCACCAACAGCACGCCCATCACCCACATCAAAAGCTTTAACGCCAGGGGGTTCCACTTAGCCACCAGAGACGTTCCTCCTATCGACCGCGTCAAATAGTTGATCTCGTGTTAAGTCAGCGGTCATTGCAGTGCATCTTGTACAGGGAATGCACGCATCTTGCAACAGTATTTGGTGCAGAACTTTGGACACGAGATCGATCACTCGATCGGTGCGCCGCCCTTCCAGACCTGCCGCGGAGCAAGACCGAAAGCCCAGGCGAAACCGCCTTCGTGATCCGCGTCCCACAAAACGACATCAGCCAGAAGCGATCTTTTGACCTTGCCGCGATCGGTCAGATCGAGCGACTGCGCGCTTCCAACAGTGCCCGCAAAGAGCGCTTGCGCGGCCGACATCTTGAACAGCCCGATGGCCAGCGCGATCACCTGGCTCATGCTCGTGATGCCGCTCGTGCCGGGGTTGTGATCGGTCCCGAGTGCGATCACAGTGCCGGCATCGACGAACTGCTTGACCGGCGGCAGCTTGCCCATCGACAACGCGGTGACGGGGCACAGCGTCGCCACCACGCCCGCGCGCGCCATCGCCCTTGCGTCACTGCGGTCGGCGAACAGCAGGTGGTCCGCCGATGCTGCGTGCACCTCAGCGGCCAGCTTCGCGCCGCCGGTTCGCGCCAGCTCGTCGGCGTGGAGGCGCGGGATCAGCTTCGCGCGCACCGCGGCCTGCAGGATCTTGCGCGTCTGGCCGATGGTGAAGTAGCCGCTGTCGCAGAAGACGTCGCAGAATCGCGCACCGGCCGCTCGCGCGTCGGCGCACCACGCGGCCACCTGATTGGCGTGGCCGGCCAGGCTTGCGCCCCGATCGGGCGGCACCGCGTGCGCCGCGAGAAACGTGACCTCGATGCGAGGCAGGTCGTCACGGTTGCTCAGCCGCTTGAGGATGCGGACCGCGGCCAGCTCGCCATCGCGATTCAGGTGATATCCGGTCTTCGCCTCGACCGTCGTCGCGCCGCCGTCGAACCACTGCGCGAGCCTGCGTGCACCGGCCGCCTCCAGCGCACTGGCGGACTCGCCGCGCGTGCTCTTCACTGTGGCCTTGATGCCGCCGCCCGCCTTCGCGATCTCGGCGTACGAGAGGCCCTCAGAACGCATCGCCACCTCGGCCATCCGGTCGCCCGCGTACAGCGGATGCGAATGCGCGTCGATCAGGCCGGCCGTCACCAGCCCTCCGCCACAGTCGTAGTCGTCTGACACCGCGTCCATCAAGACGCGCGGCTCGCTGCCCTCGTGGCCGCACCATGCGATGCGATCGCCCTCGAAGATGATGGCCGCGCCCGGGATGACGCCTTCCTCGGCGCCAGTGAACAGCCGGCCGATGTTGTACAGGCGCCTCACGAAGCCTTTCCGACGACAGTCCTGCCGCCCACCACCACGTGCGTGACGTCGCGAGCCGAGCAGCAGAAGATCAGGAAGCCCACCCCCAGGCCCCTCCAGTCCATCCGCGGCGGCTGCACGGTCGCAAAGTCTGCCAGCATTCCGGGCTTCAGCTCCCCCGCCTCCCAGCCAAGAGCCCGCATTCCTGCCACGGTCGCGGCCTCGAGCAGCTCTTCCGGGGCGTGGATCACCCGCCGGCCGGTGGCTCGCCGCTGGTCCAGCTCGAGGGCGCGGGCCTCCTCCAGCACGTCGATGACCGAGTTGGAGTCCGACCCCAGACAGAGCGGGCTGCCCGCGTCAGCGAGCGCTCGCAGCGGGCCGACCCGGTCGCCAAGGTCGCGCTCGGTCGTCGGGCCCGCGCAGATCCGCACCTGGTGCGACCCGAGCAGGCTCACATCCTCGTCGTTGACATGGATGGCGTGGATCGTGGTCAGGTCCGGACCGAGGATGCCCTCGCGCTCGAGCAGCGCGGCGGGCGTGCAGCCTTCGACGGCCAGACATTCATCCACCTCCGCCGGCTGCTCGGCAAGGTGCATGTGGAGCGGGGCCTTCCGCTGGCGCGCCCAGGCCGCCACGACCCGCATCGAGGCCGGATCGACCGCCCGCACGCTGTGGATGGCCGCCCCGATGTGGACGCCCTCCCCGCCCCGGAGCTCGTCCACGCGAGCCACCCACCGATCCACGTCACCGTCGGAGAACGATCGCTGCACGCCCTCGAGCGGACGGTCGTCCAGCCCGCCACGCAGGTAGCACGCGTCGAGCAGCGTGATTCGGATGCCCTCCGCGCGCGCAGCGTCGATGAGCGCCTCGCCGAGCTCGTTGCCATAGCGGTGCAGGTAGTGGAATTCGCCGACCGCGGTGATGCCGGCGTGCAGCATCTCTCGAAACACCGTGCGCGCGTAGGCGGTGTAGCTCGGCCGGTCCCAGCCCTGCGCGGCGTCGAACATCTGGCGGCGCCATTCCCAGAAGTCGCCACCGCCCGTTTCGGTTCGTCCGCGCAGCGATTCCTGGAAAACGTGGCTGTGCACGTTGGCGAGGCCGGGGAACGTGAAGCCCTCCAGCTTCACCGCGTCGTCCGGCGGCTGCACGCCCTCGGCCACCGCGAAGATGCGGCCGTTCTCGACCTCGATCAGCACGTCGGTGGCGACATGGCCCAGCCATGCCTGCTCCGCGTGCCAGAGTCCTGATCCCTTCACTGCACCCTCACCCCTGATCCCTCTCCCCATTGGGGAGAGGGTGCCCATGATTCTGAGTCACGCAGAATGCATGGGAATGTGGACGCCTCGCTCGCTCGCAACCTCGAGCGCCCGCTCATAGCCGGCGTCGGCGTGCCGCATGACGCCGGTGCCGGGGTCGTTGGTCAGGACGCGCTGCAGCTTCGTCGCCGCTGCCTCGCTGCCGTCGGCCACCACGACCATGCCCGCGTGGATCGAGCGGCCGATGCCGACGCCGCCGCCGTGATGAACGCTCACCCATGAAGCCCCGCTCGAGGTATTGAGCAGAGCGTTCAAGATCGGCCAGTCCGCGATTGCGTCGGAGCCGTCGCGCATCGACTCGGTCTCGCGGTAGGGCGACGCCACCGAGCCTGAATCGAGGTGGTCGCGTCCTATCACGATCGGCGCCTTCACCGCGCCGCTGCGCACCAGCTCGTTGAAGCGCTGCCCTGCACGGGCCCGCTCGCCGTACCCGAGCCAGCAGATGCGCGCGGGCAGGCCCTGGTAGTGCACGCGCTCGCCGGCGGCCTTGATCCAGCGCACCAGCGCTGCGTCGTCGGAGAACTCCTCGACGATCGCGCGATCGGTGGCCGCGATGTCCGCGGGGTCGCCGGACAGCGCGACCCACCGGAACGGACCTTTGCCTTCGCAGAACAGCGGCCGGATGTACGCGGGCACGAAGCCCGGATAGTCGAATGCCCGCTCGTAACCGCCCAGCTTTGCCTCGGCGCGCAGGCTGTTGCCGTAGTCGAAAACCTCCGCGCCGCGATCGAGGAACGCGACCATCCCCTCGACGTGGCGCGCCATGCTTTCCCGCGCGCGACCTACATACGTGTTGGGCTCGTCGAGCCGCAGCTCCTGCGCGTCGTCGGGGCTGAGGCCCGCGGGGATGTAGCTGAGCGGGTCGTGCGCAGGCGTCTGGTCGGTGACGATGTCGACGTCGAAGTCGCGCCGCGCCAGCGCCGGCAGCACCTCGGCCGCGTTGCCGTGCAGCCCGATGGAAAGCGCCTTGCGCTGCTTCTTCGCGTCCGCCGCGAGCTTCAGCGCGTGCTCTAGATCATCGGCGCGAACATCGAGGTAGCCGTGCTCGAGACGGCGTGCGATGCGCTGCTCGTCGACCTCGATGCAGATGACGACGCCTCCGTTCAAAGCAACCGCCAGCGGCTGCGCCCCGCCCATGCCGCCGAGGCCCGCGGTGAGCGTGATGGTGCCGGCGAGCGAGCCGTCGAACCGCTTGCGGGCGATGGCCGCGAATGTCTCGTACGTGCCCTGGAGGATGCCCTGCGTGCCGATGTAGATCCACGAGCCCGCGGTCATCTGGCCGTACATGGTCAGACCCAGTGCCTCGAGCCTGCGGAACTCCTCCCAGGTCGCCCACTCGGGCACGAGCATCGCGTTGGAGATGAGCACGCGCGGCGCCCATTCATGCGTGTCGAACACGCCGACCGGCTTGCCAGATTGCACGAGCAAGGTCTGGTCGTCGCGCAGAACCTTCAGCTCGCGCACGATCGCGTCGAACGCCTCCCACGATCGCGCGGCGCGGCCGGTGCCGCCGTAGACCACGAGGTCCTCCGGCCGCTCGGCCACCGCGGGGTCGAGGTTGTTCATGAGCATGCGCATGGCGGCCTCCTGCGCCCAGCCCTGGCAGGTCAGCTCCGATCCGGTCGGGGCGTGGATGATGCGGGTCACCGCAGGCGCCCCGCGACCCCCTCGGCCGCGGCGATGACTCCGCCGCTTCGCACCAGCGCCACCGCCGCTGCGAGCTCGGGCGCCAGCACGCGGTCGGGGCCCATGCCCTTGATGTGCTTCCGCACGAGCGCGCGCACGGCGCTTGTTGCGGGCGAGGGCTGCAGCGGCAGGCGGAGGTCCAGCGCTCGAGCCGCCACGACCAGCTCGACGGCAAGGATCGACGTGAGGTTGTCGATGACCGAGCGCAGCTTCAAGCCTGCGCCCCAGCCCATCGACACGTGGTCCTCCTGCATTCCCGACGTCGGGATCGAGTCGACGCTGGCCGGCGCCGCCAGCCGGCGGTTCTCCGCCACCAGCGCCGCCGCCGTGTACTGGGCGACCATCATCCCCGAGTTCACGCCGGGCTCCTCGGCCAGGAACGGGGGAAGGCCCTCCGACCGATGGGGGTCGAGCATGCGATCGACACGCCGCTCGGCGATGGCGCCGACCTCCGCCGCGGCGATGGCCAGGAAATCGGACGCGAAGGCGAGCGGCTCGCCGTGGAAGTTGCCAGTCGATTCGACCGAGCCGTTCTCGAGCACCACCGGGTTGTCGATGGCAGAAGCCAGCTCCACCGAAGCGGTGCGGCGCGCGAAGTCGAGCGTGTCTCTCGCAGCGCCGGCGACCTGCGGGCTGCAGCGCATGGAGTACGAGTCCTGCACCGCGTGGCGCGAATGCCGGTGCGACGCGACAATGTCCGACTTGCTCAGCAGCAGCGCGAGATTCGCCGCGCTCGCGACCTGGCCCGGATGCGGGCGGATCTCGTGCAGGTGCGCCTGGAAAGGCCGGTCGGTGCCCAGGAGGCCCTCGATCGACATCGCCGCCGTGATGTCGGCGGTGCGGAAAAGAATCTCCGCGTCGCTGCACGCGAGCGAGAGCATGCCGAGCATTCCGTCGGTGCCGTTGATGAGCGAGAGCCCTTCCTTGGTCTCGAGCTTCAGCAGCTTGAGGCCGGCCGCGCGCAGAGCCTGCGCGGCGGGTTTTGGACCGCCGTCGCCGGAGATCGCCTCACCCTCACCGACGAGAACGAGCGCGACGTGCGCGAGCGGCGCGAGGTCGCCGCTGCAGCCGACCGATCCGTAGCGCGGCACCACCGGCGTGACGCCTGCGTTGAGCGCCGCGAGCAGAGCTTCCGCGACCTGAGGCCGCACGCCCGACAGTCCCATCGTCAGCGTGCGCGCGCGCAGCAGCATCATCGCCCGCACCACCTCGACATCCACGGGCGGTCCGACGCCCGCGGCGTGAGATCGGATGAGCGCCAGCTGCAACTCTGGCTGGCGCAACGGGGCCACGCGTGTCCCTGCCAGCGCTCCGAATCCGGTGGACACGCCGTACACAGGTTCGCGCGAGCTCGAAGCGCGTTCCGCCCGCGTCCGGCTGCGATCCATCCGCGTTCGGGCAACCGGGCTCAGGGCGACCTTCTCCCCGTGCCTGGCGACAGCCACGACCTGCTCCTCGGCAAGGCCTCCGCCGCGCAGGGTGACCGTCACTACCCCGGAAATCTAGCGCATAGCCGCCAGCACATTTTTCAGGGCCTCGCGGCGGCTGAGACCGCTCAGCCTGGACTCGTTCTCGCGCACGTACCGAGCGACCTCGACCGGATCGGTCCACGCGTATGAGCGGAGCGCCCAACCGATCGCCTTGCGGATGAAGAACTCGCGATT
>VBIA01000174.1 GCA_005879985.1 Chloroflexota bacterium | reverse complement strand
CACCTGCAGTACGAGACCTACATCCTCGAAGAGGTCCTGCCTCGCCTTCCCGGTCCACCCGTGGCCGCCGGCGCGTCGTTCGGCGCGCTGCATGCGGTGCTGCTCGCGCTCCGGCACCCGACCCGCATGGGCGGCTTCGTCGCGATGAGCGGCGCCTTCGACACCGCGCGCTGGCTCGACGGCTACCACGACGACAGCACTTACTTCACGAATCCGATCGCGTTCCTGCCCGGGCTGAACGACGAGGCATACCTTGGCCCTCTGCGTTCGATGCCGGCCAAGGTCGTGGCGACCGGCGAGGGCGACCCGAACGTCGCCGACTCGATCAAGCTCGGCGGCCTCATGCGGGACAAGGGACTTGACGTCCGGCTGGATATCTGGCCCGGGTGGGCGCACGATTGGCCCTACTGGAAGGACATGCTGCGGACGTACCTGAGCCCCACGAAATCAGAGCCTGCGGCGTGATTTCGCGGGGACCCCTGAGCTCGACGTAATAACGGAGGGCGAGATATGGCTGGCAAGAAGGTGGTGGGACTGCTGGTCGGACGGGAAAACACGTTTCCCGGACCCTTCCTCGACATGGTCAACCAGCGCGGCGCGGACGTCGGAGTCACCGCCGAGCTGGCGGTGTTCGGCGGCACGTCGGAGCTGGAGCCGCCACGCCACGCGGTCATCGTCGACCGCATCTCGCACGAGATCCCGTACTACCGCGCGCACCTGAAGAGCGCGGCGTTGCTCGGGACAGCGGTCATCAACGACCCGTTCTGGTGGGAGGCCGACGAGAAGTTCTTCGAGTGCACGCTCGCGCGCAAGCTCGGCGTCGCGGTGCCGAAGACGGTGGTGCTGCCCAACAAGGACTACATCCCGGACATCGACCACCAGAAATCGCTGCGCAACTTGAAGTACCCGATGGACTGGGAGCGCATCGTCGCGTACACAGGCCTGCCCGCCGTGCTCAAGCCGAACACGGGCGGCGGCTGGAAGGACGTCTACATCGTCCACTCGATCGACCAGCTGCTCTCTGCGTTCGACCAGACGGGGAAGAAGACGATGATCCTGCAGGAGTTCATCGACTGGGACGATTACGTCCGCTGCATCTGCATCGGGCGCACCAACATCATGCCTCTCCGCTACAACCCGCGGGCGCCATTCGAGGAGCGCTATGTCATCTCGCAGCCGGTCGAGGGCCCTCTGCACGAGCACGCGATACGCGACGCGGGCACGCTCGTGGAGGCGCTCGGCTACGACATGGACACCGTCGAGTTCGCGGTCAAGGACGGCGTGCTCTACGCCATCGACTTCCTGAACCCCGCGCCGGACTTCGACAACTTCTCCATCAAGGAAGACGGCTTCCGCTGGGTGCTCGAGAAGATGACCGACCTGGTGATCGCGTACGCCCTCGGCGAGAAGGCGCCGCCATGGCGCGACGAGCACCGATGGTGGAAGCACGTCGAGAAGGACTCGACACAAGACGCCGTGCGCGCGTGACCGATCCGATCGCGGCCTACCACGCCCTGCTCGAAAAGGGGCAGTACGCGTCGTCGACCGCGGAGAAGCTCGCGCAGGCCCAGATGGCAAGGCGGCTGATGTTCGGCACGCGGCCGCTGTCGGTCGCCCTGACGCCGCCCTTCGCGCCGAGCTGTGCCTCGAGCCGGAAGAGGAACGCCTCGCGCTGGCCGACCCTGGCTACGGTTTCTCGTCTCCCTCGTCGCGCCTCGACAGCTTCTTTGCCGGCCAGGTGCGCTTCGTCGAATACAACGCCGAGTCGCCTGCCGGGATGGCGTACGGCGACAACCTTGCCGCCGTCTTTGCGGAGCTGCCGATCATGAAGGCGTTTCGCAAGCGATTCCGAGGACGCTTCGTATCCACGCGCAAGAAGCAGCTCAACACGATGCTGCGCGCCTTCAAGCAGTGGGGCCGGGACAGGCCGCCGGTCATAGCGATCGTCGACTGGGAAGGACTGCCGACGGCGCCCGAGTTCGAGATGTTCAAGGCGTACTTCGAGGACAACGGCGTCAAGACCGTGATCTGCGACCCCCGGGTCCTGGAGTTCCGGCGGGGCCGGCTGTACGCGAACGGCACAGCGGTCAACCTCGTATACCGGCGCGTGCTCACGAGCGAGCTGCTCGCGCGGGGCGCTGAGACTCGCGCGCTGCTAGATGCGTACATGGCCGGCGCGGTGTGCGTCATCAACAGCTTCCGCGCCAAGCTGCTGCACAAGAAGCTGAGCCTGGCGCTGCTGTCGGACGAGCGCTACCAGAAGCTCTACACGCCGGCCCAGAGGGCCGCGATCCGCAAGCACATCCCATGGACGCGTCGGGTCCGGCCCGCGCTGGTCGAGGACATCATCCGCCGCCGCGGGCAGCTCGTCCTCAAGCCCAACGACGAGTACGGCGGCAAGGGCGTCATCCTCGGCTGGACCGCCGGCCCGGCCGAATGGGAGCAGGCCGTCGCCGAGGCGGCCGCGGGATGCTACGTGGTCCAGGCGGCTGTCGAGATCCCGAAGGTCAAGTTCCCGGTCGCGCTCGAGAGCCTCCAGTACATCGACCTTGCGGTCGACCTGGATCCGTACCTTTTCAATGGGCGCGCGGGCGGGTTCATGACCAGGGTCTCCGCCGAGGCTCTGCTGAACGTCACCGCGGGCGCGGGCAGCCTGGTGCCAACATTTGTCATTGAGGGATCTGCGTGAGCAAGAACGGGCTGCTGACGATCGGCGTCGAGGAGGAGTACCAGATCATCGACGGGTCCGGGCAGCTGCGCTCGCACATCGACACTCTGCTTGCGGCCGCCACTCCCAAGCTCGGCGAGAAGGTGAAGCGGGAGATGATGCAGTCGGTCGTCGAGGTCGGCACGTCCATATGCGAGAACGTCGACCAGGCGCGCGACCAGCTGGCGGAAATGCGCGGCACGCTGGCCGATCTACTGGAGCCCGAAGGCATGCGCATCGCCTGCGCGGGCACGCATCCCTTCTCGCGGTGGCAGGAGCAGCAGATCACCGACCACGACCGCTACAAGATCCTCGAGGAAGAGCTGCAGGACGTGGTGCGGTCGCTCGTCATCTTCGGGCTGCACGTGCACGTGGCCATCCCGGATCAGGAGCATCGGATCGAGGTCCTCAATGAGGCGCGGTATTTCTTGCCCCATCTCCTCGCGCTCAGCACGTCGAGCCCGTTCTGGATGGGACGCAACACAGGCCTCAAGTCGTACCGCAGCGTCATCTGGTCGAACTTCCCTCGCACCGGAATCCCGCCTGAGCTCAGCTCGTTCGACGAGTACGAGAACTACGTGCAGCTGCTGGTGAAGACGGGATCGATCGACAACGGAAAGAAGATCTGGTGGGACCTGCGCGCGCACCCGGCCTTTCCGACGCTCGAGTTCCGCGTCTGCGACATGCCCACGCGGCTGGACGAGACCATCTGCCTCGCCGCGCTCATGCAGGCCATCTGCGCCAAGCTGCTGAGGCTGCGAGCTAACAACCTCGGGTTCCGAAAGTACATGCCCGCGCTCATCGCCGAGAACAAGTGGCGCGCGGTCCGCTACGGCATCGACGGCAAGCTCATCGACTTCGGCAAGCAGGAGGAGGTCCCGATGCGAGACCTCGCGATCGAGCTGCTGGCGTTCGTCGACGACGTCGTCGACGATCTCGGCTCGCGCCGCGCGGTCGAGTACGTGAACACGATCCTGGCCGAGGGGACGAGTGCCGACCGCCAGCTGCGCGTCGTGCAGGAGGGCGGCGACACGCGCCAGGTGGTCGAGATGCTTGCCCGCGAGACTTTGCTGCATCGCGAGGCCGCGACCCGCTGAGCATCAGCAGCCGAGTACTCTGATGCGGCCATGACCCGGCGGTACCGGCCGTTCGATCCGTTCGAGCGCGGTCCATTCGAGCCGCCGCGCGAGCTCCGCGTCCCGCGCCCACCGCGGCGCTTCTGGCTTGGCGTCGGGCTTTTCGGCGCCGCAATCCTGATCTTCATCTTCGCCAACCCCATCGTCTCGCTCATCACCGAGCTGCAGTGGTACAACGCGCTGGGCTTCAAGGACATCTACACGACGCGGCTGGTCCTGCAGACCGTGCTGTTCGTCGGCAGCCTGGCGATCACGTTCGCCTACCTGTTCGCGAACGCGCTCATTGCCCTCCGCACGCGCTCCGGGCCCGGCCTGAGGGCGGTGGGCATCAAGCGGCCGATCCTGCGCAGCGCGACAGGCATCGTGGCCCTGATCGCCTCCGGGATCATCGCCCTCATCCTGTCCGGCGGCGCGGGCACGCAGTGGCAGCTGCTGGCGCTGTTCCAGCATGCCTCGCCGACCGGCGTCACCGACCCGGTGCTGGGCCAGGACATCTCCTTCTATCTCCTGTCACTGCCGTTCCTCCACTCGGTCGTGAACTGGGCGCTCGGCCTCGGCTTCATGGGCACGCTGCTCGTCGCGGTGCTGTATTCGTGGCGCGGCGACGCGTTCGACCTGAACTTCAGCCCCCTCGCGATCGCGCACCTTTCAGCCATGCTGGCTGTGTTCGCGGTGGCGCTCGCGGCGTGGCTCTGGCTCGGCCGCTTCGACCTCCTGTACTCGCACAACAGCAGCGTCGTGTGGGGCGCGGCGTACACCGACGTGAATGCCCGCCTGCCGCTGCTGACCTTCGAGGCGGGCGCGGGCATCGTGCTCGCGGGCGGCCTCGTCGCCAACCTGTGGATCCGGCGTCTGTGGATCCCGCTGGCGGCCGCCGGCCTGTTCGTCGCGATGCTCGTGCTCGGCCAGATCTACCCCGCGGTGGTGCAGGGATTCCTGGTCACGCCGAACGCCCAGTCCTACGAGCTGCCCTACATCGAGCGCGAGATCGCGGGCACGCGCAGCGCGTATGGCCTGAGCAACGTGAGCGTCCGCAACTTCACCGGCGACCAGCCGCTGACCGCGCAGGCCGTGCAGAACGACTCCGTCACGGTCGACAACCTGCGCCTGTGGGACTTCGCGCCGCTGCAGGACACGTACGAGCAACTGCAGAGCATCCGCACCTACTACCACTTCTATGACATCGACATCGACCGCTACACGGTCGGGAGCCGGTACAAGTCGCTGGAGATCAGCGCGCGCGAGTTCGACTTCGCACGCCTACCTTCATCGGCTCAGAACTGGATCAACCAGCACCTGCAGTACACGCATGGATACGGCGTGGCCGCGAGCCCTGTCAACGCAGTCGTCGGCGAGGGGCTGCCCGATTATGTGGTTGGCGACATCCCGCCGACCGGCTCGCTCCCGGTCACCCAGCCCGCCATATATTTCGGCGAGCACACCGACGACTACGCGATCGCGCCCACGAGCATCAAGGAGTTCGACTACCCGAAGGGCGCCCAGGACGTGTACACGTCATACACCGGCACCCATGGCGTGCCGCTCGATGGCGCGAGCCGGGCCCTGTGGTCGTTGAGGCTCGGCGACTTCAACCTGCTGGTCTCCGGCCAGATCACGCCTCAGTCAGAGATGCTCTACCGCCGCAACATCGCCGATCGGGTCACAGAGCTCGCGCCTTTCCTGACCTTCGACGGCGATCCGTACATCGTCGTGGTCAACGGCCGCCTGTACTGGGTGATCGATGCCTACACGACCGGCGCAACCTACCCCTACTCGCAGACGTCGACCTTCAACGACAACGACATCAACTACATCCGCAACTCGGTCAAGGTCGTGGTCGACGCGTACGAGGGAACCGTCGACTTCTACGTCGTCGATTCGAAGGATCCGATCATCAAGGCATACGAGGCCACGTTCCCCAAGCTCTTCAAGCCCAT
Source organism: Chloroflexota bacterium (assembly GCA_005879985.1). GTDB lineage: Bacteria > Chloroflexota > Dormibacteria > Dormibacterales > Dormibacteraceae > CF-118. The sequence continues at coordinate 31,019 of VBIA01000174.1, read as the reverse complement.
CGATGCGATGCCCGCCGGCCTGCGCGCTCACATCCGCGTCCCCGTCGACCTGTTCAACGTCCAGGTCCAGATCTATGAGACCTATCACATCACGGACCCCAAGGTCTTCTTTGCGCGCGAGGACGTGTGGGACATCCCGACCGCCTCCAGCTCTCCGGGCGCCGCGGGCAGCCAGGTCCAGCCGTACTACGTGCTGTTCCGCCTTCCGGGCGAGTCGAACCCCGAGTTCATGCTCATCATGCCGTTTACCCCGCACGGCAAACCGAACATGGTTTCGTGGCTCGCGGCGCGAAGCGACGGGTCGAACTACGGCGACTACGTCGCCTTCCTCTTACCCAAGGACAAGGTCATATTCGGGCCGCAACAGGTCGCCAATCGCATCAACGAGAACCCGGCGGTGTCGCGCGACTTCACTCTCTTCCACCAGGCGGGGTCGCAGGTGCTGCAAGGCAACCTGCTCGTCGTCCCGATCGGTGACAGCTTCCTGTATTTCGAGCCGATCTACCTGCGCGCCAGCCAGACTCAGAGTCTGCCCGAGCTGAAGAAGGTGATCCTGGCCGACCAGGATTCCGTGGTCTACGCCGACACGCTGCAGCAGGCGATCGATCAGCTCGTCGGCACGGCCACAGCCCCGCCGCCTACGAACAATCCGCCGCCCACCACGCTCACGCCCGCCCAGGTGGCGCAGATCGCCGACCTGGTCACGCAAGCGAACATGCACTACAACGCCGCGTATGCCGCGCTGAAGGTCGGGGACTTCACGACGTTCGCCAACGAGATGGCGAAGGTGGGTCACATCCTGCAGCAGCTGCAGGCGATCACCGGCACCACCCCGACGCCCGGTGGCGCGACGCCGACCCCGTCGCCCGGCGCGAGGGCGTCACCCAGTCCGTAGCGGGACGAAGAGGACCGGGAACAGCGACCGGTACGTGACCGCGCCCTCGTTCTTGGTGTAGAGGCGGAGGTCCTGTGGCTCCTCGGGGATCACCTGCACCGGGACGACGAGCCGGCCGCCGTCCGCAAGCTGATCGATGAGCGCGGGCGGCACCTGACGGGCCGCGCACGCCACGAGGATCCCGTCATAAGGAGCCTCTGCCTGCCAGCCCATGCTGCCGTCGGCGACCGCAACCTCGACGTTGTCGAAACCCAAGCGCTTCAGCGTCGCCGACGCCTGTTCCGCGAGCGCGGGCTCACGCTCGATGGTGATGATGCGGCGGCAGAGCCGGCTGAGGATCGCGGCCTGGTAGCCCGACCCGGTGCCGACCTCGAGCGCGATCGATTCCGGCTTGAGGCTCAGGGACTGCGTCATCAGCGCCACCACCAGCGGCTGCGAGATGGTCTGGCCGCAGCCGATCGCGAGCGCGCGGTCCTCATAAGCGTGACGGCGCGCGCGGCCCGTCAGGAATTCCTCACGAGGGATCTCCGACATCACGCGCAGCACACGCTCATCCGTCACCCCGTGCGGGATGAGCTGCTCGGCGACCATCCTCTGCGCCGAAGTGGCCACTGTCACCCGAGAGTACAATCGTTCCCGTCGTAGTGGCGTCGGCTCTAGTCCCCATTCCACACCAGTGGCGCCGCCCGGTCAGGCAGCGTTCCCGCCTGATCCGTCGCACCGGCCCCGCCCATTCCCGCGTGGAATTCGCGCATCACTCTGAGCAGGAGTTCGCGCGCTTCCTCGACTACTACCGCATCCGCTGGACGTATGAGCCGGTCTCGTTCCCCATCGCGTGGGACTCAGGCCGTGTGGCGGAGATGTTCACGCCGGACTTCTACCTGCCCGAGCACGATCAGTACGTCGAGCTGACGACGATGAAGCAGTCGCTCGTCACGCCGAAGAACCGCAAGGTACGGCTTCTACGCGAGCTGTACCCCGACGTCAACGTGCGGCTGCTCTACCGCAAGGACTATCACCAGCTGCTCGGCCAAGCGGGCTACGGGGCCCTCCACGTGCAGGAGCTGCGCAAGGAGGACGTCGGCGACATCCTCATCTCGCCCGTCGAGCTCGAGACGCGAGTGCGCGCGCTGGGCAGGCGGATTTCACGCGACTATCGCGGGCGATCGATCGTCCTTGTCGGAGTCCTCAAGGGCACCACGTTCTTCCTGGCGGACCTGGCTCGGAACATCAAGGTGCCGTTCGTCATCGACTACCTGGACCTGAAGCGTTTCGCGGGCTCGCAGCCCAGCGAACGCGTGCGCGTCGCGCGCAACATCGACTACCCGATCGAGGGCCACCACGTCCTGCTGGTCGAGGACATCGTCAACACGGGGCTGACCCTCGATTACCTGCTGTCCGGGCTGAAGCAGCGCTCGCCTGCGTCTATCGAGGTGGTGACGCTGCTCGACCGACCGATGCGCCGGCTGGTGCCGGTGCCGTTGCGTTACGCGGGCTTCCAGATCCCCAACGAGTACGTCGTCGGCTACGGCCTCGACTACCGGGAGCTCTACCGCCACCTCCCCTTCATCGCCGTGCTGAAGCCGCGGGTCTACGAGGTGGTCCCGCCAGCCGAGGCTTCCAGGTAGCGGCGGCCGACCGGCTGTCCCGGCTCCTGGCCTGGATGGCCACGAGGCCCTTCTCGGAGGTCGCCGCCGGGGATCCGGGCCTGCTCGAGGAGGTCGAGGGAATAGTGCTCGACAGCCACCGCCGTCACTATGAAAGCCAGGGAAAACGATGGTCTCGCCCGATCGCCTACCGGTGGCTCCACTACGAGGATCCGATGCCCGTGGAGCGCCTGGCCGAGGGTGTGGAAACGCTAGCTGGGGAGGGTGCTACGTTCGACGCCGCCGCTGTGGACAAAGCTTGCGCGGAAGCCGTCGGGAGGGGCTTTTCGAATTGAGGCTCGGGTGTGGAGCCTTTGTGGAAAAGTAATGCCCAAGAGACCTTCCTGTATACCCTGAAGTCCCCTATGCGTTTTTCGGTTTCCACCCCGGCTCACGCCGGACCTTCCACCTACTCGACGTTCGGTATCCTCAGGTTTACCGTACTCAGCCGCTTGGGGCGACGCGAAAGTTATCAGGGCACTAAGAGCCCGTCAACAAATAAGAATGCCCGCACGCCAGGCAAAAATTTGTGGGCTTGACACGCATTGCGACGAGCGTTACGGGGCCGCTCGTAAGATGTCGACACAACTACCGATGAGGAGTGACTGAGATGCGCGAAGCCGTGATTGTTGAGGCCGTCAGGACTCCCATCGGCAAGCGCAACGGCAAGCTCAAGGACATACATCCGGTCGTCCTCGGCTCGCTCGTTTTGAGAGAGATCGTGAAGCGCGCAGGCATCAAGCCCGAGGAGGTCGACGACGTCGTCTTCGGCTGCGTGGGCCAGGCCGGCGAGCAAAGCCTGAACATCGCGCGCAACGCGTGGCTCACCACCGGCTTTCCGGTGACCACTCCGGCCACGACCGTCGACCGACAGTGCGGCTCGAGCCAGCAGGCACTGCATTTCGCGGCCAACCTGATTCAGTCGGGCGTTTGCGACGTGACCATCGCCGCCGGCGTCGAGTCGATGAGCCGCGTGCCGATGGGTTCGAACGCGATCCAGCCCGGCACGCCGTTTCCGCCGGAGCTCACCGAGCTGTACGACCTGGTGCCGCAGGGCATCAGCGCCGAGCTGATCGCGCGCAAGTACGGGATCTCGCGCAAGGCCATGGACGAGTTCGGCGTGCGCAGCCACCAGCGAGCGCACGAGGCCACGGACAAGGGCTACATGCAGTCGCAGATCATGCCGGTTGACGTTCCCGTCGAGGGCAACGGGCACACCGACCTGTTCACCAAGGACGAGGGGATCCGCGCCAACGCCAGCTACGAGGCGACGGCCGCGCTGCAACCGGCGTTCAATCCGGAGCACTCCATCACCGCGGGCAACTCGAGCCAGATCTCGGACGGCGCCGCCGCCGTGCTGCTCATGTCGCTCGAGAAGGCGAAAAGCCTCGGGATCAAGCCGCGCGCTCGCATCCGCGCGCAGGCGGTGGTCGGCACCGACCCTGTGCTGATGCTCGAGGGACCGATCCCCGGGACCGCGGCCGTCCTCAAGAAGGCAGGCCTCCAGCTGTCGAGCATCGACCTGTTCGAGGTCAACGAGGCGTTCGCGTCGGTGGTGCTGGCATGGCAGAAGGAGACCGGCGCCGACATGGACAAGACCAACGTCAACGGCGGAGCCATCGCGGTGGGGCATCCGCTCGGCGCATCGGGCGCGATCCTGATGAACCGCCTGCTGTACGAGCTCGAGCGGCGCGACCTGCGCTACGGACTCGAGACGATGTGCTGCGGCGGCGGCATCGGCACAGCGACGATCATCGACCGCGTCATCGAATGAGCGCCTTCGAGCAGCTGGCGAAGCTGCAGCCGATCGTTCTCGCGGACGGCATCAGGGCTCGCGCTGTCAAAGGCGCGCGCATGACGATGGCCGTCGTCGACCTCGCGCCCAACGCGATATCGCCGGAGCACAAGCATGAGAACGAGCAGTTGGGGTTCGTGATCCGCGGATCGATGACCATGCGCATCGGCGATGAGGTGCTCGAGCTCCACGCCGGCGACACTTACGTCATCCCAAGCCACGTCGAGCACGGCGCGGCCGCCGGCCCGGACGGCGCCACGGTGACCGACGTGTTCGCGCCGATCCGCGAGGACTGGGAAACGCGAGATCGGTTGGAGCCCTCGCCGGGGGACTGGCCCTAAAAAAGGCGCGGGTTCGCGGCGCTAAGGCCGGATTCATTCCGGCCGTCTCCTGACGACGCGTTTTGCTGCCAGCGATGCGCGGGAGAGGTGGGGGTTCCGCGGGGGAGGACATCTGTCCTTCCCCGCGCCCTAATCGACCGCTCTGAAGGCTCGGGGCAGCGGGCGCGACAGGTGGGGCGAGTCCCAGCAGAACCGCAGCGGCTTGTGCTCCCAATCGCCGCAGCTGTGCACGCCGACCCGCGGCGTCTCGTAGATGCGGCGAGCCGGCTCACCGTCGTCGATGACGTAGAGGTTCGGCGGCGATAGCGGAACGCCGTTGAGGTTGCGGTCGATCTCCAGCGCGCGGCACAGCAGGCCGGGACCGCCGCAGCGCCCGACGCCGGGACCGGGTTCCAGCGCCCGGGCCAGCACCGCCTGCGGCACGCCGGGCTCGCGCGTGACGAAGTTCAGGCAGTGGTACATGCCGTAGGTGAAGTAGACGTAGGCATGCCCCGCGTACCCGAACATCGACTCGTTGCGCGGACTGCGGTGCCCGCCGAACGAGTGGGCCGCCTGGTCATCTGGCCCCATGTAGGCCTCGACCTCGACGATGCGTCCCCAACGCTCGTGGCCGCGCACCGCGCGCACGAGCACCTTGCCCAGGAGGTCGCGAGCGACCTCGATGGTTTCGCGGTCGAAGAACTCCTGGTTGAGAACCATGCCTGATGGCATGGTGCCGTTGAGGTTGCTAGCTCCTGGCATCGCTGACCTTCTTGCGCGCCGCGTGCCGGCTGCGCTTGTCGATGTACAGCTCCTTGTCGGCCTCCTGGTACATCGCCTGCCAGTCCATGCCCGGCTTCCACGCGGCGATGCCGATGCTGAAGTCGACGCGCACGGGCAGCTTGGCCGCGCGGTTCAAATACTCGAGCGAATGGCGCACGCGCGCGGCCACGTCAGATGCGTGGTGCTCGTCCGCGTCGGGCATCGCGACCCCGAACTCGTCACCGCCGAGGCGTCCGCATGTGTCAGTCGCGCGGACTGCACGCTGCAGCTCATGGGCGAGCACGCGGATCGCCTCGTCACCCACGTGGTGGCCGTGCTCGTCGTTGATCTGCTTCAGGTTGTCGAGGTCGATCATCATCAGCGCAAGCCGTCGCTTGTGCCGGTCCGACGCGGCGACCGCGCGGTCGATGGCCCGCTCGAACTCCGGCCGGTTGGCAAGACCGGTGAGGTAATCGGTGCGAGCCTCTTTCGTGTGCTGGCGCGCGCGGTCGAGCGCGACAGCGATCTGGTCGGCGACCGCGGCCACGAACTGCAGGTCGCTCGGCTCGAACGTGCGAGGCAGCCGCGTGGCCACCGTCATCGCGCCGAGCAGCACGCCCTTGGTGCGCAGCTCCGCGCGGATCGCGCTCCACTCGCCGGCGATGCGATCGACGCGCGACTCGGCAGGCCCCGTCCCGATCTCCATGACCTTGAGCGGTCCAGGCCGCCCGCTGACAGAGAACTCGCTCTCCTGGCCCGGCTCGAGCCCGAGTGTCTTGGCCAGCTTGAGCCGCGCGCCCTCGCGCACCCACGCCGCGCCCGCCTGGAGGTTGAGCACCTGCAGCGTCTCCGACAGCCCGACCTCCGCGATCTCGGTCACGTCGAGCGAGCGGCCGAGGGCGCTGGCGATGTGGTACAGGCCGTGCAGCTCTGTCTGCCTTGCCTGGTGCCGCGCCTCGGTGTAGTCGAGGTAGCCGCGGATGAAGCTCGAGTTCAGGTGCTCGAGCACGTCGCCGAGCCGGCTCTGGGCCAGCAGCACCACCTCGTCCGCGTAGGGGCTGCCGGCGACCTCCCCGGTGATACGGGAGATGACAGAGCGCCGGAAGATGGCCATCGCCTCCATCAGCGATTCCAGCGGCACGCCCTTCTCCGCGTATCGGTGCGAGGCCTCGCGGGCCAGGATGTAGTACTGGGCCCAGGGCACGCTGGAGTCGATGCGGAGGGTGCGGTAAAGGGCCTCCAGGAACTGCGATGAGCTGCGGATGGGCATCTCGCTGAAGCTCTCGGGGACGGTCAGGACGAGCTCGGGCATCGACGTCCGGATCGCCTCAGAGGCGGTCGCTCCGGCATCCTGGAGGTCGGCGGTCAGGCGCTCTGACAGCTCGCTAAGGAGGTCACTGGCCCGCTCCGTCATCTCGATGCACTATAGAGTGACGCGTGCCGTAGTCTGATCCTGCGAGGCACGCTAATTAAATGTGTAAGAGGGACTGATGGCTACTGTGACTCGGGGCACTACCGCCAAGCTCGAGGAGCTACTCGGAGAAGACGCGTCCAAACTGCTCGAGCACAAATGCGAGACGGTGCCCAAGAGCCAGCTGCACCTGCCCGGCCCGGACTTCGTGAGCCGCGTCTGGAAGGACAGCGACCGCTCCGTCCAGGTGCTGCGAAACCTGCAGACTTTCTTCGATCACGGCCGCCTCGCGGGCTCTGGCTACCTTTCGATCCTTCCCGTCGACCAGGGCATCGAGCACACCGCGGGTGCATCGTTTGCGCCCAACCCGATCTACTTCGACGGGGAGAAGATCATCGAGCTCGCGATCGAGGGCGGCTGCAACGCGGTCGCTTCCACGTTCGGCGTGCTCGGCTCGGTCGCGCGCAAGTACGCGCACCGCATCCCCTTTATCTGCAAGCTCAACCACAACGAGCTCCTCACGTACCCCAACAAGTACGACCAGGTTCTCTTCGGGACGGTGCGTGAAGCCTGGGAGCTCGGCGCCGCCGCGGTCGGGGCGACGATTTACTGGGGATCCGCCGAGTCAGACCGCCAGCTGGTCGAGATCGCGAACGCGTTCCAGCAAGCTCACGAGCTCGGCATGGCCACGGTGCTTTGGTGCTACGTGCGCAACCCAGCATTCAAGAAGGACGGAGTCAACTACGAGACCGCTGCCGACCTCACAGGGCAGGCCAACCATCTCGGCGTGACGATCCAGGCGGACATCATCAAGCAGAAGCTCCCCGACACCAATCGCGGTTTCGAGGTGATCGGCTTCGGCAAGACCGCGCCTGCGGTCTACGACAAGCTCTCGAGCAACCACCCGATCGACCTGTGCCGCTACCAGGTCGTCAACTGCTTCATGGGACGGTCGGGACTGATCAACTCGGGCGGTGAGTCGCACGGAGCTGGCGACCTCGTGGAGGCTGTGCGCACGTCCGTCATCAACAAGCGCGCGGGCGGGATGGGGTTGATTTCGGGACGGAAGTCGTTCCAGCGTCCGATGAAGGAGGGGATCGAGCTGTTGAACGCCATCCAGGACGTGTACCTGAATCCCGCGGTGACGGTCGCCTGAAACTTTCATTTCTCGGCACGGGATCTGCGTTCTCCCCGGAGCGTTATAACGGCGCGGTCGTGGTCGAGGGTCGCGTGCTGCTCGACGCCGGCGCGCCTCTGCTGCCGCACATGCATCGCCTCGGCATCCAGCCCATCGACATCGACGCCGTCTTCCTGACGCACTTTCACGGTGATCACACACTCGGGCTGCCTCCATTCGTCCTCCACCGCATCTTCGTCGACAAGCCGCGTGCGATCACCTTTGTCGGGCCGGACGGCATCGACGAGAGGCTGGAGGCTTTGTTCGAGGTCAGCTGGGGCGTCGACTGGAAGGCCGTGATGCTGCCGCGCTTCAAGGCCCGATACGTCACCGCCCGCAAGCGGGGCCAGGTGGCGGGTCACGAGTACGAGACCATCAAGCTCGACCACGGTTCGACCGGCTGCAACGGCTACCGCATCAAGTTCGGCGACCGGGTCCTCGCTTATTCGGGCGACACGGAGCCGACCGCGCCGCTGGATGCGCTGGTCGACGGCGCCGACGTCGCGATCGTCGAGGCTACGGGTCCCGGCGACGTTTTCAGTCACATGAGCTGGGAAGCCGCCGGCGCCCTGAAGAAGCGCCACCCGAAGACGCGGTTCTTGTTCAACCATCTGTACTCAGGCACCGTGACCGGGGCGGCGAAAGACCTGCAGGTGCTCGAAGTCTGAAGCCGACTCCACCGGCGGTCACCGGGCGGACGCTCGTGGCCGCCGCGGTCGGCGGAATCACTGGGGCGCTCGTTCTGGGCGGCTTCATCGCCCTCGGACTGCTCCTCGACGACCGCGTCGCCAGCATCGTGCCGGTGATCGTCTTGAGCGCGGCCGGCGCCTACGCCGCGTGGCTGGTAGGTGTCATCGTTTTCGGAGCAGTGCGCGGTGGACCCAACGGCCAGGAAGGCGAGGCATGAGCCCCGAGTTCGTGTCCACCCGCTCCCGGTTGGACAAGCTCGGCGTCAAGCCAGGCGCCAAGGTGGCGATCGTCGGCGTCGACGACCCCGACTTCCTGAAGGAGCTGCGTCAACGCACGTCCGACATCACGCGCGGACGGCCAAGAGGTCCGTGCGACCTCGTATTCATGTCGGCGGACACGCGGACCGACCTGCGCCGCATCAACCGGGTGAAGTCGTGGATCGAGCCGAACGGAGCCGTGTGGGTCGTGCGTCCCAAAGGGGGCCGCAGCGAGCTCCGCGACACGGACGTCATCCAGGCGGGGCTCGACGCCGGCCTCGTCGACAACAAGATCGCGAGCTTCTCCGACTCGCATGGCGCGATGCGCCTGGTGTATCGATTGAAGGACCGACCGCGATGACAATCTCGATCCGGCCCGCAACGCCGAACGATGTGCCGACCGTGGCGTCTCTCATCCGCGCGCTGTCCCAGTACGAAAAGCTCGAGCACGAGGTCGCGATGACCGAGGACAAGCTGCGCGTCAGCATGTTCGGACCGCGTCCATATGCAGAGGCATTGCTCGCCGAAGAGGACGGCACGCCTGTCGGGTTCGCGCTCTTCTTTCACAACTACTCGACGTTCCTCGCCCAGCCCGGGCTCTACCTCGAGGACCTCTATGTGCTCGAGTCGCACCGCGGCAAGGGAATCGGCAAGGCGCTGCTCGTCCACCTCGCGAAGATCGCCGTGGAGCGCAACTGCGGCCGCATGGAGTGGGCGGTGCTCGACTGGAACGTCGACGCGATCGGCTTCTACGAGAAGCTCGGCGCCAAACCGAACTCCGAGTGGACGGTGTACCGGCTGACCGGTGATTCGCTCAACGGGCTTGCCGGACAATAGGCGTCTGGTGGAGATCCTCAAGCCCAAGCCGCTCGAGACGCATGCTGGCGACGAGATCGTCAGGTGGGCGCGCGGCCAGCTCGAGATCGCCGGCTCGATTCTCGACAACCCCGGCGGCGGCCTGCTTTTCGCGACTCAGACCATCGGCCAGGTGAGGGCCGGCCTCCACGAGCGCGACGCCGAGCGCTGGGAGCCGGTGGTCGAGCAGCTCGATCAGGCCGAGGACGCTGCGGTCCGTCGCGAGTTCGGCGAGGCGCGCAAGCTCATCGACTCCGCCCTCGGCCGGCTGGGTTAGGCCTCCCGCGCCGCTTCCAGCGTCGGCACGTACCCGGCCGCACCATCGTGGCTGCCAATGGGAAGCACGCAGGGCAGCGTCACCCCGGCGTCGCGGAAGCGGGCGAGCGATTCCTTGATCTGCGCCTCGTCGCCCAGCGCACACAGGTCGTCGATCAGCGCATCGCTCACATTCCCCGCCGCCAGCTCCTCCGCATACCCGCTGGCGTCCATCACCTTGCGGTAGAAGGGCAGGTTCGAATATCGCTCCACCACCTGGCGAAACACCGAGCGCGCGCCATCCAGGTTGGTGGTGAGGCTGGTCTGGACCGAGGCCACGATCTCGAAGCCATCCATCGACTTGCCGGCCTTCTCGCGCCCCGCGCGCACGTGCGGCACCACGACCTCGCGGATGTACGACGGGCCGCACATCCACAGCACCACCCCATCGGCAAGCTCGCCTGCAAGCTCCAGCATGCGAGGGCTCAGCGCGGAGATCATGATCGGCAGGGTGCTGCGCCGCGGCCCCGAGTAGGACCAGTGCGCGTTGAAGAATTTCCCGTCGGCAGAAGCTGAGCCGTCGGCCAGGCTGTTGCGGACGATCGACATGTACTCACGCATCGCGTCCGCCGGATGCTCCAGCTTCAGGCCCCACATCGCCTCCACCGTCACCTTGTGACTCACGCCGATGCCGAGGATGAAGCGTCCCGCCGAAAGCTCATCGAGCGTGGCCGCCATCTGCGCCATCGCGGTCGGATGCCGCGTGTAGATAGGCAGAACGCCCGTGCCGAGCCGCACCCACTCCGTTGCCGCCGCGTACGCGGCGAGCAGGACGGCGGCGTCGCGAGCGTCCGGCATCTGCGTGACCCAGACCGACTCGTAGCCGAGCCTCTCCGCCTCCTTCGCGCGCAAAACCGACTCGTCGAGTGTGCGCACCGCGTTGGTCAGCGCTGCGAGGCGGGCCATACCTCTAGGAATATATCCACGTGACGCTCTTGCAGGCGCTGTTCATGGGCCTGCTCCAGGGCGCCACCGAGCTCTTCCCGGTCTCGTCGCTTGGGCACGCGGTGCTCGTGCCGAGCCTCCTGCACTGGAGCTTCAAGCAGTCCGATTCGTCCTTCGTCCCGTTCCTTGTGCTGCTGCACATTGGCACGGCGACCGCGCTGCTCGTCCTGTACCGGACGCAGTGGGCATCGATCATTCGCGGCTTCTTCACCGCCGCGATTCGCGGCAGCATCAACTCCGACGCCGAGCGCCTCGCGATGCTCCTGATGACCGGGACGCTGCCGGCGGCCGTGCTTGGAGTGTTTCTCGAGAGCCGCATCAAGTCGCTGTTCGCCAGCCCCTTCGCCGCGGCCGCGTTCCTCATCGTCAACGGAGGCGTGATGTTGGCGGCGGAGCTCCTGCGCCGGCGGGCCGAACGTCACGCCGCGCTGGAAGGCCGGCCGCGCGAAGAGCAGGAAGAGCGGTTCACCGACGCGGCCCACATCAGCTTCGTGGCCGCCGCCATCGTGGGGGCGTGCCAGGCGCTCGCATTCATTCCCGGCATATCGCGCTCGGGGGTGACGATCGCCGGCGGACTGGTGGCGGGTCTTCGCCACACGGAGGCCGCGCGCTTCTCGTTCCTGCTCGCCACACCGACGATCCTCGGCGCCGGCCTTCTCGAGGTGCCGCTTCTGTTCGGACGGGGCGTGCCCCTGGCCGAGTACGTCATCGCCGCGCTCCTCTCCGGAATAGCCGCGTACGCGAGCGCGCGATTCCTCTTGCGCTACTTCAAGTCCGGCCGCCTCGATCCGTACGGCTGGTACTGCATCGCCGCGGGGCTGATCGGCCTTGCTTTGCTAACGTTCAACCTGTGAGATCCACGGCCCTCGCCGCGCTTTTCGTGGTGCTCGCGGTCGTGTTCGTAGTCGTCGCCGTTCTATACGCGTTCGGGGTGCTGCAGATCGCCGTCAGCGACCCACAGTCGCCGCATCACTACACGCACGCGATCCTCTTCGCCGTGCTGGCGGTGGCGAGCCTGATCGCCGCCAATTTCACGAGACCGAAAACGGTCTAGCGCGACACCCCGGCCAGGCGCTCGGGCACCTGGCGGCCGGTGGGGTCCTTCTCGCCGACCCTGATGTCCTCGTGATAAACCGCGTCGGCGTTGACCTTCCACGGATCCAGTGACGACCCGTTGGCGATCGCCCTCGCCACCAACAGCGCGGTCATCATCGAGTGGTCCTGGTTGTTGTACTTGTGCATGCCGTTGCGACCGGCCAGGTGCAGGTTGGGCAGGCTTTCAGCGAGGTAATCCCTGATCACCTGCACGCGCGACTGGTACACGTCGTCGTAGACCGGGTAGGCCTTCTGCTGGCGCACGACCACGCCGTCGAAGACCGCTTCCGGCGGGCAGATCCCCAGCTGCGCCAGCTCCCTGCGGGCCAGATCGATGAGGGCGGCGTCGTCCATCGTCCACAGGCCATCGCCCTCGAAACAGAAGTACTCGAGACCCAGGCACGTCTTCGTCTGGTCCGGGACCATGTCCGGGCTCCAGTTCTTGAAGTTCTGGATCCGGCCGACCCTGACCGACGGGTCGTGGATATAGATCCAGTTGTCGGGGAAGAGGTCGGGCCGGTCGATCATGAGCGCGATCGAGATGAAGTCGCGGTAGCCGAGCTCGTTGGCGGCCTCCAGCACCGGCGCCGGCGGCGCCGGTTCCAGCAGGCGCATGAGCTCGCGCATCGGAATGCTCGAGACGAACTGCGACCCCGCGTACTCTTCAACGCCGCCGTCCTGGTTGCGGGCCACCGCGCGTCGCACCCGGCCGCCGCGATGCTCGATCCGCAGGATCGTCCGGCCCATCAGCACCGGCCGCCCGCGTGATTTGAGGATGGATGTGACCCGCTCCCACATCTGGCCTGGTCCCAGCCTCGGATAGCGGAAGCGATCGATGAGCGTGGTCACGATCTCGCCGCGGTTGCGCGGCTTCCGATTCGGCAGCAGCGCGCTGCGAATCACGAGCCACAGGTCGAGGCTCTTGATCCTCTGGGCCGCCCAGTCGGCGGACAGCTCTTTGGTGCTGATGCCCCACACCTTTTCCGTGTAGGTCTTGAAGAAGATGCTGTACAGCCGCCATCCGAACTGGTTGCGGACCCAGTCCTCGAGGCTTCGCGGATTCTTGATGGGCCGCACCTTGGCGTACGCGTAGCTGAGCAGGCAGCGGACCGCCTCGATGGGCCCCAGGTTCCACAGCGCGTTGAAGGCCTTGATCGGGTAGGCGTAGAAGCGTCCGCGGTAGTAGATGCGCGAGAGGCGGCCCCGGGTGAGCATCTCGTCCTGCATCACCTCGGTCCACAGGTCTTCGACCTCCTGGTTCTTGGAGAAGAAGCGGTGGCCGCCGATGTCGAAGCGGTAGCCGTTGTGCTCGACCGTGCGCGCCAGGCCGCCCACGTAGCTCGGGTCCTTCTCGATCACCGTCACCGAGACGTCGTGCTTGGTCAGCTCGTAGGCGGCGGTGAGACCGGCCGGCCCGGCGCCCAGAACGACGACCTCATCCCGCTCTGCCGTCGCCACAGGGCCCACAGCGTATCAACGGGCGGGGCGGGCTTCGCGATCTTGGCGACCTTTGCCGCCAGGCGCCGGGCCACTAACTCAGTTCTGCGGTCCCTTGCTCCGAGCCTCGTCGACCTTGACCAGCGCGTCGCGCAGGCCCTTGATCCAGTCCTTCTGGTGCATCCCGACAAGCCGGACGCACCATGCCAGGGCGTCGCTCCGGCTGCGGGCGACTCCGCCCGCTACCAGCGTGTCCAGGATGGACCGCTCCGGCATGCGCAGGCGCGTCATCACCGGGACGCTGGCGGTCGTGAAGAGCTTCATCTGATCGCCGCAGCGCGCGCCCCATCCGACCTTGCGCCGAAAGTGACGCTCCGCCTCTCGAGCGATCCGGACGCGGTCATCCCGGGTCTCCTCGCGGAAGCGGTCGATCCGGGCGTCCTGCGCGGCCGCCCTGGCCGCGGTAGATGTGCCACCCGCCAGCTCCACGTCCGGCAAGGTGCCAACGACCAGGATCTCCTCGCCGTCGGACATGATCTCGGGCGGCCCTGCGAACCAGTCCTTGGGCACGCGAGACGCGAACCAGGTCTGAAGCTCGTCCGGCACAGCGATTACAACATTACTTCACCTCCTCACCGTTCCGGCGCTCGCCTCAGGCCGCCGCTTCCTGCGACTGCTGCTTCGGCCCCAGGAACTTGAATCCCTCGACCACGACCTCGGTCTTGTACCGCTTCTGGCCTGACGCGGCGTCGTCCCAAGAGCTGTTGCGCAGCTGCCCCTCGACATAGAGCAGCTGGCCCTTGTGGAGATGCGCGCCGGCCGTCTCGGCGGGCTTGCCGAAGAACACCAGGCTGTGGAAGTCCGTGTGCTCCTTGACAGTGCCGTCCTCTGACTTCCCGGCGTAGACGTTGGTCGCGATGCGCACCTTGGTGATGTACGTGCCGCCCTGCGACGCCCGTACTTCTGGATCCGATGCCACGTTGCCGACCAGGATCACTTTGTTGACCATTGCTGAAACTCCTTTTCTTGCGAACTGAGATGAGCTTAGGCAGCGAGGCTCACCGCGCCAACCCAGCCTGTTAAGAGCCCGCGGAAAGCCACCGGGCTGGGTCGACCGAGCGGCCATCCACCTGGACCTCGAGGTGCAGATGCGGTCCGGTCGCCAGCCCGCTCGAGCCGACGGTGCCAATCGCCTGCCCGGCCACCACCTGCTCGCCGGAGTGGACCGTGGACGAGAAGAGGTGGCAGTAGAGGATGCGGACAGAGCCCGCCGCGGTGACGGCCACGAACAGGCCCGCACCGCGCGCGTCATAGCCCACGTGTGCGATCCCGGCCGTCGCCGACACGACGGCTGTGCCCGACGGCGCGGCCAGGTCGACCCCCGTGTGAACGTGGCGGCTGGGGCAGAGTGGATCGAAGGGCTCGAGCGCAAGCGTCGTGCAGCCGAAGGGCTGGGTCAGCACCGCGCCGTCCACGATCACATCGATCGGAAGCCGCCTCTGATCGACCAGCTGGGACGCGGCGAAAATCCAGGCGAGCCCCACCGCCGACGCGATGAGAACCATCCGCAGGGCGACCGTCATGCCGCGCGCAGCACCGCGTGTTCGACCTGGCTCGCGCTGTGGTGAATCAGCGACTCGAGCTTGTGGGCCACGTTCTCCGCGCTGCCCATTGCGCCTGGAACTTTGAACACCACGAGCAGGGCCGCCAGGGCAAAGACGTGGCGCAGCGGATTGAAGCCACTGTTCTCGAGCGCGAACCCAATCGCCATGACAAACAGCTGTACCGGCTGCATGAAGAGGTTGGTGACGAAGAGCTTTCGCCACAGCTTGGCGAGGTGCGCGGTCTCAGGCAGCACGAGCAGCAGTCCCGCGAGGGGCGCAGAGATCGCCAGGACGATCAGCACCGTGTAGCGAACGACGTAAGCGATGGCGAGGACGTCATACCCGAGCACCAGCGTGGTCGTCGTGATGACCTCGAAGACGCTGTCTTGCGGGTTGACCGTGAACGTGTGCCACCACGACGACCAGTCCGGGATGGTCTGAAAGTGCGTGATCACGCTGCAGAGCGTGTTGCTCGCGGTGACAGCCGCCTGGAACATGGGTTGCGAGAAGTTGATGAGCACGGCGGCGAGGAAGAGGCGCGGCAGCAGCACGCGCGCGGAGTACTGGCTGCCCACACCGTGTGCCCACATGATCCTGTAGGACGCCCAGACCACCACGAGCCCCAGCAGGCTGTCCGCGACCAGCTGGACCGACGGCTCGAAGCTCTTGATGGCCGCGCTGCCGATGAAGTCCCGCCCTGTCTCGACGTCCGTCGTGCTCATCACGAATTTGAACCACAGGGTCAGCAGCAGGCCGATGCCGTCGCCGATGATCTTTGCCACCGGCTCGAGCGGATGCGCGAACGGCCACAGCATGCGAATCAGCTGCTCCAGCGACTGGCCGAGCTGAGTCATGGCCTGCGGCAGGTTGCCCACGACGCCCATCGATCAGTGAGCGGTGGGGGGCACCGACCTGGTGAGGATGTCGACCAGGGAGCCGGCGACCTCCACCCCGATGGTGCCCACAACGATGCGCTGGATCCACTGCTTGGCGGCGAGCGCCGAATGCGCCTCTACGGCGGTGATCTTCCAGATGAAGGCGAAGATGAAGGCTAGAGCGCCAATTGACGCGACCAGTGCCTGCGCGATGTGCGTCCAGGTGCTGATCAGGTCCTGGATCGGCGTGATGTCCGGCCCGGCGACTAGGAACGGCATGCGTACCTCCTGCGAGCGTTTCCTCGCAGGCTAGGCGGCGGATTTTCCGGCGGGAATGCTGCCTGTTAACGCTTTAGCCGCCGGCTAAGGGCCTGCCCTGGCCCGGCTGGAGCGATCGTGAAATTGCCGACGTGAACCCGACGGTGCTCTTCGTGATCGCCGGCGGACTCATCCTGCTGGCCTCCGCGGTGGCGGCATCGAGCCGGACGGTCCGTTCGCTGCGCTGAGGCGTACGGTGCGCGTGGCCTAACCTAGAACGCGTGCCCGGGCGCAAGCTCGCTGAGTACGAGGCCAAGAGGGATTTCAAGCGCACGTCCGAACCGGGTGCGAAGGTTGCCCGGGCCGCGCGGAAAGCGCTGCGCTTTGTCGTCCAGGAGCATCACGCACGTCGCCTGCACTGGGACCTGCGGCTGGAGAAGGATGGGGTAGGTGTGTCGTGGGCAGTGCCGAAAGGCATTCCACCCGACCCGAAAAAGAACCACCTGGCCGTGCACGTGGAAGACCACCCGCTCGAGTACTTCAAGTTCGCTGGTGAGATCCCAAAAGGCGAGTACGGGGGCGGGACGGTCACCATCTGGGACGCGGGCACTTACGAGACAGTCAAATGGACTGACCGCGAGGTCATGGTCGAATTCCATGGCGAGCGGCTTAAAGGCAGGTACGTACTTTTTCAGACGCGCGGCAACGACTGGATGATCCACCGGATGGATCCGCCGCAGGATCCGGATCGCAAGCCGATCCCGCAGAGTATCGAGCCGATGATGGCCAGCGTTGCGACCCGCCTTCCCTCCCCCGACGACGGTTGGGGCTTCGAGTTCAAGTGGGACGGCATTCGCGGGGTTGCGTACGTCGATGGAGGGCGCGTGCGGTTGATGAGCCGGTCCGGTGAGGAGATCACGCCTCGCTATCCCGAGGTGCATGCGATGGGCCGCGCGCTCGGATCTCGCGAGGTCATCCTCGACGGCGAGATCGTGGCGCTCGACGAGAAAGGCCGGCCCAGCTTCGAGCAGATCCAGCAGCGCATGGGACTGACGTCGGAGTCGGAGATCCGCCGGAAGATGAACGTGGTCCCGGTGGTCTACATGATCTTCGACCTGCTCTGGAACGAAGGCAGAAGCCTGCTCGAGCAGCCGTATGCGGAGCGCCGGCGGCTGCTCGCGCAGCTGAAGCTGAGCGGACAGTCGTGGCAGACGCCGCCATACGAGAAAGGCGCCGGCAAGGCGATGCTCGACGCGAGCGCGAAGGCCGGCCTCGAGGGAGTGATGGCCAAAAGGCTCGATTCGCGCTACGAGCCCGGCCGGCGCACCGGCGTGTGGCTCAAGGTCAAGAACCACAACCGCCAGGAGCTCGTGATCGGCGGCTGGCTGGATGGCGAAGGCAAGCGCCGCGGCTACCCGGGCGCCCTGCTGGTCGGGTACTACGACAAAGGCAAGTTCGTCTACGCGGGCAAGGTAGGCACAGGGTTCTCGGACGCGACCCTGGACAAGCTCAACCAGCTGCTGAAGCCGCTCGCCATAGACAAGAGCCCGTTCGACGTCGGCTCTCCCGCGCGCGCCGCGCATTTCGTGAAGCCGAAGGTCGTCGCCGAGTTCGAGTTCGTCGAATGGACACGTGGCGGCCAGCTTCGCGCGCCGTCGTTCAAGGGATTCCGAATCGACAAGAAAGCCAGCGAGGTGGTGCGAGAAGGTGGCTAAGGAGACGTCGGTCGAGGTTCAGATTGAGAGCCGGAAGCTGAAGCTGACAAACCTCGAGAAGGTCCTGTATCCAGAGGTCGGGTTCACCAAGGCGCAGGTCATCGACTACTACACACGCATCGCGCCGGCGATTCTCCCCCACACTCGCGACCATCCGCTGACGCTCAAGCGATATCCCAATGGCGTCGACGCGGAGTTCTTCTACGAGAAGAACTGTCCGAAGCACCGGCCGGAGTGGGTGGAGACCGCGACCGTGTGGAGCGGCGGCAACAATCGCGACATGTACTACTGCATGGCTCAGGACGTGCCGACCCTGGTGTGGCTTGCCCAGATCGCGACGCTCGAGTTCCACACATCGCTGTCCAAGGCCAAGAAGCTGCCCCAGCCGTGCACGCTGGTGTTCGACCTCGACCCGGGGCCGCCGGCGACGATCGTGGAGTGCTGCCGCATCGGCCTGATGCTTCGCGACGTTTTCCTCGAGCATGGGCTGGAAAGCTGCGCGAAGACCTCGGGCTCCAAGGGCCTGCAGCTTTACGTGCCGCTCAACACCGCGGTGGACTACAACCAGACCAAGGTCGTTTCCAAGGGGTTGGCCCAGCTCTTCGAGGAGCGCCACCCGGACCTCGTGGTGCACAAGCAGCTGAAGGAGCTGCGCAAGGGGCGGGTGCTCATCGACTGGAGCCAGAACGACCAGTACAAGACGACGGTCAACGTCTACTCGCTGCGCGCACGCGCGCGACCGACCGTGTCAACGCCGGTGACGTGGGCGGAGGTCGAGAAGTGCCTGAAGTCCGGCGACCCTTCGACGCTCGTGTTCGACTCCGAGCAGGTGCTGGCGCGGGTCGCGAAGCTTGGTGACCTGTTCGAGCCCGTGGTGAAAAAGAAGCAGAAGCTGCCTCGCTCGCTGATGCAGCTGACGGGCGGTGCGCCGGCCGTGGAGAAGATGGCCAGCCGGCGACGCAGCATGGGCGGTGGCCGGTATCCGCCGCAGAAGGGCCGGACCGGCCGCATGGAACGCATGGAAAAGGGTTTGGAGTAGCCCGACAGCTGGCAGGCCGACCACGCGTCATCATCGCCGGCGCCGGTTTCGCGGGGATCACCTGCGCCCGCGCGCTCAAGCGCGTCGACGTCGACGTGCTGCTGATTGACCGCAACAACTACCACCTGTTCACGCCGCTGCTTTACCAGGTCGCCTCGGCGCTACTCGACCCGGGCGAGATCGCGCGGCCTGTGCGTGAGCTGGTAAGGCCGCTGCGCAACGTGGATTTCCGGCAGGCGGAGATCACGGGCGCCGACCTGCAGCGCCGGCTGCTGCTCACCGACCACGGCCCAATCCCATACGACTTTCTGGTACTGGCCACCGGGGCACAAACGGACTTCTTCGGGAACGAGTCGGTGGCGCGCAGCGCGTTCGGGCTCAAAGGCCTGGACGAAGGGTTGACGCTGCGCAACCGCGTGCTGTCGCGCTTTGAGGCTTCGCGCTGGGCGAAGACGCCCGAAGAGCGGCGATCACTGCTCGCGTTCGCGATCGTTGGCGGGGGACCGACCGGGGTGGAGCTGGCAGGTGCGTATGCCGAGCTGATACGTCTCGTGCTTCGCAAGGATTTCAGGGACCTGGACCTGAGCGAGGTCCGTGTGGTGCTGCTGGAAGCGGCGGACACGCTGCTCGCACCATTCCAGCCACAGCTGCGCGCCGCGGCGAAGCGGTCGCTCGAGAGCAAGGGCGTGGAGGTGAAGCTCGGAGCGCGGGTGGCCGACATAAGTAAGGACGTGGTCCGGCTCGCCGGCGGCGGAGAAATTCAGGCGAGCACGGTGATCTGGACGGCGGGGGTGCGCGCGTCGGAGGTGGGCGCAGCTCTTGGCGTCGAGGTCGGCAAGCAGTGGCGGGTCAAGGTGGCGCCGACGCTGCAGGTGCCTGGGCATCCTGCGGCCTTCGTCATCGGGGACCTCGCCGCTGCCACCGATGGGGAGACGCTGCTGCCAATGCTGATTCCGGTGGCAATGCAGGAGGCGAAGCAGGTGGCGCGGACGATTGCCGACATGGTCCATAACGGCGGCGCGACACCGTTTCGTTATCGCGATCCCGGGATCATGGCGACCATCGGCCGCAACTCGGGCGTGGCGCAGCTGGGGCCGGTGCATCTGTCCGGGTTCCTCGGCTGGTGCATGTGGCTGGTGGTGCATCTGGTGAACGTGGTCAGCTTCCGAGCCCGCATCCTCGTGCTCATCAACTGGGCCTGGGACTACCTCTTCTATGACCGGCCCGTGCGATTGATCGTGGCCGCGCGGGAGGACCGGCGGAGTTAGTCGCCGCGGACCGATACTTGTCCGGCGAATGACTCTGCGTTACCGGGGTGCGTCGCTCGTCGCCGTGGTCGTGCTGCTGACGGGATGCGGAGGCCTGCAGCCGGAGGATCCTGGCCTCGCGCTGAAGCAGGGCGCCTCCGCCATCGCCGGCTTGAAGACCGTGACCGCCACGCTGAAGGTGACCAAGGGCACGATCTCGTTCCAGGGATTCGCGCTCGTTTCAGCGACCGCGGCGATCCGGCTGCCTGACGTCAGCGACACCGTGTACCTGGTGCGCGAGCAGGACCTGCAGATCGGGCTCGAGGTGGTGATCATCGAGGGCCACGTTTTCCTGAAGCCGCCGTTGCTGCGGTTCGAGCCGCTGACCGCCGAGCAGGCGACGGACATTCCCGACCTCGCGCGGCTGTTCGACACCCAGACCGGTCTGCCGGCGGTAATCCCGCAGGGCCGGAGTCCGAAGTACCTCGGTGCCGAAACCATCGACAACGTCGACTCGCATCGGGTCGAGGCGACCTACACGGGCGAGCAGGTGAAGGGCATGCTGGCCCAGCTGTCGGCGCAGGGCGATGTCGCCGCGGTGATCTGGGTCGGCGGGTCGGACCACTACATCCGCAAGGCGGTCCTCACGGGCAAGTTCGGAGACAACGGCGCCGACGCGACGGTCGAGGTCGACCTGAAAGGTTTCAACGGGTCGGTGACGATCGCGTCTCCCGGCCGCACGGCGTAGTCGTGCCCAGCGCCCTTAACAGGCTTGGTTGTGCTCCCTCGCCCGAGGTCCTACGGTCGAGGCGGCATGGTGAGAATGGGCTTTGGGGGAGGGAAAGCCCACCGGGAGAGGGAGGGCCCAGCCAGGGGGCTGCTTATTGGCCGGCGGCGCCCCGGTGACGAGCGTTTCGGGGCCTTCCTCGCAAGCATCGTCTGCATCGGCCCCGGCAAGCAGCAACCGCGCGCTGCTGCTCGGGCTTGCCGGCGCGGGGCTCTTCATCGCCGCGATGGACGCCTACGTCGTGGTCACCCTGCTGCCGGCGATGATCGCGGACGTCGGCCTGACCGTCGACCGTATCGAGCAAGCGACGCCGCTCGTGACCGGATTCCTCGGCGGGTACGTCGTCGCGATGCCGCTGCTGGGCGCCTACTCCGATGTCCGCGGGCGCGCTCCGGTCTACGTTGCGTGCCTGGCTGCATTCGCTGTCGGATCCGTGATCACCGCGACCGCCGGACTGTGGACCTTTGCCGGGTTGCCCTGGTTGATTGTGGGCCGCGTCCTGCAGGGACTCGGGGGAGGCGGCCTGGTGCCGCTGACCCTGGCGATCGCCGCCGACCTCTATCGCGATAGCCGTAGGACCGTCGCGCTCGGATCGGTCGCCGGCTTGCAGGAGGCCGGCAGCGTCTTCGGACCGCTTTACGGCGCGACCCTCGCCGCCGCGGCAGCGTCCGCAGGTGGATGGCGATTTGTTTTCTGGTGCAACGTGCCTCTTGCGGCTGTCTGTGGCACGGGTCTCTATCTGCTGCATCGCAAGCTTGAGCCAGGCACAAGAACCGCCCCACAGCAAGGCAGCATCGATTGGATCAGCGCCGTGCTGCTCGGCGCCGGACTCGGTTTGCTCGTGTTCGCCCTCTACCCTGACGATCCAGCGAATCGCGCGACGGGCAGCCTCTTCATCCCCGCGGGACTTGCGAGCATCGTTGTGCTCGGCGCTTACGCGTGGCGCCAGTTAAGACAGATCGAGCCCCTCATCCCGCATCCGTTGCTGCGGAGCCGGCAGTTCATCGGCTCGAGCATCGCCAACCTCCTGATCGGCGGCGCGCTGATGGTGGCCCTCGTGGATGTGCCCCTGCTGGGCAGGCTCGTCTTCAGCCTCAACCAGCTGGACTCCGGGCTGCTGCTGACTCGATTTCTGGTCGGCGTACCTGTCGGCGCAGTCCTCGGCGGGCTTATGGCAAGACGGGTGGGCGGCTGGCAGACGGCGATGCTCGGCATCGCCATCGCAGCGATCGCCTTTGTGCAGATGTCCACCTGGCAGACCACCGAGCTCGACCTGAAGCTGGGCCCGTTGCGCCAGGCCGATCTTGCGCTCGCGGCGTGCGGGCTGGGCTTCGGCATCGTGATCGCCCCACTCGCGGCCGCGGTCCTCGACCTGACGCGCGCCGAAAATCACGGCCTCGCCTCGAGCCTGGTCGTGCTGGCTCGAACACTCGGCATGTTGATCGGCCTCTCGACGCTCACCGCCTTTGGGCTGCATCGGTTCCACCAGATACTCGGCACGCCCCAGCTCAACGATCCGACTGTCAAGGAACGGGTCGACCACCTGGCCAGGCTCGTGGCCGCGGCGTTTTTGCAGGAATACCGCGAGATATTTGGCATCGCCGCTGCGCTCTGCGTGCTGGCGGGCCTGGTGATCTTCATCACGCTCGGTCCGCGGACCTATCGCTTCTCGGCCACCGCCAGCAGATAGGAATGGTGGTAGCGAAACGCGTCGTCGGGGTCGCCCAGGCTGTCCATCGCCAGCTCGACGTCATCCTCCAGCTCGGCCCGGTAGCGCGGGCCCAGTGACTTGATCAAGGTGTAAGGAAGGGGACCGGCGCCGGCCATCAGCTCGGTCCATTCACGCGCGTTCCGCGTCCGTCCTCCGGTCACCATCTCGGTCATGGTCGTGACCTCGAAGCCGGCCTCGCGCAGCAGGCCGGGGAGAACAGAGGGCTCTCCAAAGCGCGCCCGCTCGGAGCTGAACCTGGGCAGGCTCAGGTAGTGGCGCCTGGCAAGCGGGGCCAGCCCCTGGAAGAAGAGATTCTGCGCGGGAGTGCTGAGGCTGCGGCGCAGACATGAGACAGCGAGCCGGCCGCCCTTGCGGAGCACGCGATTGGCTTCGTCGAGGGCGGTGAACGGGTCCGCCAGGTAGGCGAGCGCCTCCCCCATGGTGACCAGGTGGAACGTGGCGGGCTTGAACACCAGGTGCTCGGCGGCCATGCCGAGAAACTGGGTGTTGGTGCTCTTGCGTGAGCGCGCGATGGACAGCATTCGGTCCGAAAGGTCGATCCCTATGACTGCTCCGGGCCTGACCTTGGCCGCCACCTCGTGGGCGACCAGGCCGGTGCCGGTGCCCACGTCCAGGGCGTGCTCGCCCTTTTTTGGCTTTGCGATCTCGACAAGGCGGGCAGCGACCCGGCCGTGCTGGCCCTGGGCCCAGCCGTCGTAACCAGCGGCGACCTGGTCGAAGAAGTCGACCAGATGGTCGACCATCTCGTCGGTGGCGTCCGGGTCCATCAGGGCCGTGGGTAATCCTCCGCGAGGACCATCAAGGGCCCCGTAATCACACCGTTCACTGTTTTCTCAGACCCGCGGGGCACCCTGATAGGATGCTAGCTCGTCGCTCAATCGGGACCGCTAATTAACCGGTTTATGGCGCAAGACGGTACACCGCGTGAGTTGAGTGATGGCAAGCCCGACCGAACAACTGGAGGAACCCAACATGGCCCAAGCCGAAAAAACCACTAGCCATTCCGCTGGGACGGCCCAGAACGGCGGCACCAACGTCGTCACCCTCGGGGCCCAGGACTCGCTGCACGGACGCCTGGAGATCCACGGCGATCTGCGCATCCATGGCACCGTCGAGGGCGAGCTGAAGGTAAGCGGCGACGTCGCCGTCGAGTCGACCGCCAACGTTTCGGCCACGATCGAGGGCGGGAACGTGTCCGTGCGAGGCCAGGTCAACGGCAACGTCAGCGCCAAGCGCCGCCTGACCCTGGGCGGGTCCGGCAGGCTCAACGGTGACGTGCGCGTGGGCAGGCTGACCGTCGAAGACGGCGCGACGCTCAACGGCAACGTCGCAATGACCAGCGGCGAGAAGTAGCGGAGCTAGCACCCCCTCCTAGCCTCCCCACGCGGTGGGGAGGGAGCGGAGCCAGCACCCCCTCCTAGCCTCCCCACGCGGTGGGGAGGGAGCGGAGCCAGCACCCCCTCCTAGCCTCCCCACGCGGTGGGGAGGGAGCGGAGCTTGCACCCACTCCTAGCCTCCCCACGCGGTGGGGAGGGAGCGGAGCTTGCACCCACTCCTAGCCTGCCCACGCGGTGGGGACGGACTGGGAGGCGGCTCCTGACTCGGCGCGTTCGATGGACGGCAGCACGACCGTCTCGATGTAGCGCCGCATCGAGTCCATCGCCAAGCGGACGATCCGCCACTCGAGCTCCTCGAACTGCGCCTGCGCGGCGTTGAGCGCCTCGAGGCGCGTGCGCCAGAACGCCGGATCGACATTGAGTCCGGGCAGCAAGGGCACGGCAGACGGCTGTGGCGGAGCCAGCGCATCCGGCGGTACGGGCGGTACGGCCGCCGCGGTCTCGGCCGGCTCGCTCGACGATGGCAAGAGCAACGCCGGCAGCTCCGAAGCCGGCCGCGTGCCGGCCAGGAAATACCAGGACGCCACGACGAGCGCGGCCACGACAACGACCTCGGCCGCGACCATCCAGGTGATCGGTTTGCGTATGAGATGGCGCATACGCCGAGCCTAGGAAGGCGGCGGTCGAATAAGAACCCAGCCAGTTAAGAGCGGGGCAGGCCCCTCAGCGCTTGAACGCCGCGCTCGATCGTCGTCAGCTTCTTCGGAAAGCTGAAGCGGCGCCGAGGGAGTCGATTCCCGCCATGACGTAATAGGCCCCATCGGGGGCCGACACCTCGAAACCGCAATCTCGCAGTCCATCCACGATCGCGTCCCGCCGCTCCTGGTAGTCGCCGAGGAGCTCCACATAAAAGGACGCGGGCAGATCCAGCGCCTCGGCGACCGCGATCTGCAAAGGATGCGCCGCACCCACGGTGAGGAAGTCGTGCACCTTGCGAATGCCGGCCGTCAGCGCGGGCGGAGCGATCAACCAGCCGATACGCCATCCGGTGACCGAATACGTCTTGCTTGCGCCGCTGATGGTGATCGTTCGCTCGGCCATGCCAGGCAGCGTCGCGATGCTGATGTGAAGACCGCGATAGACGAGATGCTCGTAGATCTCGTCGGTGATCGCGATCGCGTCGTGTTCGATGCAGAGGCGCGCGATGTGCTCGAGCTCCGAGCGCGCGTACACCTTGCCCGTCGGATTGTGCGGCGTGTTGATGATGATGGCGCGCGTGTTGTGAGTGAACGCCGCCGCCAGCTCATCGGGATCGAAAGCCCAGTCCGGCGGCCGCAGCGCCACGTAGCGCGGAACCGCGCCGCTCAGGATGCAGTCCGGTCCGTAGTTCTCATAGAAAGGCTCGAAGATGATCACCTCGTCGCCTGGGTCGACTGCAGCGAGCATCGCGGCGATCATCGCCTCGGTCGCGCCGTTCGAAACCGTCACCTCTTTGCCCGCGTCGACCTCGCGTCCCCACGCGGCCGATTGCGTGCGGGCCACCGCCTCGCGCAGAGGCGCCGCGCCCCAGGTTGTCGCGTACTGGTTGTGGCCGTCGCGCAGCGCCTTGACGGCCGCCTCGACGATTCGTGGGTCGGTGTCGAAGTCCGGGAACCCCTGGGCAAAGTTGATCGCGCGCTCGGGCCCGTTGAGCTCGAGGTTCTGCCGCGTCATCTCTCGGATGACGGACTCGGCGAAGCTCTCGGCCTTCAGCGACAGCCGAGCCGCAGGCTTAGTGCCCAGGATCCGCTCGCTCCAGGTGTATGTCGGTGCTCGAGCACGAGAAGCATCGCTCGGGCCGCTCGAGCCCGCGCTCCCAGCTGACGGGCACCCGCCGTATGCGCTCGCCGGCCATGAGCCGCGCGGCCTCGTCGATCCCCGTGTCCTCGGTGACCGAGATCACGTGCGGGCTCATGATGTCGCGCGCGACTGACCCCTTCTTGGTGAAGACGTCGACCTCTGAGACGATGCCGACGACGAGTCCGTCGCCCGCCACCACCGGCGCGCCAGTGATGCGCTTGCTCATCAGCGTCTGCGCGATCTCGTCGACCGACGTGTCTTCCTTGAAGGTGATGACGTTGCGGGTCATCACCTCTTTGACCGGGATCATGAGTGTTCGAGCAGTTTAGCCACCGTTCCGAAGTTGGCGTTGCCGCCGCTGAGCAGCAGCCCCGTTCTCCCCGAGGGCAGCTTGCCCGCGAGGTACGCGGCCAGCGGGAGGCACCCGGTCGGCTCGAGCGCCAGCCGCAGGCGCGTCCAGGCGATGCGCACCGCTTCGCCGATCTCCTCCTCGGTCACGGTCACGATCGCGTCGACGAGCCGGTTGGCGAACATCACCTCGAAATTACGCCCGCCGATCGCCGTGGTGCGAACGCCGTCGGCAAGCGTCCTGGGTGATGCAGGAAGCGACTGGATGGTGCCCGACTTCCACGTCCGGTATGCGTCATCGGCCTGCTCCGGCTCGACGCCGATCACCTTCATCGAGGCGCTGTGAGCGCGGCCTGCGATCGCCGTTCCGGACAGCAGCCCCCCGCCCCCGACCGGCGCGGCAAGCACCTCGAGGTCCGGAGCGTCTGCGAGCAGCTCCATGGCAGCGGAGCCCTGGCCGTGGATCACGTCCCAGTCGTCGAACGGATGGACGAGCGTGTACTTGTTCTCAGCCATGACCTCGCGCAGGCGCGCCTCGCGGTTGGCGAAGGTGATGCCTTCCTGGATGACCTCCGCGCCAAGGGCGCGCGTCGCGGCCACCTTCGCCGGGTTGGCGTCCTCTGGAATGAGAATCAACGCGGGAATGCCCACCGTTCGTGCGGCGAGCGCCACCGCCTGCGCATGATTGCCCGAGCTCACGGCGATGACGCCGCGAGGGCGTTCTCGGTCCATCAATGACAGCACCGCATTGAATGCTCCGCGCGGCTTGAAGGAGCCGGTCACCTGAAAGCACTCGGGCTTCAGTCGCAGGTGCGGGTCGAGCTCGGTCGTCAGGACAGGCGTGCGGCGGACGTACGGCTTGATGCGATCCGCGGCCCCGCGCACCGCGGCGAAATGCTCGGCCAGGAAATCGCTCACACGCGAGCCGTTTCTTTCTCGCGCGCCGCTTGCGGGAGCGGCGCTGGACGCCTGCGCATGTTTGTCAGCACGATGCCGAAAAGGATCACGACCATGCCCGCGACAGTCGGCAGGCTCAGCGACTCTTGCAGGAGCACAACGCCCCAGAAGACCGCGGTTATCGGAATGATGAACGTGACACCTGTCGCGCGCACCGGACCCAGCGTGTTCATCGTGTAGTAGTAGAGCAAGTACGCGATGCCGCTTCCGCCAATCCCGAGGGCTAGAACGGCGGCCATGGAAAGCCAGGCAAGGTGGACGGCAGGCAGCGTGGGAATTGCAAGCGGAAAGACGATCGCCGCAGACGCGATGAGCTGTCCGAGGCTCTGCTCGTACACGTTCCAGCCGCGCATCCTCGTCCGCTGGTACAGAGCGGAGACCGAGTAGGACATCGAGGCCACCACGACCGCCAGCGCGCCGAGCAGGTTGCCTGAAAGCCCGTGCGTGACGATGTCCGGCAGGACCAGGATGACAACGCCGGCAATTCCGATCAGAACGCCGGTGTAATTGAGCAGGCTGGGTCGCTCGGCGGGGATCACCCAGAAGATGAAGATTGCCACCCACAAGGGGGTGGTCGCGTTCAGGATGCTCGCGAGGCCGCTCGAGATGATCCGCTCGCCCCACGCGATGGCCACCCATGGAATCACGGCGTTGGTGATCGCCATGATCGCGAACGGGATGAGGCGGCTCCTCAGCCCGCCGCCGAACAGCGAGCGACCGGTCAGTTTCATGATCACAGCGAGCGCGGCGGCGCCCGATGCCGCCCTTATGAACACGAGCACGGTCGGGCTCATGTCCTGGACGCCGAGCTTGAAGAACAGGAACGACAGGCCCCAGATCAGCCCGAGCCCGATGAACGCGATGTACGGCAGGAACCGGCGCTGAGATTCAGACACGCGTCGGCCAGTCGTCGGACGAGAGCACCAGCGTGACCGGGCCGTCGTTCTCGATGCTGACCCTCATGACTGCTCCAAAGCTTCCGGTCTGCGCCCGTATTCCGCGTTCGCGAAATCGCGCGACGAACGCCTCGTAAAGCTCTTCGGCACGTTTAGGATCGCCGGCGCCGAGCAGGCTCGGCCGGCGGCCGCGGCTCATGTCGGCGAACAGCGTGAACTGCGACACGATCAGGGCTTCGCCCTTCACATCGATGAGGCTCAGGTTCATGCGGCCTGCATCGTCCGCGAACACGCGCAGATCGATGAGCTTGTCCGCCATGCGCCGCACGATCGTCTCGTCGTCATCAGGTCCAGCACCCACCAACAACACCAGACCCGGTCCAATGGTTGCAACCTTCCTCGCGCCGGCCTCCTCCCAGCTCACCGAGCCCGAGGCCGCCCGCTGCGCGACGATCCTCACCCGCGCTTTAGTCGATTTTCGGGCCGAACTGGGGCTCCGCCTTGATCAGTGAGTCGATGTAGCGGAAGCGTTCGTACCTGCGTCGTAGCAGCTCTTCGCCCGACAACTCGAACAATGGCTGCATGTGGCGCTGCAAGGCCGCGTCCAGGGCTGCGGCCGCGGCGTCGTGGTCGGCCCGCGCGCTGCCTTCGGGCTCCCGCACCACCTCTTCCACCACACCCATCGCCAGGATCTCGCGCGATGTGATCTGCAGCTGCTCCGCGGCCTCGACCTTTCGGGAGTTGTCCCGCCACACGATCGATGCGGCGGCTTCGGGAGACGCGACCGAGTAGATCGAGAACTCCAGCATGATCACGCGGTCGGCCACGCCCATCCCGAGCGCGCCTCCGCTGCCGCCCTCGCCGATCACAGCGGCGACGATGGGAACGGGGATCTGGAACCACTCCATGATCGCGCTGGCGATGGCCGACGCGATGCCGCGCTCCTCGGCGCCTGCGCCTGGATACGCGCCTGGCGTATCGATGAGCGAGACGATCGGGAATCCGAACTTGGCCGCGTGGTGCGCCAGCCGGATCGCCTTGCGGTAGCCCTCGGGGTGCATCATCCCCCAGTTCCGCTCCACGCGCTCCTTCAGCGAGCGGCCCTTCTGGTGGCCGAGGAACATCGTCGTCCGTCCGTGCCATCGCCCGATGCCCCCGACCAACGCGGGATCGTCCGCCGTCAACCGGTCTCCGTGCAGCTCGACGAAGTCAGGCGCCAGGCGCTTGATGTAGTCCAGCGAGTAGGGCCGTTCCGGGTGACGCGCCAGCTCGACGACGTCCCAGACGCTCATGTGTAGAGCTCCAGGAGGTGCGCGAGCAGCGGGCGAAGCTCTGTGCGCGGCGCGACGAGGTCCACCTGCCCGTGCGAAAGCTGGAAGTCGGCGCTCTGGAATCCGGGCGGAAGGTCCGCATACGTCGCCTGCTTGATCACTCGCGGGCCTGTGAAGCCGATGGCGGCGCCCGGCTCGGCGATGTTGATGTCGGCCAGCAGCGCCAGGGACGCTGCGGTGCCGCCGAAGGTCGGGTCGGTCAGGACCGAGAAGTAGGGCACGCGGGCCCTGTGCAGCGCTCCCAGCGCGGCGTTGACCTTCGCCATCTGCATGAGTGCCAGCACTCCCTCCTGCATGCGTGCGCCGCCCGAGGCGCACACGAGCACGTACGGCAAGCCGGAGGAAGCCGCCTGCTCCATGCCGCGCGCCAGGCGTTCGCCGGCGACGATCGACAGCGTTCCGCCGACGAAACCGAAGTCGAACGCCGCGAGCCAGATCGGTTTGCCATTGAGCGTGCAGGTGCCAGTTCGCACCGACTCGTTGAGGCCCTCGGACAGCAGCTCGTCGACGACCTCCTCGTAGCGCTTCGGCACCGTCCAGGTGAGCAGGTCGTGCGACCTGATGCCTGACCATCGCTCCTGGAAGCTTCCCTCGTCGGCGATGATCGGGATCCACACGTCCGCGCCCAGGCGGAAGTGGTGGCCGCAGTCGCACACGTAGTTCTGAGCACGCAGCCCTTCCCGGTCGAGGCCGGCGCCGCAGCCCGGGCAGTTGGTCGGCAGCAGGATCTCGGGCAGCTTGCCGCCCGCGATCGGAACGCCCGCGCTCTGCCGGTCAATCACCGCCATGGCTACAAGGAAAGTCCTCCATCCACCGCGAGCACCTGGCCGGTGATGAATCCTGCGCGTTCCGAGCACAGGAACGCCACCGCGGCGGCGACCTCGTCCGCCGTGCCCTCGCGCTTGATCGGCGTCACCTTGACCATCTCGGCGACCATCTCGTCTGTCAGAGCGCCCGACGTCAGGTCGGTGCGCACGTAGCCCGGCGCAACGGCATTGCAGGTGATGTTGCGCGAGCCGTACTCGCGAGCGATCGACTTCGTGAACCCGATGAGGCCTGCCTTCGCGGCGGCGTAGTTGGACTGGCCCGCGTTACCGGTGATGCCAACGATCGAGGAGATGTTCACGATGCGCCCCCACCGGGCACGCATCATGCCGGACATGATCGCCGCCCGCGTCGTGGCGAACACTGACATGAGGTCGGTGCGGATCAACTCCTCCCAGTCGGGCGGCGACATCTGGATCAGCAGCTTGTCGCGCACTGCGCCGGCGTTGTTGACGAGCACGTCCACGCGGCCGATCGCCTTGACCATCGCGTCGACCTGCGCCGGGTCGCCGACGTCGGCCTGGTGAGTGACCGCACCCTCGAGCGACCCAGCAGTCTCCTCAGCGGCGGTCTTGTCCGATCGGTAGTTGACCACGACCTTCGCGCCCATCGCAGCCAGGGACTGGCTG
>VBIA01000173.1 GCA_005879985.1 Chloroflexota bacterium | reverse complement strand
CGCGTGCCGCGGCGATGATCTGCTCGCGCAGCCGGTCCCGATCCTCAGCCGAAAACAAGACTGTCAGGGAAGGGCGTAGTAGCGCAGCGAGAGGATGTGCAGCGTCCCGTGATCGCCGCTCAGGTCGATGGCGGGTGACGCGGCGCCCGAGGCTTTCGTTTCGGAAGCCTGCCCGACCTTGGTCCCGTTGAGATACAGGGTGATCGTGCCGCCGTCGACGGCGGCGGCGATGTCGGTGGTGGTGCCCTGCTGCAGCCGCGGGACCGGGATCGTCGCGGTCAACGCCTGGTTGTCGCCGTCATGCGGCGCGAGCACCAGCGTCATGTTCTCCTGCGCGAAGTCGATGTGCAGGTACACATCCGCGCTTTCGGTGTCGGTGCCGGGGATCATCTCCCAGTTGAGCCCGAAGTCGCTGCCTGTGTCACCTTTGAACACGAAGTCGGCCACGTAGTTCTTGAGCCGCGGCCCGTCGAACTCGCCATAGAGGTTGGCGCCGGTTTTCAGAATCTTCAAGTCGACCGAACCGCTCGGGTAAGAGATGCCAACCGACTTGTCCGGATCAGGTGACGGCTCGGCGCCGCCGCTCCACGCCGACGGGGCGGGCTTGACGGCGAAGATGAGCGACCCGTGGGCGGGGCCATTGGTGGACTGCACGCCGCTGGTGCCGCCAGGACGAAGCGCGACCACCGCCACCGCGACGCTGGCGACCAGCAGCAGCGCGATGACGCCGGCAGCAATGAGGATCCTGCTCCGCTGAAGGCCGCGACCTGCGCCCGGAGCTTTGGGCGCGGGCGCGGCAACCGCGGTGGGCTTCTCCTTCATCGGCGCCGGCAGCGGCACCGTGGTCTTGCCCGCGATCGCCTCGATGAACTCGCCGCAGCTCGCGAAGCGGTCCGCGGGATCCTTGGCCAGCGCGCGCATCAGCGAGTGCTCGATGTTCTCGGACAGGTCGGGGTTGACGGTGCGCGGGTCGGGCAGCGGCGACTGTATCTGCTCAAGCATCACGGCGGCCGGAGTCTCTGCCTCGTACGGGACGTGCCCGGTGAGCGCCTCGAAGGCGACAACGCCGAGCGAGTACTGGTCGGAGGCGGGGCCCGCGTCCCTGCCGGCGCACTGCTCTGGCGACATGTACTCGGGAGTGCCGACCACCATGTCGATGCGGGTCAGGCGCTCGCCCGTCGGCGCCATCATGCGCGCCAGGCCAAAGTCTCCGAGGACCGCGGCTCCTTCCTTGTTGATCAGGATGTTGGAAGGCTTCACGTCGCGGTGCAGCACGCCCTGCTTGTGCGCGTAGTCGAGAGCTGAGGCAATGGACGTCAGTACCGCAGTCGAGCGCTGCACGCCCAGCGGCTTGCCCAGCTCCGTGGCGAAGGTCCCGCCCTCGACGAACTCGGTGACGATGTAGAGCTGGTCTTCGAACTCGCCGTGGTCGTAGACGGTGAGGATGCTGTGATGACGCAGCTTGGCGATCGCCACCGCCTCGCGCCGGAAGCGCTCTCGGAACTGCGGGTCCTCGGCGAGGACCTCGGGCAGGACCTTGAGCGCGACCATGCGCTCCAGGGCCGGTTGGTAGGCCTTGAAGACCGTGGCCATTCCACCCCGCCCTACCTGCTCGACGATCTGGTAGGGGCCGACCTGGACGCCTGGGCCCAACTTCATCGAGTGGAAGGATAGTGGCGCCAACCGGATCGACACGGGTGAAAATGCACTTCGATGGGCGCCTCGAAGCGCCGGCGGCGGCCGCAAGGCCCCAAGCGATCCGGGTCCCCACCGGACAACGGTGTGGATGCGCCCCACCACCTCCCGTTCGGCCACCACCAGGAAGACGTGGACGACGAGCACCCGCACAACTCGCTGCAGGATGCTTTCGAGCACTTCTTCGGCGGGCTCGGCGATTTCATCAGCGCGCTGAGGGAGCGCGAGTGAACGCCGCCCGCTGACGTCTCAGGACAGGATCAAGCCTTTAGCCGATATGCACCCCGCCGATCAGGCTGGCCAGCACAAACAGCGCGAGACCGACCGCGATCAGGTCCGTCTTCCGCCACTTCCAACCCACCGCCGCCGCGACGAAGACGACGAACGCAAGAATGAGGACAAGCGTGCTCAAGTTCATGAGGAAATTGTGATCTGAAGATCGACGCCTTCGCGCACATCCTTCCGCGCCGCTACCTCGACCGGCTCGAGCGGCACCTCGGCGGCACGATGCCGCCCGGGCAGCTTCGGTACTACCGCGAGGGCGTCTTCACCTACGACGACGCGCTGACCGACCTCGACGCGAGGTGGCGCGCGATCGAGCCGTTCGGCGACTACGCGCAGGTGCTCGTGCTGGCGGTGCCGCCCATCGAGGAGATCGGGCCGCCCAACGTGGCGGCCGAGTTCGCCCGGCTCGCGAACGATGAGATGGCCGAGCTGGTCCGAGCGCACCACGATCGCTTTGTGGGGTTTGCCGCGGCCCTGCCCCTCAACGACACCGAGGCCTCGCTCCGCGAGCTCGATCGAGCCGTGGCCGACCTTGGTGCGCTGGGCGCCCAGGTCTATTCGAACATGCTCGGCGTGCCGCTCGACAACCCCCGGTTCGAGCCCGTCTTCGCTCGCCTCGAAGAACTAGGCGCGACGGCATGGCTCCATCCCACGCGCAACGCGACTTGGACCGACTACCCCACCGAGGTCGCTTCCGATTACGGGCTGTGGTGGTCGCTGGGCTGGCCGTACGAGACCGCGGCGGCGCTGTCCCGCCTCGTCTACTCAGGCGTGATGGAGCGCCACCCGGATCTCAAGGTGCTGGCGCATCACGGGGCGGGGATGGTGCCGCACTTCTCGGCGCGCCTCGCGATGGGTCCCGGCTATCGCCAGGTCATGGACACGCTGCCGAAGCCGCCCCTCGACTACTTCCGGCGCTTCTACGCCGACACTGCGCTCTTCGGCGCGCCGCATGCGGTGCAGTGCGTGCTGGACTTCTTCGGCCCCGACCACGTGCTGTTTGGCACCGACATGCCGTTGGGGCCCAGCAACGCCGTCGAGGCGACCATCGCGGATATCGAGTCCTGCGAGGCTTCGGACGAGCGGCGTGCTGCCGTTTTCGCGGGCAACGCGACTCGGCTTCTACTCGTCTAGCGCCGCCGCCACCGGTTCGGCGCGAATGACCTCTTTTACCGTCCTGAGCTTCGGCTCACGGGGTCGCGTTCGCGGCGCCGATCAGCGCGTACGTCCAGTTGAGGCCGCGGATCGAACGTTCGAGCTCGCGGGTCGCCTCGGTCATAGGTGCCGGATAGGTTGTCAGACGGGCCGTCTAAGAAGATGATTTAGAAGAGAGCGATGGCAAGTGACGCTTCGGGCCGCATCGACCAGCACATCATGTCGCTCGGCGACTGGCGCGGCGAAATGATGTCGAAGCTGCGCAAGGTCATCACGTCCGCCGACTCGAGCCTCACCGAGGAGTGGAAGTGGGAGACGCCGGTCTTCAGCTCCAACGGCAATGTGGTCGCCATGGGTGCCTTCAAGGAGGGGGTGAAGATCAACTTCTTCAAAGGCGCGAGCCTCCCCGACCCGCATCACCTTTTCAACGGCGGCCTTGACGCCAAGACTTCGCGAACTATCGATCTGAAGAAAGGCGATCGCGTCAACGAGCCGGCGCTGAAAGAGCTCGTCCGCGCGGCGGTGGCGAAGAACAGCGCTAAGCGCTAGGTCGTCTTGTAAACCGCCAACAGGACTCCGTTCTCGAAGGCTTCGGAGCGGACCATGGTGAACTTCTTGAGGTTGCCTGATTCGGCGAACAGCCGGCCGCCTTTGCCCAGGGCCACGGGATAGATAAATAGATGGAGCTCGTCCACCAGCCCGTCCGCGAGCAATGCGCGGACGAGCGTCCCACTGCCGCTGACGTAGATGCCGCCGTCCACGCTCTCCTTGAGGGCGCGGATGGTGTCGGCGTTGTAAGCACCAATGATCTCCGAGTTCTTCCAGATATCGCCGTTCTTCAGGGTGCTCGAGACCACGTACTTCGGAGAATCGTTCATGAAAGGGGCGCCGGGGTCTTCGGCGGCCGTGCGCTTCGACCAGGCGGGCGCGAACATCTCGAACGTGCGACGTCCCAGCAAGATCGCCTTGCATGACCCCATCGCCTGCGCGATGGCGTCGCCCATCATCGGAACGAATGGGTAGTCAAAGGTGAACGTCGGGTCCTCGACGACTCCATCGAGGGAGATGAACTCGTGAACGACGATCTTGCCCATGTCACAGCCTCCCTTCTGATCTACACGTAAGACGTGCGTCCGAGCCCAGATTCATCGGTGGGGCCGGACCGGGCTGGCGGGGATGGATGGGAATCGAACCCACCCAGGACGCCTCAGCAGCGCCCCGCAGACGGTTTTGAAGACCGCGGGAGGCACCAGCCCCCGAACATCCCCGTCGGCCAATCCTAGGCCGCCGACTTTCTAAAGGACGAAGGGGATGAGTCGCTTGGTGCGTTGCATGTAATCGCGGTACGGCTGACCGAGGCCGACGGTCAATGCCTCCTCCTCGACCGAGATCCGATACGCCATGCCGGGTAGGGCCAGGAGAAAGCACGCCAGCGACAGCAAGTTGGTCGACGCCAACAGAATTCCAAAGAGCGTGAGCAGCGCGCCGCTGTAGCTCGGATGCCGGACCAACCGGTAAGGCCCGGTGTCGACCACCACCTGGTCAGACGTGACCGTCACCCGCGTGTTGAAGAACCGGCCGAGCCTGGCGATCGCGTACCAGCGGTATGCGATTCCTGCCAGCGCCAGCACGAGCCCGACCCCAAAGATCTCCGGCCGCAGGACGGTGATCGCCGCCTGGGGCACGAACACGGCCGCCCTGATGCCTAGGCCGATGGCCAGCGCGATTCCCAGGATCAGGGCCGGTCCCGAAAACCGGTCCTGCCTGAAGCCGGCCACGCCGTCCCCGGCGCGCACGCGCCGCGCGAACACGCCAAGGCCGTGCCACAACTCGCTGCCGAGCCACGCCACCAGGACCAGCTCGTACAGGACGCGCGCGGCCGCGTCGCCGCTGTAAAACGGCGCCACGGCGAAGAACCCTAGATCAGCGCTTCGAGCTTGGCCTTCAGGTCGCCCTTCATGTTGGGGCGATAACCGACAGTCCGCTCCGCCGGCTTGCCGTTCTTGAAGATGATCACCGTCGGGATCGACATGATCCCGAGCTGCATCGGCGTCGCCGGGTTCTGATCGATGTCCATCTTCAGGACCTTGATCTTGTCGCCCAGCTCACCATGGATCTGCTCGACGATCGGCGCGATCATGCGGCACGGTCCGCACCAGGTTGCCCAGAAGTCGACGAGCACCGGCTTGTCGGATTTCAGCACCGCCGTTTCGAAGTCGTTGTCTGTAACCGTCTGGATGTCTGACATCAAACCCTCTTCCTATTCACTAGAACTCGAATCGGACGCCTTCGATTCCGACTTCGTCTCGGTCTTGGCGGGCTTGGTGTCGGCGCCGGAGGAGCTGTCGGAGTCGCTCTTGGCCCCGTTGCCGGAAGCTGCGGAAGCGGCCTTGCCGCCGCTCTTGTAGTCGGTGCTGTAGTAACCGCTGCCCTTGTAGACGATGCCGGCCGGGTAGACGATCTTCGCCAGCTGGCCGGAGCACTTCGGACAGGTCTTTAGCGATGCGTCCGACATTTTCTGCAGGACTTCGAACTCGTGTCCGCAGCTCCTGCACCGGTATCCGTATATGGGCATCTCTGTGGGGCTTCCTACTATAGGGTCAGGTCTGCCGCGAGCCGATGGATAACCATCCCCGACGGCGGCTTGGGGTGGAAATAAGTGCTCTTCTGTGGAAACGTTCTTCCATCGGCGGCCAGCTTCAAAACCTGCCGGACGTCGGGTGCGTTGAGGAAGAACGCGTTGACGCCCGCGCCGTCGTCGACCAACCTGACCGCCTCCTTGGCGTCGCGGGTATAGAGCAGGAAATCCTCGGCGCTGCGCCGCCCGAGGATGTTGTCGATGACCTGGCGGTGCAGCTCGACGACCGCGACCTCGCCTTCCAGCGGCAGCACCTGGAAGCGCCCGTCGCGGTAGACGCCCGCCGCGACCTGGCCGCGGATCGACGTCAGCGTCTCCTCCAGGCTTTCTTTGGGCTCCCCGCCGGTGACGGCGATGCCCGCCTTCATGACCCGATGCGTGGGCAGCACGTCGAGACCCGGGTCGTCGATGTCCGTGAGCAGAGCGAGCGTGAAGCGCGTGGCCGCGTCCGGCGGCCCGCCCGCCTCTTCCGCGTAGGCCACGGCGGTCTCGTAGCGGTGATGGCCGTCAACGATGAGGAGCTGCAGTGGGACCAGCTCGGCTGTGACCGCGTCGCTCCATGCGCCGCGCGGCAGTACCCACAGCCGCTGCGCCAGGCCCTCGGGATCGTTGAAGGTGACGTCGGGCAGGCGCTCGACAGCCCCGTCCAGCAGCCGCTTCAGCTCGCTGCCGGCGCCGTCGTAGACGAACCAGAGCGGCTCCAGGCTCGCGCGCGTCGCGCGCATCAGCGCGAGGCGGTCCTCTTTGGGACCGCGGTGCGTGCGCTCGTGCGGCAGGACGACGCGCCGCTCGTAAGGCTCCAGCCGGAGCGCCGCCAGCAGGTCGCGGCGGGTGCGGCCGTCACCCAGGTCCACCTCGTGCACGTACATCGAGGGGTCGTCCGCGCGCAGCGTTCCGGCCTGCAGCCAGGCCTCGAGAGTCCTCGCTGCGCCGTCGTAGTCGTGGCCCGGCCGGATGAGGCGGATGACGTTGTGCGGTGAGCGGTCCAGGTATCGCGCGATGTCCGCGTCGGGGATCACGTCATACGGCGGCGCGACCAGCTCGCTCAGGTGCGCTGTGTCGGAGTAGCGAATCCCGGGCAGCGCCCGGACGTCAGCTATCGGTGCCTCCGTTACGAAGCTCGACGTAGTGCAGGTCGGCCATGCCATCCACCTGCTGCAGCCGTTCCAGCAGCGGCGCCGCGACCGGGTCGTCGATCGCGAGGATCATCATCGCCTTCCCTCGCGGCGCGTCGCGGCCGACCATCATGCTCGCGATGTTGACGTCGTGCTCGCCGAGGATCGTGCCGACGCGACCGACGATGCCGGGCCGGTCCGCATGCCTGCTCACCAGGAAACGTCCCTCGGGCATGAGGTCGACGCGGAACGAGTCGATGCGCACTACGCGCGGCTCCTCCATCAGCACGGTGCCGCTGAGCTCGTGGCCGTGCATTCGCACCGTGATGAGGCTCGTGTAGCTGCCGCGTGCGGCCGCCTTGCGCTCGACGATCTTCATGCCGCGCCCCGACGCGATGAGCCTTGCGTTGACGGCGTTGATGCGGTCCTCGGTGAAGTTCTGCATCACGCCCTTGATCGCTGCGGCGACCAGGAGGTTGGTGTCGTGCTGCGCGAGCTGGCCCTCGAAGTCGAGCTCGATGACGCCCGCGCGGCCACCGAACAGCTGCGAGTGCAGCGACGCGAGGCGCTCCGTGAGGTGAGCGAACGGACGCAGGTACGCGAGCTCCTCCGGCGGCAGCGCCGGCGCGTTGACCGCGTAACGCGGCAGCTCTCCCGCGAGCACCGCAGCGACTTCCTCGGCGACGTCGAAGGCGACCGAGGCCTGGGCCTCGGCGGTCGAGGCGGCGATGTGCGGGGTCGCGACGAAGTTCGGCAGCGTGAACAGTGGGTTCTCGCCCGGCGGCTCCTGCTCGAACACGTCGAACGCCGCGGCGGCCGGGCGCCCCGCTTTCAACGCCTGGTAGAGCGCTGCCTCGTCGACGATGCCGCCACGCGCGGTGTTGATGAGGCGGGCCGCCGGTTTCATCATCGCCAGCTCGCGCGCCGCGATCAAGCCGCGGTTCGCCTCGACCAGCGGCACATGCACCGTGACGAAATCAGCCCGCTCCAGAAGATCGTCGAGCGGGACCAACTCGACGTTGAAGAGCTCGGCGCGCTCGACCGCGACGACCGGGTCGTAGGCGATGACGTCCATCTCGAGTCCATGCGCGCGCTTGGCAACCTCCGACCCGACGTTGCCGAGACCGATGACCCCCAGCGTCTTGCCGCGCACCTCGACGCCGAGAAATTTCGCGCGCGTCCAGTCGCCGGCGTGGATCGAGGCGTCTGCCTGCGAGACCCAGCGCGCCACCGCGAACAGCAGGGCGATGGTGTGCTCCGCGGCCGCGACGATGTTGCCGCGCGGCGCGTTGACAACCAGGATGCCGTGACGCGTGGCGGCGGCGACGTCGATGTTGTCGACACCGACTCCGGCGCGACCTACCACTCGCAGGCGCTTGCCGGCTTCGAGGATCGGCGCCGTCACCTTCGTCTCGCTGCGCACGACCAGCGCGTCGTAGTCCGGAATGCGCTTCACCAGCTCCGCCTCGGCGAGCTTCGTCGCAACGGTCACCTCGCCTTCGCGGCGAAGCCGCGCGAGGCCGTCCTCGGCCAGGGGATCAGCGACCAGGATCCGGGCCACGAAAGCTGAGTCTAGGGGCGCCTAGGCGGGGACGCCCTGCAGCGAGCTCGTCACCGCCGCAACGCCACGCCCGTCGGCGGGAGCGATGTCCATCTCCTCGAGCGCCTGCTCCATGGCCCACAGGACCTGCACGATGTCGCCCTCGCCGACGGCGCCAAGGTGGCCGACGCGGACCATCTTCCCGGCCATCTTGTTCTGACCCCCGGCGATCACGACGCCGTACCGGTCGTGCAGCAGCTTGCGGAAAGGCTCGACGTTCAGCCCCTCAGGTGGCAGCGCAGCGGTCACTGTGTTCGAGCGGAAGCCGTCGCGGGCGAAGAGCTTGAACCCGAGCGCCTGGAGCCCGGCCTGGGTTGCCCGCGCGAGTCGAGCGTGCCGCTCGTAGACCTTGGCGAGGCCCTCCTCCTCGAGCATCCGGATGCCTTCCTGCAGCGCGAACGCGACGCTCACCGCGGTGGTGAACGGCGTCATGCCCTTGTCGGCCCACGTCTTGGCTTCTTTCCAGTCGAAGTAGTAGCGCGGGGCGCGGGCACGCGACTGCATCTCCCACGCGCGCTCGCTCACGCTGACGAGCGCAAGCCCTGGCGGCGCCATCCATCCCTTCTGCGAGCCGCTGACCGCGACGTCGATGCCCCATCCATCCGTCTCGATCTCGATCGAGCTGATGGAGCTGACTCCGTCGACGACCACGACTCGCCCCGCGTCGCGGCCGACGCGAGCGAGCTCGCGCAGAGGGTTGGTGAGCCCCGTCGAGGTCTCGTTGTGCGTGAGCAGAAGCAGCTTCGCCTTCGGGTGCTTCTCGAGCACGAGCGCGAGGTCTTCGGCGTCGACGGGCTGGCCCCACTCGAATTCGAGCCGCACGACGTCGGCGCCGTACGCCGAGGCGAGAGCGGCGAATCGCTCGCCGAAGTTGCCGCACAGCGCGACGACCACTTCGTCGCCAGGCGATACGAGGTTGGCGACCGCCGACTCGAGGCCGCCCGTGCCGGACGAGGTCAGGAACAGCAGGTCGGAGGACGTCTTGAAGACGCGCTTGGCGCCGGCGGTGATCTCGGCCAGGATGGCGGAGAACTCCGGACCGCGGTGATCGACCATCGGCCTGCTCATCGAGCGGACTACGCGCTCGGGCAGCGGTGTAGGTCCGGGGATCCGCAGCTGGCTCGAGAAGGTCATGGACGTGCTCCTAGCTATCCCCTCTCCCGCCATGCGGGAGAGGGCAGGGTGAGGGCCGTTAGTGCTGTTCGGTCGTGTACGGAAGGAGAGCGATCGCGCGAGCGCGCTCCAGGGCTGTGGTCAGCGGCCGCTGGTGCCGGGCGCACGTGCCCGTCACGCGGCGCGGCAGAATCTTGCCGCGATCGCTGACGAACCTGCGCAGGCGCGAAACCTCCTTGTAGTCGATATACGAGACCTTCTCCATGCAGAAGCTGCAGACCTTGCGGTGCTGCCGCTTCGGCCCGCGAGACTCTCGCGGTGCTGGTCGA
Source organism: Chloroflexota bacterium (assembly GCA_005879985.1). GTDB lineage: Bacteria > Chloroflexota > Dormibacteria > Dormibacterales > Dormibacteraceae > CF-118. The sequence continues at coordinate 56,633 of VBIA01000173.1, read as the reverse complement.
ACCGGTGAAGTGGAAGCCATCAAATCTCCTGGTTAGAACGGAATGTCGTCCGGGTCGACGTCCCGCGGAACGTCGTCACCGGTGGTTTCTTCGGTAGTCGTGTTGCCCGAGGCGCGTCCCGCACCCACACTCGCGCTTGCACCGGCGCCAGCGCCGACGCCGGCACCACGCGGCTCGAGAAACTGCACATCATTCGCGATGATCTCGGTCACGCGCCGCTTCTGGCCGTCCTGACCCTCCCATGAGCGCGTCTGGATGCGGCCCTCGACGAAAACGAGCGCGCCTTTGCGCGTGTACTGCGCGACCGTCTCGGCGAGATTTCGCTTGCCGATCGGGTACGCAACGATGTTGTGGTAGTCGGTGAACTCCTTGCGCTCGCCGTCGGGACCGGTGGACCAGCGATTCGTCGCGATCGAAAAGCTGGTGACCGCGGTGCCGCTAGGCGTGTAGCGCATCTCGGGGTCCTTCGTGAGCCGGCCGATGAGCAGTGCTTTGTTGAGGTTCGACATTTACCGTTCCTCCCGATCCCCGGCTGATGCGTCCGCCGCGCCTCTTGACTCGACCGCAACGGGCTCCAGCACGACGTCCGCCGGCGGCGGTGCAACGGTCGTCGGGCTGGGCTTCTCGGGCTTGCGCACGATGAGATGCCGGAGCACCTCCTCGGTGATCTTCAACGCAGCCTCGAGTTCGGGCACGCGGTCGGGGGCGATCTGGAAGTCCTGCAGGACGTAGATGCCCTCTTTCTGGTGCTTCACCTCGTAGGCGAGCTTGCGCTTGCCCCAGAGGTTGGTGTGATCAGCGCTGCCGCCGGATCGCTCGATCAGCGTGTTGACCCGCTTGACCGCTTCCTGGACCTTCTCGTCGTCCAGGTCCGGCCGCACGATGTACAGAATTTCGTAATCCCGCAACGGGGCGATTCCTCCTTTCTATGGGTTTTCAGGCCCCGGTCCAACGGAACGCAGGCGCGACCTGCCGAGGCCAGAAAGGGTAGGTGGGTATTCTATCAGTCCGCTTTTATGCGTTCTCAGGGCCGAAGCAAGCAAAACGTCCGCGGCAAGTCGCAGGTGCGCGGCAAGGGCAGCCGTCGCGCACCCGTGAAGTCGAGCACCGACACGCCGATCCTCGCGATCGTCGTCGGCGCGATCCTGGCGCTCGTGTTCATCGGGCTGCTCGTCTACGGCGCCATCAACAGCCGCACCAATCCGGTCCCGACCGTCCAGGGCTCGGGCGGCAGCATCGCCTGCGACCAGCTCGAGCACACTCAGGTCCACTACCACGCGGCCATCCAGATCGTTGCACAGGGCTCCGTTCATCCAATCCCCGGCGGCATCGGCATCCAGGGCGGCGAGACCGCGCCGAAGTGCTTCTACTGGCTGCACGTCCACAGCGCCAACCCGAACGTCATCCACATCGAGTCGACCGCCGATCGCGTGTTCACGCTCGGTGACTTCTTCAAGGTGTGGGACGCGTGGTCGACGTACAACAACGGCCCGCACGAGCTGCTGAACTCGACGCACGTTTCGACGCTGACCGTCGGTTCAGGCCAGTCGATGAAGGTCTACATCAACCTCGACGACGGCAAGGGCGCGCAGCTGTTCGAAGGCGATCCAAGCACCATCGTCCTCAAGAGCCACGAGACCATCACGATCGAGGTCACGCCGCCAGATGTGACGCCGCCGCCAACGTTCGACTGGAAGTCGACCGCGAATAACGGGCTCTAGGCGACTCAGCCTAGGCCTCCAGCAGCGTCCTCGCCGACCGGTAGTGCTCCAGGGCATCCTTGGGGCGGCCGGCCCTGGTCGCCCGTTCGGCGATCTGCAGATGGTTTTCGGCCGCCGCTTTCGCGTCGCCGTCGCCGTAGCTGAGTCGCTTGCCCTGGGACAGCGCGCGCCAGCGGTCCATGCGCGGGTTGTCACGGTGCTTGCTGATCACCATGCGCTCGGCGTCGAGGACCTTCCGGGCGCGCTCGTGCCGGCCCAGCTGGGCCAGCGCCTCCGCCTCGGTGAGCCGGGCGTCGGTGCCGATCGGCCACGCTGCCTCGTCCAGGCCGCGCAGGCTGATGAGCGCCCGCTTCGGCTCGCCGCGCAGCAGCAGGACGCGCGCGCGCTCCAGCGCGAGCTCTCGGTCGACCTCCGGCGATCGCCCCTCGAGCAGAAAGTCGACATGAGTGCCGAGCCTGTCGGCGATGACGCGCAGAACGCGCAGCGACGGCTGCGCCCGGCCGAGCTCGACCTGGCTCAGGAACGCCCGCGTGAAATCCCCGCCGCCGATCTTGGCCAGGCTGACGCCCCGCTCGCGCCGCAAGCGCCGGATCCGGGTGCCCAGCGACTCGCCCTCGTTTGGTGGCACACAGCCATCATACTGCCGCCCAGTCAAGTCGGCCTTTACGAGGCGTCCTGAACGGTCAGCGCCCTCCGCAGCCTGCGGTCCTGGTAGGCAATGTGGTCGGCGATCTGGAAGAAAGCGTCGCGCAGAGGGCTTACCGCGGCCTCCTTCGCGGTGAGCTGCCAGCTCACGACCTCCAACTCGTCCCATGGCGAGGCCGCGCGGTCGCTGATCGCCATCCGCACCCCGCCGTCGTCGGGCCACGCCTCAATCGCCGCGGAGCACCTGTCGGCGCTGCCCGTGCCATCGTCCCAGTCACCCATCGCGATCGACAGCAGCACGCGCGGCTCCGGGTCACGGTGGAAGTGGTCGAAGATGTCGGCTCGGTAGATCGCGATCGGGTCGTCGTCCTCGTAGATGACGCCCACCACGCTGCGGAAGGCCGAGCCGCAGTCCGCGCACTCCGCCTCGGTCTGCTGGTCGTCGTGCTGGAGCCTGAGCCTGGCCACGCCGCGGCTAAAGGTAGTCGTTCGGATCGATGCTGCGAGTTATCGACGTGAAGTTCTCGAAGCCGCGCGCCGTGACCATGCCCGTGTCCTCGATTCGCACGCCGCCGAAGCCCATCAGGTAAAGGCCGGGCTCCACCGTGATCACGTCGCCCTCTTCCAGCGGCTCGCCATTGGCGCTCCGCACGCCCGGCTGCTCGTGCACCTCAAGACCGACGCCGTGGCCGGTGCTGTGGTTCATCTTGGCGACGCCGTCGGGCCCCTCGTAGCCATCGGTGGTGGCGCCATAACCTCGGTCGACGAGCACCTGGCACACCGCGTGATGGACGTCGTTGGCCGGCACGCCCGCCTTGATCGACTCGACCCCCACGTCCAGCGCCTGCAGCGTAGCCGCGTGCATCCGACGCACCTCTTCTGGAATGTCGCCGACGACCACCGTCCGCGTCAGGTCGCCGTTGTAGTGGCTGCCGCGGCTGGCGGGAAAGATGTCGATGATCACCGGCGCGCCGGCGCGGATCTGGCCCTCGCCGCGGTAGTGAGGCATGGCGTTGTCGGGCGACCCGGCGATGATCATGTCGGGGCACGAAAACCCGAGCTCTGCCAGCAGAAGAGACGCGCGCGCGTAGAGCCACTCCGACGTCATGGGCTTGCCGTCGGCCCACAGCAGTTCCTCGCGAATCTCGGCCTGAGCGAGAAGCCGCACGATCTCGGTCATCGCCTTCTCGGCCGCCCGCTGCGCGTCGCGAATCTTGTCCGCCTCCTCGCGGGTCTTGTGCCGCCGCTCGGCCTCGAACAGCGACTGGTCGACCTCGACGTCGACGCCCGCGTCGCGCAGCCCTTCTAGATAGCCGGCCTGCAATCGCGGCGAAACCCGCGCCTCGGCCTGGCCTTGCTCGCGCAGCAGTTTGGCCGCCAGCACCGCATATGACCTGTACGCACCCAGCTCCGCGTAGCCCGCGTCCCGAAACGAGAGGATGCGCGCGGCCCTTGACCCGGTTCGCGCGCGGTCGATCTCGAGCGGGCTGGCTACAAGGATGTCGTCGCCCGAGGCGGGCCTGATGTACAGCGCGCTCTCGACGTCCATGCCGGTGGCGTAGATGAAGTCGGCGTCGCCGTGGCCGCTCGGGATGAGGACGAGCGGGCGGGGTCCGGTCGCGCGGCGCGCCCGTTTGCGCGGCGTGGCCACGCTCGCGGGGGTGGTGTCGCGCCACAGACCGGCGGCCTCGACCGCATGCGCCACGGCCTGGAGCAGGGCGTCATCACCACGAGGCCGCGTCGTCTTTTTCCCGCGGCCTTCGAGGTTGAGCTTCTCCTGGACCTCGTAACCGCTGGTGTACGCAACCTCGTAGCCCAGCTCGCGCAGCTGGGAAAGATCGCGCCGGAGCGTGCGCTCGGAGACGCCTGCCTTCTCTGCCAGCTCGAGCGGGTTGAGGCCAGGCTCGGCGATGATCGCAGCAAGCACCCTGAGCAGCCGAGCCAGACGCTCAGCCCGATTCACAGGCTAACCAGACCTAGTAGGGCCGCAACCCAATCATCGCCTGGCGTTCTGCGCGTCTCCTCAAGGCGAAGCGTCCGCTGGGGTCACCGCGGCGTAGCCGCGGGAGTGAGGCATCCGTCCTCACCCGTGCCTCTTAGCCGATTTCTTCCCAGGACGTGGTGGCGTTGCCCTCGAATGGATCGGTCTCGGCCTCCTCCTGGTTGCCGACCTTCTGGTGGAACCGGCTGGCGATCATCTGGTAGGCCATCGCCTTCGGGATCCCCAGCTTCGTGAGTGACTTGACCTCGTCGGCCATCACCTTGTCGCGGGCGGCCTCGATCGCGGCCAGCACCTCTTCGACCGACGCCGTCCTCTTGACCATGGACCCCGAATTCTACCGAAGCGCAGGCGCCTCCAAGTCGCCGCCCCCAATCGATCCTTAGACTTAATCGTCGTATCCACCGGCCGGCTTGCATCTGGGGTGTGAATGGCGGCTGATTACTCTCCCGACAAGATCCGAAACGTGGTCCTCCTCGGCCACTCCCACGACGGCAAGACCACGATCGCGGAAGCCATGCTCTTCGCCTCCGGCGGCCTCCAGCGGATGGGCTCCACCGACCAGAACACCTCCGCCATGGACACCGAGCCCGAGGAGCAGAGACGCAAGATCTCGATCAACCTCGGTGTCGGGTTCGCCGAGCACAACGGATTCAAGATCAACATCCTCGACGCGCCCGGCTTCCTCGACTTCGCCGGTCAGGCCATGAGCGGGCTGCGAGCGGCCGAGGGCGCCGTGGTGGTGGTCGGACCGAACGACCATCTCGCCGTCGGCACCGAGGTCGCCTGGGAGCAGTGCAACGCTCGCAGCAAGCCGCGCGTCGTGGTCGTGAACAAGCTCGACAAGGAGCACGCGGATTTCTACGGCGCGGTCAAAGCGATGCGTGACAACCTTTCGCCGCGGCCTTTTCCGCTCCACCTGCCGATCGGCTCGGAGCAGGACTTCCGCGGGGTCGTCGACCTGCTGCACCTCAAGGCTTTCGTCACCACAGAGGACGGCAAGGGCGGCGAGGTCCCGATCCCCGACGACATGCAGAAGCTCGTCGACGAATACCGAGGGCAGCTCATCGAAGCTGCCGCTGAGAGCGACGACTCGCTGCTCGAGAAGTACCTCGACGCCGGCACGCTGAACGAGGAGGAGATCCAGCGAGGCTTGCGCGAGGGAATCCTCGCCGGCAAGGTGGCCCCGGTGCTCTGCTGCTCGGCGACGAAGCTGCTCGGCGTGCGCACGCTGATGTCGACACTCTGCGAGCTGCTGCCGCCCGCCGAAGGCGACCCCTCGCAACCCACGCGAGCCTTCGTCTTCAGCACCGGCGGCGACCAGTTCGGGCGCGTCAGCTACTTCAAGGTCGTGGCCGGAACCGTCAAGGCCGACCAGCACCTCACGAACATCAACCGCAGCGCCGACGAGCGCCTGGCGCAGATCTTCTTCCCACGCGGCAAGGAGCACGTCGCCGCGACCGAGATCCATGCCGGCGACATCGGCGCTGTGACCAAGCTCACGCACACCCTCACCAACGACACGCTTGGCAACAAGGACGGCGGCCCGCTGGCGCCCATCGACCTGCCTGGCCTCGCGTACAGCGTGGCAATCACACCCAAAGCGCGCGGCGACGAGGAGAAGATCTCCAGCGGCCTCGCACGCCTGTCTGAAGAGGATCCGACGCTGCACGTGGACCGGGTCGAGGAGACGCACCAGCTGGTCATCTCGGGGCTCGGCGACGTGCACCTGGACGTGACGTTGGAAAAGCTGAAGCGCAAGTACGGCGTCGAGGCGACCACGGCGACACCGAAGGTGGCTTACCGCGAGACCGTTTCCGGCCACAGTCGTGCCGAGGGTAGGCACGTCAAGCAATCCGGAGGGCATGGCCAGTACGGAATTTGCGTCATCGAGGTTTCGCCGACGAAGCGCGGTGAAGGCTTCGTGTGGGAGGACAAGATCTTCGGCGGTGCCATTCCCCAGAACTTCCGGGCGTCGGTGCAGAAGGGAATCGTGGATAACATGGCCAAGGGCGTGGTCGCGGGCTACCCGATGGTCGACGTCAAGGTGACGCTCGTCGATGGCAAGTACCACCAGGTGGACTCCAACGACATGGCCTTCCAGATCGCGGGATCTCTCGCCATCCGCAGGGCATCGCTGGACGCCGGGCCGGTGCTGCTCGAACCCGTCGTTGAAGCGGAGATCCGGGTGCCCGAGAAGAACCTCGGCGACATCATGTCGGACATCAACGGTCGGCGCGGCAAGATCATGGGCACCGAGCCCGACGATGGCTACCAGAAGGTGAAAACCACGGTCCCGGAGTCGGAGATGCTGCGCTTCGCGCTCGACCTGCGCTCGATCACGCAGGGCCGAGGAAGCTTCAGCAAGAAGTTCTCGCACTACGACGAGATGCCCGCCCACCTGGCCAAGGGCATCATCGAAGAGTTCCAGAAGCAGCACGAAGCCGCGTCCTGACAAAGGGGTCCCCGCTAGCATCTCAGGCGTGAGCCAGCCCTCTGCTCACGACGTCGTGATCATCGGCGGCGGTGTCACCGGCGCGGGCATCGCGCGCGACCTCTCGCTTCGCGGGCTGTCGGTGCTGCTCCTCGAGAAAGGCGACTGGGGCGCGGGCACCAGCGGCTCGTCTAGCTGGATGATCCACGGCGGGCCGCGCTACCTCGAGTTCGACTGGGACACGACGCGCCTCTCGACCACGGACGCGGGCCACATCGTCACGATCGCGCGCAACATCGTCTATCGCGTCCTCTTCCTCATCCCGGTCCTTCCGCACGACAAGAACAACATCGAGCGGATGGAGACGGCGATGGAGGTTTACGACCGCTTCCAGCCCTTGAAGAAGTCACACCCGCACACCCGGCTGACGCCGGAGGAGGCGCTCCAGATCGAGCCCGGGCTCACGCGCGACATGGTCGGCGCGGTGACCATGGAGGAATGGGGCGTCGACCCGCACCGGCTCGTGTTCGCGAACGTTCAGGACGCGGTTTCGAACGGCACTCGCGCTTTGAACCACACCAAGGTGGTGGAGCTGCTGCGCGATGGCGGCGCCGTCATCGGCGTGCGCTACCGGACTTCGGACGGCGTGTACAGCGAGGCGCGCGCAAAGGTCGTGGTGAACGCCGCCGGCCCGTGGGTTCCCGAGGTCGGGCACATGGCCGGCGTCGACGTGCAGCTGCGTCCCGCAAAGGGAATCCACATCATCTACCCCCACCGCATCTCCCGGTTCGCGATCAGCGGGGAGTCGATCGACGGTCGCGACCTGCTGATGGTCTCGCACGCGGGCTTCACGCTCCTCGGCACGACCGACGACGACTTCTACGGCGACCTCGATTCGGTCGAGGTCATGCGCGACGAGGTCGACTACCTGCTGCAGGGTTTCGAGCGCGTCTTCCCCGCGATTCGCAAGTTCCGTCCGGTGCGCACGACCACCGGTGTGCGGCCGACCCTCTTCAAGTGGCGCCGCTACGAAGACGAGCTGTCGCGCAGGTACCGGATCTTCGATCACGCGGCCGATGGCGTCGACGGTTTCGTCACCATCGCCGGCGGCAAGCTGTCGATGTACCGGCTCATGGCCGAGGAGACATCGGACGCGGTTTGTCGCAAGCTCGGACATCAGTCACCCTGCGTCACGGCTACGCGCCCCCTGCCCGGAAGTGAATCCGACATGGAGCCCGCGGAAGAGCTCGCAAGACGTTGCGGGATCTCTGCGCTTGCCGCGGTCAAGCTGCAGAGCAGGCACGGATGTCGCGCGGCCGAGGTCCTCGATGGCGCGGCCGCGGGCCGTCCCGGCGTGTCAGCCTTGCGGGTGGACCTTGCGCCGGCGCGACGTGCGTCATGCGCGCCGCCGAGATCATCGGCCGCGAGCTCGGATGGAGCGCGTCCCAGCGATTCGACGCGGTCCGCGATTTTGTGCAATCGTCGTGGCTTGGACGCGCGCCCGTCCTGACCCATGCCGGATGGGCGCAGGAAGAGCTCGTCCAGGGCGCGACGCGAGGACTGTTCGCGTAATGGGCCGCGCGGATTCGCTCGCCAAGCTCGCGCTCGCGTACGGCATGCACCTGACACGCAGGCGATTGAAGCCCGCGCGCTCGCAGCTGAAGCCGCTGCTCGAGATGTACGCGGCGGATGGACTGGTGCCGCTGACGCCTGAGGAACAGGAGAGGCACCCTCAGCTCATCGGATGCATCAACTGCGGGCTGTGCGCTTTCGCCGCGGGACGGCTGGCGCGCACGCGCCTACCGGACCTGGCTTCTTCCTACGCGCGCCTTTACTCAGGCCTCGGTGACGCGGCCGGTGACGTCGATGGCGACGAACCGGATTGGGAGGCCGCGTCCGCAGCCTGCCCGGTGGGAGTGCCTTTGGAGGGCGTGGCCAGGATGGTGCGCCGGCTGGCGGTCGGCTGAGGGCGAGGTCCCACCCGCCAGCCCGCGACGCCCATCCTCACCACGGGCTCAGCGCGGCCTCAGCCTGACTGTCAGCTTCCAGGTGCGAAGGCGGCGTGGGCGGCCGCAGCGGGGAAGACGCGAGCTCGCCCTGGAGCTCGAATGACGGCTACAGGTCGGGTGGCGCTTGTAGTTGCCAGTTACCCACATTCTGTATACAGTCTGGGGAAATCACACTACATCTAGCCCCAATGGTCAATACCCTTATGCGTCTGTTCCGGCGTTGGCCGGCTGTGAATGCCTTCCTGCTGCGCCTGGTGGGGCGGTTCACGCCGGTGGGCCTGGGCACGGCCGCCGCCGAGCCCGTGCTGCCGCCGATCGGCCAGCCCTTCCGGCCGCCGGCTCCCATGTCGATCGCCCCCGCCGCTTTCGAGATGCGCTTCATGAAGCTGCACGCCGAGGGCCGTTTCGACGAGATGTGGGAGATGATTGCCGAGGACGCGCAGCGCGCCTGGGGCGGACGCGAGATGTTCATCCGCGACATGCCGCGCCTTGGTGACGACACCGAGGTGCTCGACGTGCAGGTGCTCAACGTGAAAGTGCTCGAGTCGTGGACCGACCATCGCCACGAGCGCACGTACAGCAACGTGGCGCAGATGGTCTTGCGATATCGCGTGCGCGAGCAGTGGAAGGATTGGACGCTGGATCGCCAGGTTCACCTGATCCCCGCAGCAGGGGGCTGGCGCACTCTCTATTACCCCGCGCAAATGAAAAGTAGCGCGGGGAGCCGCTGATATAGTGGATCTTCAATGCTCCAGCAAACGATCGAAGAGCAAGACCAGCATTTCAGATGGCATCGACGGCGCAAGCAGGCGATGACTCCGCGACGCTTGCTCCGCGAATCAGATGAATTGCTCTACTGGGTCGAAGAGTGCATGGTGCAAGAGATGCGCATCGTGCCCGGATGGCTGGTTGCTCGTTTGGTGGTCGTGCTGCGCCACGCGCACCCAGAATTGCCCGCTCGGCTCGGCCGCGAGCGCAGGCCGACGCAGGTGATGGAGATCATCTACGACGCGCAGGCGGCGCTCATGGAGCAGGCCTGCTTGAGCCGCGGCCCGGCTCACGTGATTCCACTGTTCGCCGGTGCTCGCCGGCGCCAGCTCAGCGAGGCGGCCCAGGTCTCTTAGACTCGTTCGCGTGCGGGTCGACCTGCATCTCCATTCGCGCTATTCGCACGACAGCTTCACCTCGCTCGACGCACTGATCAAGCGCGCTCGCGAATGCGGCCTCGATCGCATCGCGTTGACCGATCACAACACCGCCGAAGGCGCGCTCGAGCTGGCGAAGCTCGCTCCAGAGCTGACCATCGTCGGCGAAGAGGCGAAGACACGAGAGGGTGAGCTCATCGGCCTCTTCATCACGCGACGCGTGCCCCCTTACCTGCGACCTGAGGAGGCGATGGACCTCATTCACGAGATGGGCGGCCTCACGTATCTCCCGCATCCGCTCGACCGCAACCGATCGCACTTTCGCAGCGAGCGCATCGTCGACCTCGCCGATCGCATCGACATCATCGAGACGTACAACCCGTGGGCCGAGCCGGGCGCGAATCGCGCCGCCTCCGAGCTTGCCGCGGAGCTCGGCAAGGTCGCGGCCACGGGCTCGGACTCGCATGGGATCGAGGAGATCGGGCGCAGCTGGATGGAGATCGACGAATACGAGGGGACGTCCGACTTCCTCGAAAAGCTGGGGCGGGCGCGGCACGTCGTGACCTCTGCGAGCGGCACCACGCGTCGCGCGTGAGCGCAGAACTTCTCGTCGCGGGATCGATCGCGCTCGACACGCTCGACGGGTCATTTGGTCACGTCGAAGACGAGCTCGGAGGCAGTGCGCTCTACTTCGCGCTGGCCGCGAGCCTGATCACGCCGGTCCGAGTCGTCGCGCCGGTGGGCAAGGATCAGACGCGACTGGTCGAGGACGTCGTCGGGTCACGGCCGGTCGATCTCACTCATCTGCAGGTGATCGACGCGCCGACGTACCGCTGGCGCGCTCAGCAGGAGGCCGGCCGCAACATCGATTTCGGCAGCCAGGACTCGATCTACGACCATTGGCAGCCAGGGCTGCCGCCCGGCTACTCGGGATGGTCCTTCGTCGGTTCGATGCGGCCTGACCGGCAGGCGCAAATTGCCTCCGGGCTCGCCGGCTCGAGCCTTTTGGCGGCTGACGCGATGCTGTCTTACGTTCGAGCTCAGCCTGTAGAGGCCAGGGACGTGCTGCGCCGTGCGCGCTGGTATTTCTGCAACCAGGACGAGTTCGCTGCGCTGGGTGGCGTCGAGCCGCAGGAGTTCCGGCGTCAGTGGTCGCTCGAGGCCCTGGTTTTGAAAAGTGGCGCGCGTGGCGTGACCGCTTACACAGACTATGGATCGGTGCACGTGCCGGCGCTGGGCACACATCCAATCGTCGACACCACCGGCGCCGGCGACGCGACCGCAGCCGGGATGCTCGCGCACTGGCTCGTATCGGGCGGTGAGCCCAGAGCCGTCCGCGAAGCGCTGGTGTGGGGTGTTGCGTGCGCATCCATCACAATCGAAGACATCGGGCTGCGCAGCATCGCGCGCACGACGCGAGCGCAGCTGGACTCGCGCGTCGAGGAGGTGATGGAGTGCCTACCAGGCGAATCGTCATCACCGTCGGCGACCTGACCGATCAGGACGTCGACGCCATCGTCAACGCGGCCAATAACGACCTCGTGCTGGGAGGCGGAGTGGCGGGCGCGATCAGGCGGCGCGGTGGTCCATCGATCCAGGACGAATGCACCGCGCATGGTCCGGTCCGCGTGGGCGAGGCCGCCGTCACGGGCGGCGGGCAGCTGAAGGCGCGCCACGTTATTCACGCGGCGAGCATGGCGCTGGGCGGACGCACGACCGCCACGTCGCTGCAAGCATCCATGACCGCGACTTTTGAAATTGCACGCCGCAGTGCCTTCGAGACCGTCGCGGTGCCGGCGGTCGGCACCGGCATCGCCGGTTTTCCGCTCGATGATTGCGCGCGCATCATGGCGACATGTCTGAGCAGCGCGTTTCACGACGGATGGGAGCCGTCAGAGGTGCGATTTGTCCTCTACGACGAGGCCGCGCACAGTGCGTTTGAGCCTCCATTTCTGACCACTTTCCACGGCGTTGTAGGGCACGAAAAAACTGATGACTTCTGATCTCGGGTTGAATTCGAGTTGGAGGGCCCCTAGAATGGGCCGAGTCGCCCGGGCAACGGATACTGATTAAAGGATGGTGAACTAGTGGAAGGCTACTGCCTGAAAGACAAGCGAAAGGTCGAAATGAAGGACCCTCAGCCCATCACGATGAAGAACGGAAAGCCGGCTACGGTAGGCACGTGTCCGAATTGCGGCACGAAGATCTACAAGATCGGCAAGGCGACTGTGTAAAGCAAAGGGGGAGTGAGGGACCGCTTGGGCCAGCGGTCCTTTTCCTCTTCGATCGTTTCGTCAGGTGGTGATCGGGGGTTCCAGGGCGCCGAGAAGAATCTCGGTCGCTGATACAGCGTCATCGACGCCGAGCATTTTGAAGATCTCAACGTTCGACGGATTGTTCACGCGTGCGATCGTCTTCTTCACGTTGAAGTGACGCTTGGCCATCTGCAGGGCGATGAGGTTGTCCTCATCGTCCGCGGTGACCGCGACGATCGCATCCGCGCGCTCGATGCCTGTCTGGGATAGGAACTTCACCTCGCATCCGTCGCCGCGCATGACGATGCTGCCGAGCTGGGTCTCGAGCCAGTCGGCGCGGCGGCTTTCTTTCTCGATGAGCGTCACCTCGTGGCCGCGGTCCAGCAGGTCGCGCGAAAGGTAGTAGCCGACTGTGCCTCCGCCGACGACGATCACGTACATGAGTGCAACCTCACTGCTGCAGCAGCGTCTTCTCGATGCGCTTGGCGCCGTCGATGGTGGGACAGATCGTGTGCAGTCCGAGCTTTTCGTAGGCCTCCGCGCGCTCCGGGTCGTAGATGCGGCAGACGACGCGGGGAACCTTGAAGACGTGCTTGGCGATCTGCGCAGCCATGATGTTGCGGTTGTCGCCTTCGGTCACTGCCACGAAGCCGTCGGCGTCTTCCACGCCTGCCCTCCGCAGGACCTCCGCGTCGGTGCCGTTGCCGACCACCTGGTTGCCCTTGAAGTCGTTGGTCAGGACGCCTCGCTGCGACGCCCGCGAGAACTGGTTGGGGTCGCGGTCGATGATGGTTACGTCGTGTCCGGTGCGGTCCATTTCGGCCGCGATCTGGGATCCGACGCGACCGCAGCCAACGATCACGATCTTCAACGCGCATCGATTATAGGGAGGCCCGTGGAGGCGACATCCGGGCCCGTCACGCGTGGGCTAGCATGGTTCGCCGTGCGCTTCCCGTTCACGCTGCTGGGCCTTATCGCGATCGCCATCGGGGTGTGGGTGGCTGTGTACTTGACCGGGCATCCGGGGCTGGACCCGGTGTCCACCGGACTGGCGTTTGGTACGGCTGTCGGCGCATTCATGTTCGGCGCTTACGTTCTGGTGCGCCGGCTGCGGCGCGGCCCGGACAACTAGCCGCCGACATGGCCGACCACCACTCGCACGGACCGGTTGCCAAGAAGGTGATGGTCGCCGTCGGCGGCCAGGGCATCGACGCCGAGGTCGTGCGGCTCGCGTGCAGCATGACCGATGCGCACGGGAAGCTCTACGGCGTGCACATCATCGAGGTCAACCGCTCGCTGCCTTTGGGCGCGGTGATGGACGAGGTGGTCGAGCGCGGGGAGAAGATCCTGGACGAGGTCGAACAGCTGGCGACAGAGGCTCAGTTGAACGTGGAGACGGAGCTGGTGCAGGCCCGCGACACCGGTCCGGCGCTGGTCGACGAGGCGGTGGAATGGGGCGCAGACCTGCTCGTGATGGGGCTGCCGTACAAGCGGCGGTTCGGCGAGTTCAACCTGGGCAAGACGGTGCCGTACGTTCTGAAGAACGCCAACTGCCGGGTGCTGCTGTTCCGCGAGCACCGGGAGCACCAGGCCTAAGAGCGCCCGCCGGCCCCTCGTCGCATCCCGCCCGTCGGGCCCGCCCCCCACCCCCGGTGCGGCTCCCGCCCCCAGCCTGCACACCGCCGCCCAGATTAGAAATTTCAAAACCACCCGACAACCCAGCTTGTTAACGTCTCGCCATGTCCGACGAGGCCATCAAGCGCAGACCGCACTACTTCGCCCGTCTGCTTGCCGAGCTGAACAGCATCGGCGGCGAGCACGACGCGTTCATCAAGGTGATCATCGTCGAGCGCGTCGGCAAGGCCGTGGTCCTCATCGCGCTCGGCATCGGCCTGCTGGTCGCCGGTCAAGAAGGGTGGCTCACCCAGTGGGCCGCGTCAGCTCAGCAGCAGCTGAACCTCGACACCGACGAGACGATCATCGAGCAGCTGTTCTTCCGTCTGTTGGTGATGATCGGCAACTTTCCTCACACGATCCTGCTGGCCATCGGCGCGTTTGCGTACTCGCTGCTCGAAGGCACCGAAGGCATCGGCCTAGCGATGCGCCGGCGATGGGCCGAGTACCTGACCGTCATCGCAACGGGCGTGCTCATCCCGTTCGAGGCCTACGAGGTCGTGCACAAGGTGACGCTGTTTCGCGTCGGCGCGCTGCTGCTAAACCTGGCTGTGGTGGGCTACCTTGCTTACCGCAAGCGGCTGTTCGTCGGCATATGACCGCGGCGTGAGCCACCGGCTGGGAAAGCCGGAGCGGTGCGCGACATAGGTCAGCAGCGCCGCCAGCGTCTTGAGCCCGTACACCGTTGAAGTCTTGAAGCTGACCGAGCTGGCGTCCTCGTGGTACCGGCCGATTGCGGGAACCTCGCCGATTTTGAAACCAAACGTTGCGGCCTGGATGAGGACCTGAGTGTCGAACACGAAGTCGTCGCTGTTCTCGAGAAAGGGAATCGTCTCCAGGAAGCGCCGCGAGTAAGCACGGTATCCGGTGTGGTACTCGGAAAGCTTCAGGCCCAGGATGCGATTCTCGGTCGCGGTCAGGAACCTGTTGCCGAGCCGCTTCCACCACGGCATGCCCGCCTTGGCCGGATCGAGGCCCAGCCAGCGCGAGCCGAGGACGATATCGGCCCCGCCATCCTCGATGACTCGACACAGGTTCGGGATGATGGCAGGGTCGTACTGGCCGTCCGGGTGCAGCATCACGACCACGTCCGCGCCCATCTGCAGCGCGCGCCTGTAGCAGGTCTTCTGATTGCCTCCGTATCCAAGGTTTCGCGCGTGCCGGATCACGTCGAGGTTCAGCGCGGTCGCCACGCTGACTGTGGCATCGGCGCTCGCGTCGTCGACAAGAAGGATGCGGTCGGCATGGCCCTTCGGGATGTCGCCCACCACCTCGGCCAGCGTCTTGGCCGCGCGGTAGGCAGGCAGCACGATGACGCGGTGCGGTCGCGGCCCCTGCCAGCGATGCTCGGTCAGCGCCACCGGCTCCGGGCGAACCGCCATCCGTTCCAGGGTCAAGAAGGCGGCGATGGCGAGTGCGCCGCCGGCTGCAGCCCAGAGGCTGGTGGCAAGGCTCAGGTTGATGGCGGCGTACGCCAGCCCGAGCACCAGCGCCGCCATGCCGGGCCACCTCAGGCTGCCGTCCAGCGCCAGGTCGGCCAGCGCGAATCCTGGAATCACAAGCAGCGCCAGGTCGTGCACGTTCTGATGTGGACTCAGCACGAGCGATGCTGCAACCGCCAGCGCGAAGTCGAGGCGCGGCTTGTCCGGCCGCCAGCTCAAGGAGACCGCCACCAGCGCCAGAAGCCCGACGAGGATCGCAAAGGCGATGACCTTTCCGCCTCCCGGCAGGATCTCGAGAATGTGGCGCAGCGAGTAGACCGCGGTGTCCGTGTAGACCGCCTGCCCGTGAGTCGGCAGCTGCCCGCCGATCGCCCACGAGCCGACCGAGCTCACGTATTCGAGCACCGGGTTCAAACCGAAGCCTGCGATAGACACGAGCGCCAGCGCCAGCACGGTCCCCGCGAATCCGGCCATGGCGCGCCATGAACGCCGCGTGATGAAGAGCACCGGGATCAGAAGCAGCAGCTGGGGCTTGGAGAACGCGAGCGCGCTGAGCACGCCGGCCCAGCCGGTGCGTCCGCGCGACCACGCCACGTACGCGCCGGCAAGCGGAACGAGCACGACGAGGTCGGACTGGCCCTGGAGGATCGTCACGAACACCGGCAAGAAACCGGCGATGAGCGACGCTGCGACGATCACGGCGCGCCGGTGCACTCGCAGGCTGCCTCGCACCAGGATGACGGTCAGCGCGATGAGCAACGCCACGTTGAACGCGGTCATCGCGTAGTACGCGGCGCGATAGCTCAGGAATGCGAGCGGCGCGATGAGCAGTGTGTAGAACGGCGGATGGAAGTACGGCAGCACGATGAACGTATCGGCCGGACGTTGCGTGATCGCGATCTCGTACTGCTTCTGCGTGAGGATGTCGTAAACGCTCGACGGACCCTGCTTGACGAAGATCTCGGCGGCTGCGTAGAACGAGAAGAAGTCGGGGCCCTGCAGGTTGCCGCTGATGAACACGAACCAGTTGGCCGCCCATGCGAGGAAACAACCGAGGCCGGCTCCGGCAGCTCCGGCGAATGCGAGGCGCCGCCAGCGATGGGCCGCCCAGCGCTTCATCGACCGGTTTCTAGGCGAGCCGCAAAGCGCTCGGGCAGCTGCGCTTGCCGTATCGCCTGCTGTGCACCTCCGATGTCGTAGCCGACGCGCCTGAACTCGAAAGTCCCCTCGTCGACATCCCAGATGCCGTAGCTCGCCATCGGTATGCCGTCACGCGGCTGGCCGATGCTGCCGGGATTCACGAGCGCGGGGCCGGTGAGTCGGAAAGTGTCCACGCGGTAGTCGTGGGTGACCTGACCGTCCGAGATGCCGAATATGCCGGGCACGTGCGTGTGGCCGTGAAGGCACAGCTTGCCGCGCAGCAGCTCGAGGTTCGCGTGAGCGACCGCGCTGTCGAGGACGTATTCGTAGATGTGGTCGCGCGGGCTGGCGTGGACGAGCAGGACGTTCTCCTTCGTGTGGCTGTCGGGTAGATCGCGCAGCCACTCGAGACGTTCCGCGCCGATCACGTCGAACGTCCACCGCACCACGGTGGCCGCGTCGTCGTTGAACCATTCCAGGATTTCCGGGTCCGTGCAAGCGCGGTCATGGTTGCCGACGAGCGTCAGCCACCCTCTCTCCATCACCTCGTCGACACAACGTTTCGGATCGCCGCCATAACCGACGACGTCACCGAGGCAGAGCGTCTCGTCCACCGGCGGGCAGTCCTCCATGACGGCTTCGAGTCCCTGCCAGTTGGCGTGAATGTCCGAGAAGACTGCGATCTTCACGCCGGCTTCTCGTACAGGCGCGGATAGATGTGGTCGAACACGATTCGCAACGTCGCCGCGAGCGGCACCGCGACGAACATGCCGAGAATTCCGGCCCAGCTGAACCCTGCGATCAGGGCGACGATGACGAGCAGTGGCGGCAGTCGCACCGCGTCGCCCATCACCTTCGGGTATACGAAGTTGAGTATCACGTTCGAGACCACGAAGTAGAGGCCCACCACGAGCAACGCCTTGAACGGACCGCCTGAAGCTAGACCCACCAGCACTGCGGGCAGCGCACCTATGAATGGACCGAGGTACGGAATGATCGCCGTGATGCCTGCGATCAGGCCGAGCGCAACGGCGTCGGGCAGCCCGAGCGCCGCGCAGCCGATGCCGCTGAGGATGCCGATCAGGCCGGCGACGATGATCTGGCCCCTCACGTACGCGTAAAGCATTCGCCGCACGCGGCGCCAGATCTGGTCGAAGTCGTTGCGGTAGTCGTTGGGCACCAGGCGGCGCAATACCCGCCGCACTGAATGCGCGTCCAGCGCTAGCAGGAACGCGGCCACGAACATCAAGAGAATCTGGAGCACCGTCGTCAGCGCGGTGAGGCCGATGCTGACGGCATTGCCGAACTGGCCGAAGAGGTAGTCGCGCAGGTGCGAGCTCACGGTCTCGACCGAGCTGGCGAGGTTGACGTTGATGCCGAAGATGCTCACGGGCGAGCCCTGGAGCTCGGTGATCCGGCGCTGGGCTTCCGTGGCCAGGCTCGGAGCCTGCGACTGCAGCTGGCCCACCTCGCCGATGAAGAGCGGGAGGACGAGCAGGACGATGCCGGCAAGCGCCAGCAGGATCGCCACGAAGATCAGCACGATGGCCAGGATTCGCGGCAGGCCGAGCTCGGTCAGCCGGTGGATGGCCGGCTGAATCAGGAATGCGATCGCCGCGCCCAGGACGAAGGCGCCAAGCACGTCACGGATGAGGTAAAGGACAAGCACGGCGACCAGGGCCGAGCCGAGCCCAAACGCGATCTGGAGGTACAGGCGGCGGCGGCGCGGATCAAGCGACCAGGCGACCGCCACGGCCGTCGGCAGGGTTGCCGGCTCGGTCGATTCCGGCTCGTGCGCGGAGCCTGCCGGGCGAGGGTTGCGCAAGTACGCAGCAGTATGAATGAGGCATCTCAGGGGGCGTCCCGGTTAACCCCAGGGCGCAATTCGGCCGGCTTAGTCGGCCGGCGAGCTCGCTCCGGCGGGCCTCAGCATGGCTTCCTCGTATTGCAGGCCGTGCAGGGGATTGACGGTCCGGCGGCCGGCGGCCAGGGCGAACATGCCGAGCAAGATAAGGCCGATCGCAAGCACGCCGTAGGCCACAAGCGGCCCGTTCTGTCCGAACGAGTGGGTGACGAAGCCACCAACGGCAACGCCAGCAATGCTTGCGGTCTGGACAAGGCTGAAGCGGGTCGCCATCACGCTGCCCCGGTTCGAGGCATCGGCGGCCTCAACCAGGGCTGTCTGGTTCGCGACCCAGTAGATCGCGTTGCCCAGGGAGGCGATAAAGAGAGCCGCCGCCACGATTAAGACCTCGCTGGTCAGAGTGATTGCGAGCGCGAACACGCCGGTCACAAGCAAGCCAATCCCCGCGGTTCGCATCGATCCGATCGCCTGGGAGCGACCCACCACCAAGGATCCGATAAGTAGGCCGGCCGACAGCACCAGTTCGAGAGCTGAGTAGGTGGCACCTCCTGCCTGCGGCTCGATGCGATATGCCAGTGCGAGAAGAGCCGGAAAGCTCATTGCTAGCAGGAAAGCGGCTGCTGCGCCCACGGTCAGGTGCGCACGGACCGCGTCGAGCGCCCACGTTCGCCGCCACGCGCCAGTGACGCGCATGGTCGTCGTCCCACCGCCGAGGTTTGGGATTCCCGCCACCAGCAACGCGGCAACAGCGAAGGTCACCGCGTCGCCAATGAACAGCACCGTTGTGGGGTGGGGGATCCCGATCTGCTGCGCCAATGCGAGCGTTGCGCCGGCGAGTCCGAAGCCCAAGGTGCCGCACGCGGTCATCGTCGCAGTCACCATGGCGTTCGCCTTACCCACCTGACCGGGCGCAACCAACGTCGGCACGGCTGCTTGCTTGGCCGGCGCAACCACAGAGTTGATGGCCGCGAGCACAAACAAGACCGGGACGACCATCCAGATTGAGAAGGCGACTAGGAACGGAGTCGCGATCAACAGGGCAGCACGTGCCAGTTCGAGGTAAACGACGAGGCGCTTGCGGGGGAATCTGTCGGCGATGCCCCCAAGCGCGACACTCATCACGATTGTGGCCGCAGCCTGCGCGATGAACGCGACTGCTACAGCTAGCGTGTCACCGCCGGTCCCCGCATAGATCGATACCAAGGCTGCGACCTGGGTGAGCGGATCGCCCAGTCCCGAGATGCTGATCGCGGCAAGCAGCCGCGCAAAGCCGGGATTGACCCTCAGCACATTCCAAGCAGTGATCCGCCTCGGCACATGCGGCCGGTCTGCGAGCGGAAGTGGTTCCATTCCGTGCAGCGCACGCAGCGCATCGACGACGTTCGGGTCGTACCACTGGCCGGCCCGGCGGCTAATGTCTTCGACTCCTTCAAGTGGAGTCATCAGCGATCGCCTGTACAAACGGGTCCCCGTGATTGTGTCGAACGAGTCAGCGACTGATAGGATCCGCGCGCCGAACGGGATTACCTCACCTTTGAGCCCGGCCGGATAACCACTGCCGTCCCAACGTTCGTGGTGGTAACGCACGAGGGGCGCAACCTCCGTCAGCGCTGAGTGTTGGCCGATCATGTCGGCCCCGATATCGGGGTGTTTCCGCATGACCTCCCACTCTTCGTCGGTGAGCGGCCCCGGTTTGTTGAGAATGTCGTCCCTAACCCCGATCTTTCCGAGGTCGTGAAGCGATCCGGCGGTCCGTAGGAGATCGCACTCGCGACCACCAAGGTCGAGGTGTTCGCCCAGGCGGCCGGAAAGCTCGGCCACTCGAATCGAGTGGGACTCGGTGTAACGGTCTCGAGCGTCGAGCGCCTGAGCGGCCAGCTCGAGGGTCTGATCTTTGAGCTCGGTCTGGCGTTGCGCGTCGGCGACGTTTCCTCTGACAGCGAGGATGAACCCGAAAAGGGCCGGCGCCATCAAGTACCCGATGTTGTCGGGAGTCTTCGCAAGGACTAAGTAGAGAATCCCACCCGAAAAATTCAGAATCGCCGTCGATGTCAAGGTCGGAAGGCCGCCAACGTTTTGTTCGAGAGTGGCCCAGAAACTCGTCCGACTCACGAAAGACAGGGCGCGGGCTGCCATAAGGTAATTCACCGCGACCGACATGAGGACATATGCGCCCGTCTTGACTGGCAGGCTCCAAGGACTACTTGGGGCTATGTACGCGACCAGCATCGATGGAAAGGCGTGAGCAATGCAGAGCATCGCTCGGTTGAACGCCAGGATCCACCACGTTGTACCTCGACCGGGAACACGCCCGTCAAAGGTCGCTAGCCAGGCGAGGAGCCCGACTCCGGCGCCTGGTGCAAAGAGGCCTGTCGCTAGGAGGAGAGGATCGACAACGGATTGGACACCGTTACGCCACCGTATCGGCAGCAACGCGGCAATCTGCGTGCCGACAGCCAGATACAGCAACATTGGCGCGTCCGCCAGCGTGAGCGGTCGCAAGTGCCACCCAAGGCTGATGCCTACGGCGCTTACAACTACAGCCGTCGTTACGTAAAGTCTTGCCTTCCAAGGCAGACCTCGAAATCGCTGCAACGTTCGAATTCTAGCCGTCGGTGGCGGAGGCTCCCCCCGCCAAAGCCACTCAAAATGCCCGCCTCGGGCGGGCCCAGATCAGGAGGCTACAGCAGCCAGCTTCCGACGACTCGTGGCCGACTCGCGCTACGCATCAATCGCTTCCACATACGCGCCATCGATCCTCTCCTCCCCTACCGAACTGAGTCAGAACCGTTCGTTTTCCAGGTCACTGTCGTAGGGAGAGTTTCTGCCCGCGACCCAGACCTGAGAATCGTCAAATCCAATGAAGCGCCGTCATTGAAATTGATGAGGGGGCGCGGCCGCCGGTCAAAGGTCGGCCAGAGTGACCAGCCCTAACTTGAGAGCCGTACTTACGGCCTCGCCTCGGTTGCTCGCATCGAGCTTCCGGAAGATGTTTCGGAGGTGCGTTTCGACCGACGGAACGGCTAGCCCTGAGTCTTGTGCAAGCTTCTTGCTCGTATGCCCCTTTGCGATACCTCTCAGGATCTGCATCTCGCGAGAGGTGAGGGAAACCGTCGTTCTCTGGGATAACGGGGTCCGCTCGCCTATTCGTCGCAGGACCTCGGGAATCATTCGCCGTGGAACCGGACTTTGGCTTCGCGCGACCGCCAGTAGCGCGTTTTGGAGTTCGGCAGGACCCGCCTCTTTCAGGACGTATCCAGAGCACCCTGCCTGCATCATTCGCAGAAGGTCCTCGCTCGACTCGGACACGGTCCACGCAATCACTTTCACTGAAGGGTGCCGGGCTAGAAGTTCCCTAGTCGCCTGCGGCCCATCGACGTCTGGCATGTGAACATCCATCAAGACGAGGTCGGGTTTGAGGGCGACGACCTGCCGAAAGGCTTCCTGCGCGGATGCGGCTTCTCCGACGAATCGAAGACCATGTGCGGCTGCAAGCAAGCTCTTTGCCGCTGCGCGGGGCACCACGCTATCGTCTACGACCAGCACCCGTAGGGCCCGAGCGGTCGGAGTCGACTTATCGATGGGAGCAGCTTAGCAACTAGGTATGAAGCGCTTTACAGCTGCTTGGGCATTCCTGCTCGGACTTATCGCACTGCTGGTCGGCATGAACGTCGCTTTCCGCAATGATGACGCCGTCCGGACCGATCTTGTGACGAATGTCGTCTACCTGGCGGCCGCCGCTGCGCTAATGAGCCTCCCAGTCGTCAAGCTCGAGCGAGGCCGACTCACCCTGACAGGAATCATTGCGGTGGCCGCTGCGATATTGCTCAATCCCTTGGACGCGACCCTGGTCTCATTGCTGGTCGGGATAGAAAATTTGCGGGCGCCCTGGCCGTTGCTTGGCAACTTTCTGATTTTCGCTTTGGCAACTTCAGCGGGAGCGCTCGTTTCGGTTGCGATGGGTGGCGTTCATCCTCCCGCGTTCGCTGGGCGACTCTTGGTGCTGCTCACGGTGACGCTGGCGAACCTGGTGCTTGCGTCGGTCGCGCTTGGGCTGCTAAGGCGAGAATCTCCGGCCGCAGTCCTTCGACACAACGTCACTAGTTCCTTCTTCGTAGCCTTCGGCTACTTCGCTCTTGCTGGCCTTCTGATCAGCTACGTATTGGATGGCTCCCTACTTGGCTATTTCCTCGCGACGATCGTTTGTGTCTTGGCTCTGGCGCTCACGGACACCATCGCCGGCAGGCGCGTCCGCCGTGTGCTCGAGTCGGAGCTCTCCGACGCCGATCGCCACCTCTTCCATAGTCGCGCGGTCGAGGGTGTGGTTCACAACCTTCGCAACCACATGGCCACGGCCCTGGCGTATCTCAAAGAGATCGACACTCGGAAGCTCGAAAGCCCCGACCGAGAGAGCCTCGAGACAGCGACTGACGCCGCCAACGACGCGGTCGCCGTCCTTCGGGACCTCGCGCAGGGGGCGACGCCAAAGGTCAGCTACGCACCCAATCCGGTCGACCTCAACGAGCTTGTCACCCGCGCAGTCGGAATGGCGCGACCGCGCGCACGCGGCAAAGAGGTCCAGTTCGCCGTGCATGAAGCACCGACGGATGTGGGGGTGAAGGCCGATCCGCTACTCATGCGCGAAGTCATGACCAACCTCTTGAACAACGCCATCGACGCGGTCACCCTCGGAGGGCGCGTCGAGATTTCGACCGGCCGCCGCAACAACGGATGGCCGTACGTGAGCGTGGCGGACAACGGCCCGGGCGTATCGGACGACAACCGGCACCACCTGTTCGAGCCGCACTTCACTACCAAGGAAGGCGGCACCGGCCTCGGCCTCTTCATGTCATACGGCATCGTCCGGGAACACCAGGGCCAGCTGACGTACGAGGGTGGCCGCCGAGGCGCCGTCTTCACGGTGTCGCTGCCTCCGTTCAACCCGTAAGCGCGGCGGGCCGACTGGGTTGACCCCGCCTACTTCATCCGGCGCTTGATCGCCGCGGCCAGCTCATCGAGCTCGACCGGCTTCAGCAGATAGTCGGTCGCGGCGAGATTCTCCGCCATCGCGCGCGAAGCGCGGTCGGTCGCGCCGGTGACCACGATCGGCCGGGCCGCTCGCACCGCCGCCAGCACATCGTTGCCCGCGCTTTCCAGGATCCCGAGGTCGACCACCGGGACCGCACCGCCAAATGAGCTCGGCAGCCTGGACGATGAGTCGGCCTCGAAGCCCAGGCGGCGCAAACCTCGGGCCGTGATCTCCGCGAGGCGCTCGTCGTCATCCACCACCAACACCCGAACCGTCGGATGCTCGGCCTCCTCCGCGTCGCTCAGATGCGCGAACGCCTCGTCGATGTCCTCGAGTAGCCTCTCCACCGGCGGTGCGGTGCCGTCAGCCTCGGACATCTCCAGCTCGGCCTTCAATCGCGCGAGCGTCGAGCGCAGGCGGTGCAGAGCCGCCGGGCGTTCAGGCCTGCGTGACGAACCGGTATCCGATCCCACGTACCGTCTCGATCCAGCCCGGCTCGCGCAGCGCGCGCCGCACCTCGTGCACCGCCTGCTCGACGCTGTGCTCGAACCCTGCGTAGTTCGTGCCCCACGCGCGCTCGAGCAGCTCGTTGCGCGACACGACCTCACCCGGCTTCTCGGCCAGGATGTGCAGCGTGACGAGCGGTCGTCCCTCGAGATGCAGCTCGCGGCCGTCCAGGGTGGCGGACATGCGCGCGAGGTCGACACGCAAGCGTCCTCGTACCAGCGCGCGGCCTGCAGGCGTGCGGTCGCGCAGCGCACCACGCACGCGCGCGAGCAGCACCTGGCGGTCAGTGCCTTTCGCGATGTAGTCGGCCGCCCCTCGCTCGATGCTCAGCACCTGGTCGCCCGGCGACGGCCGCGCGCCGGTGAAGATGATCACGGGAAACGAAAGGCGATCGGATCCCGACCGCAGCTGGTCCAGCACCTCGGGCGCGTCCATGTCAGGCATCTCGTAGTCCAGAAGCATCAGGTCAGGCGTTTCCGACCTCACCCGCGACAGCGCTTCAGTGCCGCTCAGCGCAACGTCCACCGCGTAACCCGCGCGCCTCAGCAGCTCCGCGGTGACCTCTGCCGTGCGCGGTTCGTCGTCGACGACGAGCAACCTGGCGGGCGCGCCCATCCCCGGCAGGACGCTAACAGAATTCAGTGAGGCCCAACCGGCTCGCGCCCGGCGCGCCAAAAGTTCAGCGATTCCTGAGGAAACGATGAAGCTGGGCTGAGGTCAGCGAATCCGGATGTGCATAGCCTCGCTGCATGGGCCAGCTCCTTGATTTACAGGAAGCCAGGCGCCGACTGGGGCTGGCCCTCGAAGTCCTGTCCCACGACCGCTGGGTCGTCGGCTTCCTACGCGGAGGGGCGCTGCAGCCGGTTGCAGCATCAGAGATATCGCGGCGGCTGCTGCAGGCTCATCCCCTGCAGCCGCTGTCACGCCGCGCGCTTTTCGAGCAGCGGCCGGTGGTCGTCAACTCCGTCTTTCCCTACACAACTCCCGCCGCCGGC
This sequence comes from Chloroflexota bacterium, assembly GCA_005879985.1. Classification (GTDB taxonomy): domain Bacteria; phylum Chloroflexota; class Dormibacteria; order Dormibacterales; family Dormibacteraceae; genus CF-118. The sequence goes on along the minus strand of VBIA01000173.1, from coordinate 31,774 downwards.
TTCGACTGGGAGCTCGACTGGCCCGCCATCATGTACACCCCGATCGGTGAGCCCGGGCAGCGGCCCATCGGCCTGCTTGTGCTCGGCTGCAGGCGCGACTACTGGTACTCGGAAGAAGACGTGCAGTACGCGATCGGCCTGGGCACCGCACTGGTCCCGATCATCTCGGCGCTGCGCGGTCCGCTCGGCCGGATGACCGAGGCCGAAGCTGAGGTTGTGCAGCTCATGAGCTGCGGCCTGTCACGCGAGGAGATCGCTCGGGCGATCAAAGCAGGTCACGTGGAGACGGATGCGCTGATCAGCTCGGTGAAGCGGAAGCTGAACCAGCGAGCGCCGCACCGGATACCGGTATGCGTGTGGTGAGGGGTGGATGTCTGGTGCGGTCCGAACGACCACGCGGTCGGGGACCACCAGAAGGCCGGCAAACACACACCGAGCACCACGATGAGGAAAGTCGTGGCGCTCGGCCGCGCTGCTCTGTTTAGTGCGGTCCGAAGAGAAACACAGTCGTGCCGCGACCTTCCGTGCTCACCACCTCGAGCCTGCCTCCGATGCCCGCGGCGCGCTCGCGCATTCCCACCAGCCCGTAGCCGTGGGCCTGTGACGATACGAATCCCTTGCCCTCGTCCGAGACCTCGACAAGGAACGGTCGCGCGGCGAAATGCATGCGCACCCGGCAGATCGACGAACCGGAGTGCTTTCGGACGTTGGTCAACGCCTCACGGACCACCAGGTTGACGACTTCGCGCTGCGGATGCGGCAGCATGTCCTCGGTGCCGCTGGTCGCAATCTCGACGCGGATCGCGTACAGGCGCGCGAACTCTTCGGCCTGGTGGCGCAGATCGCCCACGAGGCCCTCTGGCCCAATCGGCCGCGGCCGCAGCTCCGCCAGGGTCTCCCGCACCTGCTTCAGCATCCGCTCGAGGATCTCGAAGACATTGCGAAGTGTCGTGTCGCTCGCCTCGCGGTGGCCCTCGAGGTAGACCTTGAAGAGTGAGATCGCCCCGGCCAGGTCCGTTGCCAGGCCGTCGTGCAGCTCGCGGGCCATCCGGGCTCGTTCCCTCGCCACCGCCGACTCTTCGGCCAGCTTCAGGGACGTGGCGGGATCGTGGCTCTCTACCTCACGCATGCCGCCAGTAGTTTGGCCTAACGGACCCGGCGTCAGCTAGCCCGCCACACGCCTCCAGAACGAGGCAAGCAGAGCGGCCACGAACGGATGTCGCAGCCAGCGCAACGCCCGCCGCCATGGCTCCCACAGGCGGCGCGTCTCTTCAAGCGTGTCATGCAGGCGTGCGACGTCGCCCTGGACCAGGCCGCGTTCGCGTTCGAGCATCGCCGCCAGCGCCCGGCCCTGCCTTGCCAGCTTGACGCTCCATACCGCGCTGATCGTGCCTTCCACCACGATCACGGCCGCGCCGAACACCAGAAGCCAGGGGCCGACGGAGCTCACTCTTTGCCGTCGCCTTCTTCGATGGCGCCCACAGGAGCGATCGCCACCACTCCAGGGTCCTCGGCCGTAAGGCGCATGACGATGACGCCCTGCGTCTGCCGGCCGATCTGCGAGATCGCGCCCACCGGGGTGCGCAGCACCATGCCGCTTGCGCTGATGATCAGCACCTCTTCCCCCGCGCGATGGTGCATCGGATACTCGGCTACCGGCGTGCGCTTCCCGTAGCCGCGCTCGGTGACGACCAGAACGTCGCCTTCGCCGGTGACCGTGCCCATGCCGGCCACGGTGTCGCCCTTGCCGAGCTTGATGCCGATTACGCCCTGCGTGTCCCGGCCCATCGCGCGCACCTCGCTCTCGCCGAAGCGAATCGCTTTGCCCAGCGTGGTGGCGATGATGATCTCGTCCTTGCCCGACGTCGGCGTGACCCAGTCCAGCTCATCGCCTTCCTGGAGGTTGATCGCGATGAGCCCGTTGCGGCGCACATTCGCGTACTCGCGCAGCGCCGTCTTCTTTATGTATCCGTTCTTCGTGACCATCAGCATGTAGTGCGCCTCGGTCTCCGACTCGGGCCGGATGAAGACCGCGGTCACACGCTCGTTGCCGCCGACGTCGATCAGGTTGTTGATCGGGACGCCCTTGGCCTGACGCTCGCGCTCAGGCACCTCGTGCACGCGCAGCTGGAACACGCGGCCGCTCTGCGTGAAGAAAAGGATCGACGCGTGCGTGTGTGTGGTGAGCAGGTGCTCCGCGTAGTCCTCTTCACGCGTGCCGCTCGGCGCTTCGCCGCCGGCGGTCGGCCGCGCGCCCTTCAACCCGACCCCGCCGCGCTTCTGCGCGCGGAAGACGCGCTGGGGCTGCCGCTTCACGTAACCCCGATGCGTGAGGGTGACCACCACGTCCTCTTTGTGCACGAGGTCCTCGGCCGACAGCTCGGTCGCCTCCTGCTCGCTGATCTCGGTGCGCCTGTCGTCGCCGTACTTCTTGGTCACGTCGTCCATCTCGTCCTTGATGAGCTGGCGCACCTTGCGGTCGCTCGCCAGAATGCTCTCCAGGTACGCGATGGTCTTGATGACCTCCTCGTACTCCTCGTCAATCTTGTGCCTCTCCAGGCGGGTCAGCCGTCCCAGGGTCAGGGCCAGCACTGCCCGAGCCTGACGCTCGGAAAGACCGAACTTCGTCTGCAGCTGGTTGGCCGCGGTCTCCGTGTCGGACGCCGCGCGAATCGTCTTGATCACCTCGTCGAGGTGGTCGAGGCAGATCTTCAGGCCCTCTAGGATGTGCGCCCTTTCTTGCGCTTTGTCGAGGTCGAACTTCGTGCGCCGTACGACGACATCGCGGCGGTGGTCGATGAAGAGCTGCAGCGCCTGCTTCAGGCTCAGCACCACCGGCCGTCCCTCGACGATCGCCAGCATGATCACGCCGAACGACTGCTGCAGTGCGGTGTGCTTGTAGAGGTTGTTGAGGACGGTGTAGACCTGCGCCTCGCGCTTCAACTCGATGACGACGCGCATGCCCGACCGGTCGGATTCGTCGCTCAGGTTGGCGATACCTTCGAGTTTTCGATCGTTTGTCAGCTCGGCGATCTTCGCCACCAGCGTGGCCTTGTTGACCGCGTATGGAAGCTCGTCGATGATGATCCGCTCGCGGCCGTTCTTTGCCTGCTCGAACGTGTGGCGCGCCCGCACGACAATGCGCCCATGGCCGGTCGAGTACGCGGCCTTGATGCCGGCCGTCCCCATGATCAGGCCGCCGGTCGGAAAGTCCGGTCCCTTGACGAAGCTCAGCAGGTCCTCGCCGGTCGCTTCGGGGTTGTCGATGAGGTGCTTCACGCCCGCGGCGATCTCGCGCAGGTTGTGCGGCGGGATGTTCGTGGTCATGCCGACGGCGATGCCGGTGGCGCCGTTGATGAGCAGGTTCGGGATGCGCGCCGGCAGCACAGTCGGTTCCTCGTCCGAACCGTCGTAGTTCGGGATCATGTCGACGGTCTGCTTCTCGATGTCGGCCATCAGCTCACCGGTGATCGCGGCCAGCCGCGCCTCGGTGTAGCGCATGGCCGCCGGCGGGTCGCCGTCGACGCTGCCGAAGTTGCCCTGCCCGTCGATCAGCGGATAACGCAGCGAGAAGGTTTGAGCCATGCGCACGAGCGCGTCGTACACGGGCGTGTCGCCGTGCGGGTGATAGAGCTTCAGCACGTCGCCGACGAACGCGGCGCACTTGCGGTAGCGGCTGCCTGAGGTCGCGCCGGCCCGCTGCATTGCGTAGAGGATTCGGCGCTGCACCGGCTTGAGCCCGTCACGCACGTCGGGCAGGGCCCGGCTGATGATGACGGACATCGCGTACTCCATGTAGGAGGTCTGCATCTCCTCCTGGAGGTTTCGCGTCAGGACGGTGCCGATGTTCCTTTCGTCAGCCAATTGCGGTTATTCCTCGTACTTGCCGAGAACCACGACCGCGTTGTGGCCGCCGAAACCGAATCCGTTCGACATCGCGATGCGCACGTCCTTGCGCCGCGCTGTGTTCGGAACGTAGTCGAGGTCACACTCCGGGTCGGGGTTCTCGTAGTTGATGGTCGGGTGGATCATTCCGCGGTTGATCGTGAGGATCGTCGCGATCGCTTCCACGGCACCGGCCGCGCCGAGCAGGTGTCCGATCATCGACTTAGTGCTGCTGATGGGGATCTTGTATGCGTGCTCGCCTAGCGCGATCTTCAAAGCCTTGGTTTCCCCGGCGTCGTTGAGCTGCGTCGAGGTTCCGTGGGCGTTGATGTAGTCAATGTCGGCCGGCTCGACCCCCGCGTCCTTCATCGCCAGTGTCACCGCTTGAGCGGGCGCCTCACCGGTCGCATCGGGCGCGACCTGGTGATAGGCATCACAGGTGAGCCCAAAGCCGAGCACCTCGCCGTATATGCGCGCTCCGCGATTGACCGCGTGCTCAAGTGACTCGAGCACCAGCACGCCGGCGCCTTCGCCAGGCACGAACCCGTCGCGGTCGCGATCGAACGGCCGGCTCGCCTTCTCCGGCGCGTCATTGCGCGTAGACAGGGCCTTGATGACGCCGAAGGCGTAGATGCCTATCTCGCAAAGCCCGGCCTCGGTGCCGCCCGCCAGCATCACGTCAGCGTCGCCGTGCTCGATGATGCGTGCGGCGTCGCCGATTGCATGCGTCGACGCTGCGCACGCGGTGGTCATTGTGGTGTTGGGACCGCGGACCCGAAAGTGCATGGCCACCGACGCGGCCGCCATATTGGGGAGGATCACTGCCGCGTAAAGCGGATTCGACAACCGGCCCTTCATCGCGAACGCCCCGGCACCCGACGTCATCTCGATGAACCCGCCGATGCCGGTGCCAAGGTCGACACCCACGCGGAAGCTCTCCTCTTTCGAAACGTCGAGTGCCGCATCCTCCAGCGCCATGTTTGACGCGATGACGGCCATCTGCGCGAACCGCGACATGCGCGACGCCGCCTTGCGGTCGAGGTATGTCGTCGGGTCGTAGCCCTGGATCTCGCAGGCGAACTTGGTTGTCAGCTTGTCGGTCGGATAGGTGCCCTCGACGGTGCGCGCCGTGCTCCGCCCTTCGATCAGCCCGTCCCAGTACTCGTCGAGGTTCTTGCCGAGCGGATTGATCGTGCCCATGCCGGTGATGACGACGCGCGTGCGCCCGTTCTTCCTATTCACCTGCCCACCTCAGCTCGAATCTTACCGACGAGCTTGTTTTCCACCGCCTCGCGCGTGACGCGGATGGCGTTCTTTATGGCGCGCGCGTCAGAACGGCCGTGGGCGATGACCGCGACGCCGTCGATGCCCAGCAGCGGGGCACCTCCGAACTCGCGCCAGTCGATGCGCGCGCGGAGCTGCCGCACCCCGTCCCGGATGAGCAGTCCGCCCAGCTTTCCGCGCGTCGTGCGAGGGATCTCGTCGCGCAGGTTGCGGAACAGGAACTCGGCCGTCGCCTCCGCCATCTTGATGGCCACGTTGCCGACGAAGCCGTCCGCCACGACCACGTCGGCCTTTGACGCGTACAGGTCTTTCGGCTCCACGTTGCCGACGAACCCGCGCATCGTGCCCTTCAGTCGTCTCCCGGCCTCGCGCACCAGCTCGTTGCCCTTGCCGTCCTCCTCGCCGTTGCTGAGCAGACCCACTCGCGGCTCAGGCCGGCCCATCATCTCGCGCGCGTACACCGCGCCCATCGTTGCGAACTGCACGAGGTACTCGGGCTTCGAGTCAACGTTGGCGCCCACATCGAGGAAGTAAGCGAAGCCGTCGCGGGTCGGAATCACCGACCCGAGGGCGGGGCGCTCGACTCCTCTGATCCGGCCCTGCACGAAGAGGGCTGTGGCCATGATCGCTCCGGAGTTGCCTGCCGAAATCCAGCCGTCCGCCTTTCCTGCCTTGCACAGGTGCGCGCATACGCTCATCGATGAGTCGGGCTTCGATCGCACCGCTTGCGCCGGATGCTCGTCCATTCCGATGACCTGCGTGCAGGGCACCAGAACGAGCTTCGGATGCTTCTCCAGCAGCGGCTGCACCGAGCCGGGCAGCCCGACAATCGCGATGTCGATGCCCATCTCCTCGGCGGCTTGAGTCGCGCCCTGCAGCACCTGCTCCGGCGCGTTGTCGCCGCCCATTGCGTCGACAGCGATTCGCATTAGAGCGGCCGGGCCCGGACGCTCACTAGATGTCTAGGTTCCGGACGCTCTTGGCGTGCGCCTGGATGAATTTCTTGCGTGGCTCGACCTCAGGGCCCATCAGCTTCTCGAATATCTCGTTGGCCGCCGCGGCGTCGTCGACCTGCACACGCAGAAGGACGCGCGTCTCCGGGTTCATGGTGGTATCCCAAAGCTCATTGGCGTTCATCTCGCCGAGTCCCTTCATGCGCTGGACCTCTGCGTTCTTGCCGAGCTGCTTCAGCGCGCGCTCGCGGTCGGCCTCGGACCGGCACCACACGACCTGCTTGCCCTTCGACACCTTGTACAGCGGCGGCTGCGCCATATAGAGGTAGCCCCGGTCGATGACCTCCGGGAAATGCCGGAAGAAGAATGTGAGCAGCAGCGTGCGGATGTGACTGCCGTCGACGTCGGCGTCGGTCATGCTCACGATCCGGTGGTAGCGCATCTTCTCGATGTTGAAGTTGTCGCCGATGCCTGCGCCCATCGCGGTGATGAGGTCGCGGATGACCTCGAAGCCCAGCACCTTGTCGAGGCGCGCCTTCTCGACGTTGAGAATCTTGCCGCGCATCGGGAGGATCGCCCAGGAAGCGTGCTCGACTCGAGCAGGCTCTTGCGCTGCACCAGATCGCGCGCCTTGCGCGCCGCCTCACGCGCGCGCGAAGCGGTCAGCGACTTCTCGACGATGCGCCGGCCTTCTGACGGGTTCTCCTCGAGGTACTGCGTGAGTCCCTCGGTCAGCGCCAGCGAAACGTGGCCCTGCACCTCGGCGTTGCCAAGTTTTCCCTTGGTCTGACCTTCGAACTGCGGCTCGAGCACTTTGACGCTGATGACCGCCGTCAATCCCTCGCGCACGTCGTCACCGGTGAGGTTCGGGTCGGACTCCTTGAGGATGGTGGCCTTCCGCGCGTAGCGGTTCAGGACGTTGGTGAGCGCGGAGCGAAAACCAGTGAGGTGGCTGCCGCCCTCGATGGTGTGGATGGTGTTTGCGAAGGCGATCACGTTCTCGACGAACGTGTCGTTGTACTGCAGCGCGACTTCGACCTGCGTGCCCTCGATCTCGCGGTCGACATAGCAAGGCATCGAGTTCACGACGGCCTTGCCGCGGTTGAGCGCGCGGACAAACGAGACGATGCCACCCTCGAAGTAGAAAGTGCTCGTGATCGCGAGCTCCTCCTCAGAGAGTGCGATCTCCAGCCGCTTGTTCAGATAGGCCATCTCGCGCAGGCGGTGGCGGATGACCTCGCGGTCGAGGGTGACGTCGGGGAAGATCTGCGGGTCGGGCCAGAACCGCACGATGGTGCCGCGGTGGTCGGTCTTGCCGATGGCCTTGACCGGGGCCTTCGGCACGCCCCGCTCGTAGGCCTGGTGGTAGATCTTGCCGCCGAGGTGGACCCATACCTCCAGCTTCGCACTGAGGAAGTTCACTGCCGAGACGCCCACGCCGTGCAGGCCTGACGAAACCTTGTAGCCGCCTCCGCCGAATTTGCCGCCGGCGTTAAGCCGAGTCATCACCAGCTCGAGCGCGGAGAGACCTTCTTTCTTATGGACGTCCACCGGGATGCCACGGCCGTTGTCATCGACCGAGCAGCTGCCGTCCTTGTGGAGGGTGACGACGATGCGCGTGCAGTAGCCCGCCAGAGCCTCGTCGACTGCGTTGTCGACCACCTCGTAGACCAGGTGGTGAAGACCGGTCGCGCTGGTCGAGCCGATGTACATGCTCGGACGCCGCCGAACGTGCTCGCGGCCCTCGAGGACCTGGATCTGCTCGGCTGTGTACGCCATGTCCGCGCCAAGGGATTTGGACCTGCGGGAAGGTTCAGGCAGGGGTTTTCGGACTGCCATTTATCCGGAAATCAGGCCTCCCAGCGTGGAGAACTCGTAGGGGTCAACTGGGGAGAGTTTCAGGCTTTGAATTTTACCGGATTTCGAATACGGAAATGGCCTCCGGGACCCCTCTTAACAGGCCTATTTCTGAACTCGCTTCCACCTCAAAACCGGATCCTCGCTCTGGCCGGTCAGATAAGCCGTGATCCGGCGCGCCGTGCCCACCTCGTCGAGCCTCCCGACGGGCAGGCTGTGGGGCTCGGCGTGGAGCGCCGCGGGGTCGGTCCGAGCCTGCTCCACGATCTCCTTCAGGGCGGCCGCGAAGGCGTCGAGGGTGGCCTTGCTCTCGGTCTCAGTCGGCTCGACCATGATTGCCTCCGCCACCACGAGCGGGAAGTAGACCGTGGGGGCATAAAAGTCCCTCTCGAGCAGCCCCTTGGCCACGTCCAGGGCCTTCACGCCTTGCGGCGCCAGGTTGTGCGCGCTGGCCACGAACTCGTGCATGCACGGGCCCTCATGGGGCAGGTCGAGCACGCCCTCGACCTGCTTGCGCAGGTAGTTCGCGGACAGAACAGCGTCGAGCGATGCCTGCGTCAGGCCGTCGCCGCCCATGGCCAGGATGTACGTGTAGGCGCGGACGAGCATTCCGAAGTTGCCGTAGAAGCTGCGCACGCGGCCGATCGACTTCGGCCGCTTGAAATCAAACGTGTAGTGGCCGTCGGACTGCTCGACCGTCGGGTGTGGGAGGAACGGGATGAGGTCGGCCTTCACGCCCACCGGGCCTGCGCCGGGGCCGCCGCCGCCGTGCGGGGTGGTGAACGTCTTGTGCAAGTTCATGTGCACCGCGTCGAAGCCCATGTCGCCCGGCCGGGCCACGCCCATGAAGGCGTTGAGGTTGGCGCCGTCGTAGTAGAGCATCGCCCCGGTGGCGTGAACCATCTCGGCTACATCCAGGATCTCGCGCTCGAACAACCCCAAGGTGTTGGGGTTTGTCAGCATCAGGGCCGCGACCTGCGGCGACAGCTTCGACTCCAGGTCGGCCAGGCTGATGCGGCCGTCAGGCCCCGAGCGCACCTCGACCACCTGGAAGCCGCTCAGTGCCGCGCTCGCCGGGTTGGTTCCGTGCGCCGAGTCCGGGACCAGGACCTCTGAGCGCTTGTCGCCGCGCGAGCGGTGATATGCCTGGATCATCCGGAGGGCCGTCCACTCGCCGTGGGCGCCGGCAGCCGGCTGCAGCGTCACCCGGTCGACGCCGACGATCGCGCACAGCGCGCGCTCCAGCCGGTACATGAGCTCGAGCGCGCCCTGCACCGTCTCCTCGTCCTGATACGGATGCAGTCCGGCGAATCCCGGCAGCGCGGCCGCCGCCTCGTTGGTGGCGCATGATCTCGGGCTCGCTGAGACGCGGTAGGTCGGGCGGATGCGCGCGGAGCGCATCTTTGGAGAGCGCGTCCTCCGGTGCGGGAGCCTGCACACCTGCGGCCGGCAGACGCGGCGCCTCGGCGCCTGGGCGGCTGAGCTCGAAAGAAAGAGGCTCGGTCACGCGCTCAGCGCCTCCACCAGCTGGTCGATCGCGGCCGGGTCGTTGACCTCGGTGCAGGTGAACGTGAGGACGCCTCTCAGGTCGCGGAACCAGCGTCCGACCTCGAGCCCGCCGAGGATTCCCTTCCTCGCCAGCTTGCGGAGCAGCGGCTTGGGCTTCGGCACGATGATTGGAAACTCGTTGACGAACTGGCGCTCGGGGAAAGCGAGCTCCCAGCCGGGCAGCGCCGCGAGCCGATCGGCCAGCGCGTGCGCGCGTTTGAAGCTGACCTCCGCGACCTGGCGCATGCCGGCCTCTCCCATGTAGGTCATGTAGACCGCCGCGGCCAGCGCGCACAGCGAATGGTTCGTGCAGATGTTGGAGGTGGCCTTCTCGCGGCGGATGTGCTGTTCGCGCGCGGTGAGCGTGAGCACGAAACCGCGCCTGCCTTTAGCGTCATGCGAGCTGCCGATGAGGCGCCCGGGAAGCCGGCGCACGAGCTCCTTCGTGCATGCGATGAAGCCGACGTGCGGGCCGCCATAGCTGGCGCTGAGTCCGAGCTGCTGTCCCTCACCGACGGCGATGTCGGCGCCGTACTCACCGGGCGGGGCAAGGATGGCGAGGCTGATCGGGTCGACGCACGCGATGGCCAGCGCGCCGGCGGCGTGCGCCCTTTCCGTGAGGCCCCTGGCATCGACGAGCAGACCAAGGAAGTCCGGCTGCTGGAAGACGACAGCTGCCGTCTTGTTGGTGGGCTGGTCGCCGCGCTTCACCTTCATGCCGCGGCCCTCGCTGAAGGTGTGCAGCACTTCGATGGACTCGGGGTGCACGTAGCCCGCGACAAGGATCTCGTCGCGGCCGGTGTGGACGCGAGCCATCATCGAAGCCTCTGCGACGGCGGTCGCGCCGTCGTAGAGCGATGCGTTCGCGACGTCCATCGCGGTGAGCTCGGCGATGAGCGTCTGGAACTCGTAGATCGCCTGCAGCGTGCCCTGGCTAGCCTCGGGCTGGTAGGGCGTGTACGCGGTGTAGAACTCCGGCTTGCCGGTGACGGCGGCAACCGCCGTCGGGATGAACCGCTTGTAGATGCCGCCGCCCCGAAAGGTCAATCGATCCGCGAAGACTCGGTTCGCCGCCGCGAGATCGCGGACGGCGGCCATCGTCTCGAACTCGGAGAGGCCCCGCGCGAGCTTCAGATCGTGAATGCGGAGCGACGGCGGTATGTCGCCGAGGAGCGCGTCCATCGATTCGACTCCGATCGCCGCCAGCATCTCCTCGCGCTCTTGCGGCGAATGGACCAGGTAGGGCACTAGTGGGCGCCGGCCTCCGCCGCTTTCTTGTAGTCGGCTTCGTCCATGAGGTCTGTCGGCACCGCGCCGGCGAGGTCTACCTTCAGGATCCAGCCCTCGCCATACGGGTCGGAGTTCACGAGCTCGGGATGCGAGGTCAAGTTCTCATTGACAGCCGCGACCGTTCCATTGACGGGCGAGTAGAGATCGCTCGCTGCCTTCACCGATTCGATCACGCCGAAGGCCTCACCCTTGCCGACCTTGCGGCCCGGCTTGGGCAGATCCAGGAAAACCACATCGCCGAGCTGTGCCTGCGCGAAATCCGAGATGCCGACGGTCGCGGTCTTGCCATCGACTGTGACCCATTCGTGGGTTTTGCTGTAGCGCCGCTCAGCCATCGACCACTCTCCCCTTCTTCACATGCGGCTGGTCAATTCGAATCTTTGGACTTGGCCGGCGCGCTCGCCGTATGCGCCGAGCCGCGATAGAACGGCAGCCTCGCCACCTCGGCCGGAGCCTCGCGACCCCGCACGTCGACCGAGACCGTGTCTCCAGCCCGCAATGATGGGACTTCCACGAGCGCGAGCGCGATGGGGTGCTCGAGGAAGAACGAATGCGTGCCGCTCGTGACCGTTCCGATGCGCGCTCCGTCTTTGATGACGGCCGCGCCATGTCGCGGGATGTTGCCCGCCGCCATGCTCAGACCGATCAGCCGCCGGCGTGGACCGCTCTCCTTTACTTTCGCCAGCGCATCGCGTCCGACGAAGTCGCCCTTGTCGAGCTTCACGGTCCAACCGAGGCCGGCCTCGTATGCGTTGACGGTCTCGTCCATGTCGTTGCCCCACAGGCGTAGCGCGGCCTCCAGTCTGGCCGCATCGCGCGCGCCCAGTCCGGCGGGCAGCACCCCCTGGCCGCGGCCGTTCTCGAGAAGCGCATCCCACACATCACCGACATGCTTCGAGGGAACGAACAACTCGAAGCCGTCCTCGCCGGTGTAGCCGGTGCGCGCGATGTAGCCGTCCACGCCGGCGATGGAGCCCTTGACGAAGCCGAAGTAAGGGAGCTCCCGGGTGTCGCTGGTGTGCTTCGGCAGCAGCTCCTCGGCACGCGGGCCCTGGAAGGCGAGGAGGCTCACCTCGCTGGTCCGGTCTTCCATCGCCACGCCGGCTGGAAGGTGAGCTCGCAACCAGGCCACATCCTTTTCGCGATTCGACGCGTTGACCACGACCACGAAATCGGTCGGCGAGCTCTTGTAGATGACCAGGTCGTCGATGATGCCGCCGTCCTCGCGACACATCAGGTTGTACTGCGCGTGTCCGGGATGCACGCCCGCCACATCGTTGGTCACGATGCTGTTGAGGAAAGCCTCGGCGTCGCGGCCATCGACGTTCAACCGGCCCATGTGCGATACGTCGAAGAGGCCGGCGACTTTGCGCACAGCGAGGTGCTCGTCACGGATGGACGTGTACTGCTGCGGCATCTCCCAGCCGCCGAAGTCGACCATGCGTCCGCCGAGGGCGACGTGCCTGTCGTACAGGGGCGTGCGGTTGGGCAACGCTAGTTCAGGTTGGGATCGATTTCGGCTTCGACATCGCCTTCTATGACCAGCGTTTCAGGGTCGATGTACGCGAGCAGCTCCTCGTCGTGCCGGCGCCTCGCCTCGGTCACGATCTGCGCGACGTATCGCGTGCGCTCCACCGTCCACTCGAGCTTCCGCGCCATCTCGACCTCTGTCGGTACGCGATGCAGCTCCCGGCGCAGCAACATCTCGAGGCGGTCGTAGTCCGCGGAGGCCGTCACGAGCAGCTGCGCCTCGCGGGCGGCCGCAGCCTCAGCGTCGATCGCGGCCGTGAGCTGAGCCGCGATGTGGACCTCGGCAAAGCGCCTGAAATCAGACTCGCCGCTGGCCGTGAAGGTCCGGATGGCCTCGATGAGCCCGATGGAGCCCTCCTGCACCAGGTCGCCGATCTCCATGCCCTTCTCACCGCGGGCCGCGGCCAGGCGCACGACGGCCGGCATGAAGGCCTCGACCAGCCGGTCCTGGCTCGCCTTGTCGCCGCCGCCGGCGCGGCGCAGGAGCTCGTCCTGCTCCGCGGCATCGAGCGATTTGGCCATCTCCGCGATTTTACGCGGAGGCCTTTTTGACGCCCCTCACCCTGACCCTCTCCCCCTGAGCCTTTCTTACGCCCCTCACCCTGACCCTCTCCCCTGAGGGGAGAGGGATTGTTGGGGGGATGTTCCACGTTTTACATCCATCCGTCGAATAATCGTGGCGTGCGTCTGGTCCGGGTCGCGCTGGCGTTCGTGGCGGTGCTGGCCCTGCTGCCGCAGCCGTCGCTGGCGGCCACCCCGCATGTCCTGAGGGCCGACCTGGACGGCGTCATCAACAACATCACCGCCGCCTACGTGGCCAGCGAGGTGTCGCGCGCCGAGTCCGACCAATCGGGCGCGTTCTTGCTCGTGCTGAACACGCCCGGCGGCATCTCCACCTCGATGGACGACATCGTCACGTCGCTTCTCAACTCGAAGGTGCCGGTCATCGTGTACGTGTACCCAAGCGGCGCGCGCGCAGCCTCGGCGGGCCTGTTCGTCGCGCAAGCCGCGGACGTCGTGGCCATGGCCCCAGGCACCAACATCGGCTCCGCGCATCCCATCGACGCCACCGGTGCCGACCTGACCGGCGATCTCGGCGCCAAAGTCCTGAACGACGCGGTGACGCGCGTCCGCAGCCTCGCATCAATGCACGGTCGCAACGCCGACTGGGCCGAGGACGCGGTGCGGCACAGCGTGAACATCAGCGCCGAGGAGGCGATACGCCTGCACGTCGCGGACCTCGAAGCCAACGATGTGCCCTCTTTGCTGGCAACACTCGACAACCGGACCGTCAGCAGGCCGAGCGGGACACTGACCATTCACACAGCCGGGGCGATCGTCACCGACGAGCCCATGCCCTTCTGGCAGGTGTTCCTCGGCGCGCTCATCGACCCCACGATCGCCGCGCTGCTGCTCCTGCTGGCCGCCTACGGGATCATCACCGAGCTGACGTCGCCAGGCGCGATCCTGCCCGGCGTGGTCGGCGGCATCGCCGCCGTGCTGGCGGTGGTCTCGCTCGCCAACCTGCCACTGAACATCGCCGGCGCGCTCATGCTCATCGTCGCTCTTGGGCTCTTCGTTGCCGACCTGAAGGCCAATACCCACGGCATCCTCAGCGCGGGTGGCGTCGTGGCGCTCGTGCTCGGACTTGCCTTCCTGATCAACACCGGCCCAGTAGGGCTCGGGGTGAGTCCAGTGCTGATCGCTTTGTCCGGCCTGATCAGCTTCGGTTTCTTCGTCTTCTTCGTGCAGCGCATCTGGATCGCGCGTCGCCGGCCGGCGGCCGCCGGATCCGAAACGCTGGTTGGGGCTTCTGGCGAGGCCAGGCAAGACCTTGCACCCGAGGGCTTCGTCTTCGTTGGCGGCGCGCTCTGGAAGGCCACAACGTCGGGAGAACCGATCCACGCGGGAACGCCCATCAAGGTCGTCGGCCGGAAAGGGCTGCGCCTGGAGGTCGTTCCTCGCGAAACCGCTACCGTGGAGCCGAACACGACACATAAGGAGAAGTAACAGTGCTCGACACCGGCAGCCTCATCGTCTTCGGGGTCATCGTCCTGCTCGCCCTGGTCGTGTTCGTATCGAGCATCCGGATCATCAACGAGTACGAGCGCGGCGTCATCTTCCGCCTTGGCCGCTTGATTCCGATCAGGGGCGCGGGCCTGCGCTTCATCATCCCGTTCGGCGTGGACCGCCTGGTGAAGATCGACCTGCGGGTGATCACGCTCGAGGTGCCGCCTCAGGAGATCATCACCAAGGACAACGTGACCACCAAGGTCAACGCCGTCATCTACTTCCAGGTGGTCGACGCGCAGCGCGCGGTCGTGCAGGTCCTGAACTACATCAACGCAACGTCCCAAATCTCGCAGACCACGCTTCGGGCGGTGTTGGGCCAGTCCACCCTCGACGAGCTGCTGGCGGAGCGGGACGTCATCAACCAGAAGCTGCAGAAGATCATCGACGACGAGACCGAGCCATGGGGCATCAAGGTGACTCGCGTCGAGATCAAGGACGTCGAGCTGCCGAGCACAATGCAGCGCGCCATGGCCAAGCAGGCCGAGGCCGAGCGCGAGAAGCGGGCAAAGATCATCAACGCCGACGGCGAGTTCCAGGCGTCGCAGACGCTGGCCAACGCGGCTCAGGTGATCTCGTCGCAGCAGGGCGCCCTGCAGCTGCGCTTCCTGCAGACGCTGGTCGAGATAGGCGTCGAGAAAAACACGACGATCATCCTGCCCATCCCGCTGGAGCTGATCCGGCCCATCCTCGACGCCGAAGGCCTCCGCACGGGGACCAAGCCGCCGCCGCCGCCGGCGAAGCGGACTCCGGCCTGACCCACAACCCGTTCCTCGACGCCGCCGAACAGGCGGTCACGCTGTTGACGCCACTGCCGCTTGTGATCACAGCCAACGCCGTGATCGGCAGGAGCTGGGCTCCGCACGTCACCGCCATTCTTGCCGGCTTCACGGCCGGAGCCACCTTCCTGCTGGGCGCGTTCGAGCTCACCGGACCGGCGAGCGGCCCGCGCAATCCAGCGGCCGTCGACATCGGGTACATGGTCACGGGCCTGGTCGCCGCGACGCTCGTATCGAAGCCGGTGCGGGAGCGGCTCTCGCGCTACATGCCGATCGACCCGGACAATCCCGTGCACTCGCTCGCGCTCGTGCTGGCGGTGATCCTCCTTGGGACGCAGGTGTCCGCGATCGCCTTCACCGACGTGCTCGCGGCCGACCTGAAGATCCCTCCGCTCACGATCGGCGATCTCACGGCCCAGGAGGCCCCCTTTGCCGTCATGGCGTTCGCCGGGGTCGGGCTCTACATCCGGCGCTCGTTCGCGGCGTCCTCCGACCGGCTCGGACTGGTGACCCCGGCGTGGTGGCACATCACGCTCGCCCTGGGAGCCGCCGGCGCTTTCTGGGTCTTGGGCGACGTCTCGCTGTGGCTGAGCCAGATGTACACACCCGACGTCACGGCCAAAGTCCAGAACACGTCGAACCACCTCTTCGGCGGCCTGGGCGGGCCGGCGGGCATTGCCGCGCTCGCGCTCCTGCCCGGAATCTGCGAGGAGGTTCTGTTCCGCGGCGCCCTGCAGCCGCGCCTCGGCCTGCTGGCCACCTCCCTCCTCTTCGCGGCCATCCACACCGAGTACGGCCTTTCGATCGACGTGGTCACGATCTTTGTGATCGCGATCGGGCTGGGCCTCATCCGCCGCTACGCGAACACGACGGCAACGATCACATGCCACGTGGCATACAACCTGCTCGCGAGCCTCACCCTCGCCGGCCCGTTCCATGTCGGTGTGTACGTGGTCACCGCTGCCCTGCTCGGGGTCTCGGCGTACGCGATGTGGCGGCGCCGGCGGGTCAACACGACCTCGGGATCCGACGAGGAAGCCGCCGCCGAGAAGGCGGTGCGTTAGAATCTAACCAGCGGTTCACCACACGTCTCTGCAATGGCCCAAGATATAGCTACTTCCACAGTTCGCCTGCCCAACATATTGGGCTCATCGCCTCTTCCGATCGTGGCCGTCGTCAACCAGAAGGGCGGCGTCGGCAAGACCACCACCGCCATCAACCTCAGCGCCGCAGTGGCCGAGCTCGGTCACCCGGTGCTGCTTATCGATCTCGACCCCCAGGCCAACTCCACGTCGGGCCTTGGCCTCAACCCGGCACGCGCCCGGCTGACGATCTACCACGTGCTGGCGGGCGAATGCACGCTCAGCGAGGCCGCCGTGCCATCAGGTGCGCCCGGCCTTCAGCTCGTCCCCTCGCACGTCGACCTTGCCGGCGCCGAGGTCGAGCTGGCCGGCATGACAGAGCGCGAGACGCGGCTTCGCAAAGCGCTCACCAATGCCCCCGACGGCATCGAGCTGGTGATCATCGACTGTCCGCCATCCCTGGGGCTGCTCACGCTCAACGCGCTCGCGGCGGCCACGCAGATGCTGATCCCCACGCAGTGCGAGTACTTCGCCCTCGAGGGGCTGCGCCACCTTTTCTACACGCAGCAGCTCGTGCGCTCGCAGCTGAATCCGCAGCTCGAGGTCGGCGGCATCCTAATGACGCAATTTGACGCACGCACCACGCTCGCATGGGACGTGCTCGCGGAGGTGCGCCGGTCGCACCCGAACGAGCTGCTCAAGACTCTCATCCCTCGCAACGTCCGTCTGAGCGAGGCGCCGAGCCACGGCAAGCCGGTGACGCAGTACGACCCCACATGCCGCGGCGCCGCCGCGTACCGCGAGCTGGCGCACGAGCTCATGTCAAGGAGCAGGCCATGACGCAGTCACGATTTCGAGGCCTCGGTCGCGGGCTGGAGGCGCTCATCCCAATGTCGCGCGACGGCGGCGCAATGGTGCCGCAGATGATCGCGATCGATCAGATCCGCCCGTCGCACATGCAGGTGCGCGCGCGCTTCGACGCGGAGCCGCTCGGCGAGCTGGCGGAGTCGATCCGTCTTCACGGTGTGCTGCAGCCTCTGCTCGTCCGCAGGCATCTCGACGGCTACGAGCTCATCGCCGGCGAGCGCCGGTGGCGCGCCGCGCGCATTGCGGGTCTGACCAGCGTGCCTGCCGTCGTCCGTACCGACACAGGCAGCGACGAGCAGCTCGTGCTCGGTCTCATCGAGAACCTGCAGCGCTCCGACCTGGATCCAATCGAGGCTGCGCGCGGTCTCCATCGGCTCACCGAGGAGTTCGGGCTCACTCACGACGAGGTCGCCCAGCGCATCGGCAAGCACCGAGTGTCTGTGACGCAGTCAATGCGACTTCTCAGTGCTTGCCCCGCGGTGCAGTCCGCGGTGAGCGCCGGCGCCATCACAGCAGGCCACGCACGTGCACTGGTCGCGCTCGACAGCGTGACCAGCCAGGAGCACGGCTTGAAGGTCGTGCTCGCGCGCAGGCTGTCAGTCCGGCAGACCGAGAACTGGGTCCGCGCATACCGGCCCCGACGCGCGGCGCGCGGCGAGAGCACAGAGCTTCGGGCGCTGGCGGCGGACATTGAGAAGACCCTCGGGCTGCCGGTGCGGATGATGGGAACGGCCAACCGCGGCCGGTTACAGATCCTTTACTCCAGCCGCGAAGAGCTCGAACGGGTCTGCGCTAAGCTCGTCACCACCTAATCTCACTGTGGCCGTGCCTGCATCGCGTGACGACGCACCCTCGACCGGCGCTTCGATCCTCCGAGAGCTGTTCGAGGTGGTCGTGCTGGCCGTCATCCTCTATTTCGGCATCAGCTTCGCCGTGCAGACCGTGCACGTCGAAGGCCTGTCGATGTTCGCGACGCTCGACGACAACGACTACTTGATCGCTAACAAGATCGACTACAAGCTGCACCCGCCGCAGCGCGGCGACATCGTGATCCTGCGGCCGCCGACGCTCAGCACCACCGACTACATCAAGCGCGTGATCGCGCTGCCCGGTGAGCGCCTGCTCATTCACGACGGCATCGTCTACATAAATGGACACAAGCTGGACGAGCCGTACCTGCCTGAAGCCTGGACCGTCAACACCGAATGGGGCGGCCCGAGCGGCAAGCTGATACCTCCGAACGACTACTTCGTGATGGGGGACAACCGCAACCGTTCACAGGATTCACGCACGTTCGGGTCCATCAGCCGCGACCGAATCGACGGGCGCGCGTGGTTCCGCATCTGGCCGCTGGGCCACTTCGGCAACATCTACGACGAGCAGCCCTCGCTCGAGTCGAGCACCGTCTTCGTCGGCTAGAGACGAGGCGCCTCTACGAGATAGCCGCCTGGAAACCTGCGCTTTTCGCGAACGGCCCGATGACGGCCATCTGGATCGGGCCTGAGAGAACCTCGTTTGCCACGCGCCGGATGTCGGCGGCCGTGACCGCGTCGACAAGAGCAAGCTCGTCCTCGATCGTTCGCACCTCGCCCATCACCAGCTGCTGGTAGGTGAGCCAGAAAGCAACGCCGTTCGTGGTCTCGAGGTCGAGGCGCAGCCGGCCCTTGGTGAACTCTTTCGCGCGCGCGAGCTCTTCCGGCTCGACGTCCTCCTCGCGCAGCCTCCGCAGCTGCGAGATCGCCGCCTCCACCGCCCGGATTGCGTTCTTCGGATCGACTCCCAGGTACAGCCCGAGGTAGCCAGTGTCGCGGTGCTTCTGCGTGAAGCTGTGCACGTCGTAGGCGAGACCGAGCCGCTCACGGATGTTGAGAAACAGACGCGCGCTCATTCCTTCGCCGAGAACCGTGTTCAGCAGGTCCAGCGCGTAGCGATCGGGGTGCATGTAGCTCAGTGCCCGCACGCCCAGGCAGATGTGCGCCTGCTCGGTTCGCTGGCGACGCATCGCGAGGTTTGGGCTGCTCAATGGACCGGGTGGTTCAGGCTGTTCCGCGCCGTCCAGCTCGCGCGGCAACGACAGCTTCGAGCTGACCGCGGCGACGACCACCGCGTCGTCGATCATGCCGGCCGCGCCGATGACGAGGTTCGGCATGCGATAGCGCGAGTTCGCGTACTCGAGGATGTCGTCGCGCGTCAGCTTCGCCACCGACGCGAGCGTGCCGGCGATGTCGCGGCCGAGCGGGTGGCCCGGCCAGATCAGCTCTTCGAGCAGGTTCTGCACATGCTCCTGCGGCTGGTCCTGGTACATCTTCAGCTCCTCGAGGATCACCGACCGTTCGCGCTCGATGTCCGCCGGCGCGAGCTTCGAGTTCGAAACGATGTCGAACAGCACGTCGAGCCCGAGCTCCATGTGCTCGGCCGGCACGCGCGCCCAGTACGCGGTCAGCTCCTTGTCGGTGGACGCGTTGATGAACCCGCCGATTCCCTCGATGGCGTCAGCGATCTCCTTCGATGTCGGCCGGCGCTGTGTGCCCTTGAAAAAGAGGTGCTCGATGAAATGCGACACGCCGGCGAGTCGATCGTCTTCCAGGCGCGAACCACCGCCGAACATCAACACGAGGCTCGCCGAGAGCCGCTGCGGCATCGACGAAGTGACGAGGCGCGCGCCGCCGGGAAGGACCTGGATGCGGTGGGGAGCTGTCAGGACGGTAGTCCTTCCTGCAGCGCGCCGAGCGCTGCGTAGAGAGTCATGGCGACGAAGTCCGCGGGCATGCCGTCCGACGTCGCGTCGAGCGCCTCGCTCAGGTACTTGCGAACGTTGGGCACCGCCGCGATCTCAGACATCTCCAGGCAGTCGCGGATCGCCTCCGCGATCTCGGTCGGCGTGATCTCCTCGTCACCGGCGCCGTCCGCGACGGCGTTCACGACGGCGATCGCCTTCCGGATCCGCTGCGCCGCGGACCGGGCCGACATGTCAGCGGCGGCTACGCGTCGGCCGGCTTGCGCGGCCCGACGACGACGCGGCGATCGGGGTCTTCGCCGATACTGGAGCTGGTCACGTCAGGATCGCCCTCGAGCGCTAAGTGGATCGCGCGCCGCTCGAAGGCTTGCATCGCGTCGAGCGTGATCGCATCGCCGGTCATCTTCACCTGGCGCGCAGCGCGCAGCGCGATCTCGCGCACAGTGTGCTCGCGTCGCTGCCGGTACCGCTCGACGTCGACGATGACGCGCTCGCCCTCGTCGAGGTGCTTACCCACCATCACGTTCGTCACTGATTGCAGAGCCCGCAGCGTTTCGCCGCGCCAGCCGATCAACGCGCCGAGATCGCGACCGGTGACGTCCAGGGTGATCGGGTCGCTGCCGGCGCGCACCTGCACAGAAGCACGCACGCCCATGTGCTTGAGCAGGCCTTCCAGCAGCGTTCGCACGGTCTCCGCCTTGCCGTTGACCGGCGACGCGCCGGCGGCCGGGGACGCCTCCATCACCGTCACCTCGACCACGGTCTCGTCGGGGGCTTCCCTAATGACCCTGACGTCGACGTCGCGTCGCGTCTCCCCCAGCTCGATCAGGGCGGCGTCAACCGCCTCGTCGAGAGTGCGCCCTCGACCTTCTGCAGATCTCATCGTCTTGTTGACCTCATCTCGATTAGTCCTGAACCCCCCGCCCTGCTAGGACGCGCGCCTCTTCGCGTCCTTCGCATCCTTGGCCCTGGCCCGGCCACCCTGCACGCGTCTCGGCATCTGCTTCGCGTTGCCGGAGCCGCCGCCGTTCTTAGGCGGACCCGCTCCCTTCGGCTGGATGACCGGTGAGCTGCCTCCTTTCGGCCGCAGGCTCCCCCACCCGACCACGAAGTACTGCTGAATGATACTGACGCAGTTGCCGATGAACCAGTACAGCCCGAGGCCGGCCGGAACCTGCAGGGCGAAGTACCCGATCATCAGCGGCGACATCACGACCATCATTCGCTGCATCTGTTGTGTCTGCCGCTCCTGCTCGGTCGGGTTCGGCGGGGCGGGCGCCTGCAGCATCTTCGACTGCACGAAGGTGGTGAGCGCTGCGAGCAGCGGGAAGATCAGGTAGGCGACGGCCGGGATCGGCAGCCCCGCCAGGATGGGCACCTGGGTGGGGAAGGCCATCAGGTTGGGCACGAACAGGAAGTGCGGCGAGCCGACATGCGCGTTTCGGAAGACCCAGTACAAGGCCGTCAGCACCGGGATCTGGACGATCAGCGGAAGGCAGCCCACCAACCCGCCGAGCGGGTTGACGCCGTGCTCCTGGTAGAGCTTCATCATCTCGGCGTTCAGCTTCTGCGTGTCCTTGCCGAACTTCTTCTTCAGCTGCGCCACCTGGGGCGCGAGCTTTCGCTGTTCGGCGACGGTGCGACGCTGGGTCACCAGCTGGAACTGCTGCAGCGGCGCAAGCGCCAGCCTGATGAGGATGGTCACCGCGATGATCGCGACGCCGTACGCGCCGATGGTGTCGATGATCGGTACCCCGACCAGGTGGTCGTACATCCAGCTGAGCAGCGAGCCCAGCGGGTGCTCGATCACCAGCTCCCAGAGCTTGACGATCGGCTGAAAGATATCGAGGATCGAGCTCAGATAGATGGCTTGAATTCTCCTAGAACGTGATCAGGGGACCGGATCGTAGCCGCCTTTGGCGAACGGATGACACCTGGCGATTCGCGCGGCCCCCATCCAGCCACCCTTCCACCAGCCGTAACGCTCGATCGCCTCGTACGTGTAGTGAGAGCACGACGGGTAGTAGCGGCACGAGGGCGGGAGGACCTTCGAGAACGACATCTGGTAACCGCGAATTGCGGCCAGCACCACACGTGTCATCGGATGCGCTCGGTGAGCCGGAGAGCCGCCTGTTCGGTCTCCTCTTTAAGGTCGGCGAACCGCAGGGTCAGCGCGGCGGGCCGGGCGATCAGGACCACGTCATATCGTATTCCCCGCTGCTCGGCGCCTGAATCTCCCTCGAAGAGGGAGGCTCGCGCCGCTTCCCGCACCCGGCGCCTGGCGCGGTTGCGATCGACCGCTCCCTTCAACTGTCGACTGACGGTGACTCCGACTCTTGTCTCAGGGCCGCCGTTGGGGACCGCAAGCGCGAGCAGGCCTTGACCGCTGTAAACACGCTTGCCCCGCATGGCGTCGTCGAAATCCGATTTACGGCGGAGCCGGAACCGCCTCTTCACGAGGGCGGCCGGCTACTTGGTCAGCCGGTGGCGACCCTTGCGGCGGCGGTTCTGAATGACGTGCGCCCCGCCCTTGCTGCTCATCCGGCGCAGGAATCCGTGCACGCGGCGGCGGTATCGCTTCTTGGGCTGGAAGGTCCTCTTCATGTGACCGCGGTAGTGTACCGAACGGCGGAATCTGCGATCGGAAAGGCTGCGCGAGCGCTACACCATCGCTATCACTTCATCGAATTTCCAAAATGCCTTGCGACACCACTGGGCCGGTGCTACAATCCCGCCCCGGAAGCAAGGCAAGCGCCCTCCTCACCAAGTCCCAGTACAGGTCTCCCACCAGTACTTAGGCCTTATCCTCGATCAGGATTAGGGCTAAAGCGCACAACACCGCTTCCATAAAAGACATTGGTCGGTAGGGAGATTTCATGCTGGCGGGCGGCCCCAGCCTGTGGAAATCTGCTCCGATCTTATCCACAGATACATTGGAGGCGGTCCTGGAGAGTCGAAGATCTTCGGCTGAACGTGAGCGCGCGAATCCAGGGCGAAAACGCCGTTCGGGACGCCGGCAGGCGGCGAGCTCGGACCCCCGGTTTGACCCAGGTTATCCACAGCATATGCATAAGTCGGCGGCCCATTGTTCCCAGGCGGCGGCGAGCGCATTGGTGCGCTTTCTGATGACGAGCCGGCGGGCAACCAATTGCGGGAGGGTGTGACGTGAACCAGGATCAGATCTGGTCCCAGGTCCAGGAGGAGCTCCGGTTCCAGCTGGCCAAGCGCACGTACGACATGTGGCTCAAGAACACGTCGGTCGTGTCGGCGGACGGCAGCACTTTCCGCATCGGAGTCCCGAGCAAGCTCGCGAAGGATTGGCTCGAGGATCGTTTCTCGGGCCTCATCCAGGAGACGTTGCAGGCTGTGACCGGCGCCGAGGTCGGTATCGACTTCGTCATCTCGCCGAGCAGCCATCGACCGCCGCTGGTAGCGACCGATGGCGAGGATGACGACGGCCTCAGCGCGAACGGTCATGAGAATGGGCCCGAGAAGGGAGCGGAGCCGGACATCGCGCCTGCCCCATCAGAGCTCAACGTGCGCTTTCGTTTCTCGTCGTTCGTCGTCGGTCACAACTCTCAGTTCGCCCATGCGGCCGCCAAGGCCGTGGCCGAAGCGCCGGGCGACAGCTATAACCCCCTGTTCCTCTACGGAGGCGTGGGCTTGGGCAAGACGCACCTGATGCACGCGATCGGCCATGAGGTGCACGACCGCTTCCCGCGCAAGCGCGTCGTCTACCTGACGTCCGAGCAGTTCACCAACGAGGTGATCAGCTCCATCGCCACCGCGCGAATGGGCGAGTTCCGGCACAAGTACCGCACGGTCGACGTGCTGCTCATCGACGACGTCCAGTTCCTTGCCGGAAAGGACAGGACGAAGGAAGAGTTCTTCCACACCTTCAACGCGCTGCACGAGATCAACAAGCAGATCGTCATCTCGTCCGATCGTCCGCCGAAAGAGATTCCAACGCTGGAGGACAGGCTGCGGTCGCGATTCGAGTGGGGCCTCATCGCCGACATCCAGCCGCCAGACTTCGAAACTCGACTCGCGATCCTCCACTCCAAGCTGGGCGGCCGTACGAGCCTCGTCCCCGAGGAAGTCCTGAACTTCATCGCGCACAAGGTGCAACGCAACATCCGCGAGCTCGAGGGGGCGTTGACGAGGGTGCAGGCATTTGCCGCGGTTCATCAGCGGTCCGTCGACGAGGACGAGGCGGCGCGGCTGCTGGCCGACATCATCCCGGCCGGCACGCGCAAGCCCATCAACGTCGACCGCATCCAGATGCTCGTCGCCGACTTCTACAACATCACCCTCGAGGACATGAAGAGCAAGCGCCGAGACAAGCACATCGTCTTCCCCCGCCAGGTGGCGATGTTTCTGGTTCGCGAGGAGACGCCGTCGTCACTTCCTGCAATCGGCAAGGCGTTCGGAGGCAGGGACCACACGACTGCGCTTCACTCGATCGAGAAGATCGCCAATGAGCTGAAGGAGGACGAGAGGTTGCGCTTCGAGGTCCAGGCAATCCGCGAGCACCTCTACGCAGAGTGATGCGCGTTTCCACATCTTCTTCCGAAGTGGTGGGGAAAGCGATTGGATTATCGGCCCGCCGGCGTCTTTTTCCCACCAGTGCCACAGCCCGCAGGGGGATGCGCACCGGCTCCGAAGCGGTTATCCACGGCGAGTCGCGATCTGTAAAGGATCTCTATATCCACAGTACCCACAGCGCTTACTGTTATCCGTTACGGATTGAATCAATTAGTAAGACCGGAAACAACGGGGGACAACTGTCGTGAGTGCTAAAGCCATCGCAACGCAGATGAAGGTGACCTGCAGACCCTCAGTGCTAGGGCAGGCGCTTCAGGTCGTGTCGCGCGCGATCTCGAGCCGGACGACGCTGCCTATCCTGAACAACATCCTCATCGAGACCACGCCTGAAGGACTTGCGCTCAGCGCGACCAACCTCGAGATCGGCATCCGCAAGCTGGTGCCGGCCGAGGTCGCCATGGAGGGCAGCACCACCGCTCCGGCGCGCCTGCTCACCGATTTCGTGGGCACGCTTCCCGACGAGGAACTCGAGATGACGCTCGACGGCGCGACGCAGTCACTTTCACTGCGATGCGCACGCTTCGACACCCACATCAAGTGCATCGAGGCCGAGGAGTTCCCGCCAGGTCCGCGACCGGACGAGGGCGACCGGCTGCAGGTGCCGCTCGATGAGCTGATCAAGGCGGTCGAGCAGGGAAACCTGACGCTGGCCGCCACCGACGGGCACCGGCTCGCGGTGCGCAAGCTTCCGGCGAGCGGCGGCGCTGAGCTCGACGCAAGTCTCATCGTGCCGGCACGAGCGCTGGCCGAGCTGAGCCGCGTGCTGAAGGGCGAGCCTGGCCAGGTCGAGATCATCATCTCGAAGGCCCGCAACCAGATTTTCTTCAAAGCCGGCAACTCGGAGTTGACGTCTCGGCTTATCGACGGAAAGTATCCAAATTACTCACAAGTTATCCCCAGCAAGAGCTCGACCAAGGTCCGGCTGGCCACGTCTGAGCTGACGCAAACCGTGCGAGCGGTGTCGCTTTTCGCTCGCGACAGCGCCAACGTCATCCGCGTCAAAGCCCACGCCGGCGCCGTCGTTTTGTCGGCGACGACGAACGAGGTGGGGGACAGCAAGGCCGAGATGCCTGCCGACGTCGAGGGATCGGAGATCCAGATTGCGTTCAATGCCCGCTACGTCCTAGACGCCCTGGGGGTGATCGGCGAGGATCAGGTCGAGCTGCTCTTCGACGGTCCGCTCAGCCCAGGGCTGATCCGCCCGCCGGGCAAGGAGCACTACCTCTACGTGATCATGCCTGTGCGGGTGGCCATGTCGTAGTCGGGCTTCCGGCGTGGAGCTCAAGCGCCTAGAACTGAACAACCACCGCAACTACGCACACCTCGACCTGGAGCCTGGACCCGGCGTGAACGTTTTCGTGGGTGCGAACGGGCAGGGCAAGACCAACCTGCTGGAGGCAGTGGCGATGCTCGCGCTGTCCTCGTCGCCGCGCGCCAGGCGCGACCAGGAGCTGCTCGGACCCGTGACGCCTGCTGCCCGCATCCACGCCGAGGTGGAGTCGGCGGGTCGCGGGCTCGAGGTGACGATCACCCTGCAGGGAGAAGGCGAACGAGTGCGGCGCGTCATCGAGGTCGACGGTGTCCGCCGCCGTGGCTTCGACCTGCCGGGCCATTTCCGGGTGACGCTCTTCTGGCCCGACGACCTCGGCCTGGTCAAGGCGGGGCCCGAGCAGCGCCGCCGCTTCCTCAACCAGATGCTGGTGCAGGTCGAGCCGGGCTACGCGCGCAACCTGGCCGCCCTCCGGCGGGTGCTCGAGCAGCGCAACAGCCTGCTCAAGAGGATCGCCGCCGGCGAGGAGGCGCCGGGCGTGTTGGAAGCCTGGAACGCCGAGCTCGTGGCTTACGGCTCGGACATAGCCGGCGCGCGTGCCAGGGCGGTCGAGGAGCTGCGGCCGTACGCGGCAGAAAGCCACGCTGAAATCGCGGCCGGCGAACGGCTCGAAATCGCCTACATCGGACCCCCCGAGAACTTCGGAGATGCTGTGGAAAAGTCGCTTGGCGACGACTTGCGGAGGGGGTCGACAACGATCGGTCCTCATCACGACGACCTGCTCATCCGGCTCGACGGGCGTGACGCTCGAAGCTACGCCTCCCAGGGGCAGCAGCGGACCGCGGTGGTGAGCCTCAAGCTCGCTGAGGCGGCGCTCGTCACGAGGCGCGCCGGTGAACGGCCCGTGCTCCTGCTGGACGACGTCCTGTCGGAGCTGGACGCCGAGCGGCGCGCCGCCCTTCTGCGCAGAGTGGCGGGCGAGGGTCAGGTCATCATCACGTCGGCCGAGATGGGTCCGTTTCCGGCGGATCTCATCACGGGTGCACGCGTGTGGAGCGTGAATTCGGGGCGAATTGAAGCCTGTGGATAAGCTGGGCAATATCCTCCCCACGGTGGTCCGGCGCCAGCCGGGCGGAGGACGGCTCCTGGGCATGCGGGTGGCCGTCGCCTTTCGCATCGTGATCGGCCCAGAACCCGCTCGGCTTTGCGAGGCGGTCGAGCTCAAGTCGGGCGTGCTGATGGTGACCACATCGAGCCCGGCGCTGGCGCACCAGCTGCGGCTGGATGCCGAGACCGTGATCGCCCGGCTCAACGGCATGGACCTGGGCCGGCGCGTCCGCATCCTGCGCGTGCGCATCGGGCGCTCGACCCCGACGTGACGCGTCTGGATGCGCGTCAGCGCGAAGCCGCCGCGCTGAGCCCGACGCCGGTCCGCGTCATCGCCGGAGCGGGCACCGGCAAGACCGCGGTCATCGCCGAGAGATTCCGGCGGCTCGTGGCCGCGGGACTGGACCCATCGTCCATTCTGGTCATGACCTTCACCGATCGTGCCGCCCAGGAGATGCGCCAGCGCATCGAGGACCTCGCCGGGGCGGACGCGCATGCGGTGGGCACGGTGCATGCGATCGCGCTGGGCTGGCTGCGCGCGGACGGCTGGCGCGTCGGGGTGCCAGCAGGGTTCCGGATCGTGAGCGGCGCCGAGCGGTGGATCCTCGCGCGGGAGCTCATGTGGGAGCTCGGCGATGCGGCGCTGGTCGGTGACGAGCGGCCGGACGACCTGGTGGCGCCGGCGCTGCAGATGCTCGAGCGCCTGAAGCAAGAGCTGGTCCCGTTGCGACGGCTCGACGAGTGGGCCGACTCAGCGGACGACGCAGAGCGGGCCGCGCTCATGCATGCGTGCGTGCGCCTATTTCGGGCCTACGAGCTCGAGTGCCGCAAGCGCGGCCTGCTTGATTTCGACGATCTTCTCGAGCGATCGGTCGCGATGCTGTCGAGCGACCCGCGCGTGGCGGCCGCGTATCGCCGCCGGTACCCGCACGTGCTCGTCGACGAATACCAGGACCTCAACCTCGCGCAGGAGCGGCTGGTTGAGCTCGTATCGTTCGGCGGCGCGCCGTTCGTCGTCGGCGACGACGACCAGAGCATCTACCGGTTCCGTGGCGCGTCGCGCGCGAGCCTGGAGCGGTTCCTGGACCGGTTCTCGAATGCGCGGACGGTGACGCTGGGCAAGAATCAGCGGAGCTCGGCGAGAATCGTCGCCGCCGCGGCGGCATTGATCGGCAACAACGCGGAGCGCCTTGCCAAGGAGCTGTCGGCCACCAGATCCGGCCGGCGCGTCGAGCTGTGGCGATGCGAGGATGGCGTGGGCGAGGCCGGGGCGATCGCCGCCGAGGCGAGGCGTCTTGCCGAGTCTACGACCGGCCGGAGATCCGCGACGTCATCGCAATGCTGCGTGTGCTGCACGACCCCAGTGATCAGGTCGCCGCGTTCCGAGTGAAAACCCGGACGCCCGAATGCTCGGAAGCGCTCGTTGATGCGCTGAGCTCGCTTGCGCAGTCGATGGATGTGCGCGATCTCCTCTTCGAGCTGATGAACGGCACGCGCTACCTGGACCGGCGGTCCGCCACCATTGAGTCGAGCGAAGCGGCGCGCGTGGCGGCCAATGTCAGCAGGTTGGCGGAGGCGATCGCGGAGTTCTGCGACTCAAGTCCAAACCACTCACTTGCCGCGTACATGGCTCATCTCGACCTCGTCCTTTTATCCGGAGAGGACGAGGCGCCGGCGGCGCCCGAGCGCGGCGGCGACGCGATCTCGGTCATGACCATCCATCAGGCCAAGGGACTCGAGTTCGATGTGGTGTTCGTGCCGTCGCTGGTGGAGGGGAGGCTGCCGCAGTCAGGACGGTCGCAGCGATTCGTGCTGCCGCCGGCGGTACTCGAGCCGCTCGTGCGCGGGCGAGAGGACGTGGTCGCGGAGGAGCGGCGGCTGCTCTACGTGGCGATGACGCGAGCGCGCAAGCGCCTGTATCTGACTCGCGCCGAGCACTACGAGGGAGGGCGCCGGTGGCGGGAATCGCGATTCCTGGCGGAGCTCCGAGCGTCGGGCGCTGTGCTGGAACGCTCTGTAGCAAGTGCGTTTCTCCCCACCCTGACCCTCCCCGCTCGCGGGGAGGTCAATAGCCGCGCCGAGGTTGATAAGGGCGACCTTGTTCTTTCTTTCAGTGCGATCCAGAGCTATCGGGATTGTCCTCGGCAGTATTGGTTTCGCTATCGGGAGAGGCTGCCGGCGGCCCAGAACGCCGAGGCTGTGCAGGGCACGATCTTGCACGAGGTGCTGCGCCGCGCCGGCGAGGAGCGGCGCCTTGGAAACGCCATCACGCCCGAACGGCTGCACGCGATGCACGCCGAGGTGTGGGAGACGTCCGGCTTCCCGGATGCACGTCGCGCAGCCACCTTTCGGCGCCTGGGCCTCGAGCAGCTCGAGGCCTTCCGCGCGAGCGGCGGATTCGAGCGCACGCCAGATCTGCTGGAGCGGGAATTCTCCGCCGCGGTGGACGGCTTCACGCTGCACGGAGTGATCGACCGGGTCGATCGCACCGACGAGGGCTGGCTCATCATCGATTACAAGAGCGGGCGTCCGCTCGCGCGCGCCAGGCGCGACCTCCAGGTGGCGCTGTACGCCCTCGGCGCGTCGACAGGTCTGAGCCTCGACCCGATCGAGCTCGAGGTCGTCTACCTCGCGGAGGGCTCGGCGATTCGCCTCGAAGGCGTGCCGAAGCTGCAGGCCGAAGCTCGGACGATCGCGATCGAAGTGGCGGAAAAGATCCGCGCCGGCCGCTTCGATCCGCAGCCCGAGCGCAGAAAGTGCCGGCTGTGCCCTTACAGGCTCGCCTGCGCGGAAGCCCTGTAGCGTCCGGCCAGCAGCAGGCATTCCCGCGCGATGTCCTGCGACGCGTACGGATAGGAGAACTCGCGCGCGCGTCGGGACATCGACTGCCATGTGGGTCCGCCCTCCGCGAGCACGCGCACCTCTTCGACGATGTCGTCGGCGCGCGGCGCGTACATGCCGAAGCCGGATTCGACCACGAAGTTGACGTTCGGAGTCTCCTGTCCGGGCAGGTAGCCGGTGATGATCAAAGGCAGCCCGGTCGCCAGCGCCTCGACAATCGCGCCAGGCCCAGCCTTGGTGACGGCGACATCGGAAGCCCGCATGAGCTCCGGCATGTTGTCGATGAAGCCCAGCACCAGGGTCGGCGTCGCGTATCGAAGCCGCGAGAGGTGGCTTCGCAGGCGCTCGTTGCGTCCGCAGACGACGATGAGCTGCCACTGGTGCGGATCCCACGCCAGCGCGCGCACCTGGTTCAGCAGACCGCCGACGCCGGCCGCGCCGCCCATCACGAGCACGGTGAAACGACCCTCATCGAGGCCGAAGCGCCGGCGCAGGGCCTGTTTCTCGCCTGGCGCAGGCGGGCGGAAGCGCATGTCGACGGGAAGGCCTAGCAGCTTCACGCGGTCGCTTGGGACCCGTCGCCTGATCGCCACCTTCCGCGCCACCTCTGTCGGCGCGACCACCAGGTCGGCCTGGCTGAACGTCCACCCTCGATGGAAGTCAACCAGGTCCGTGATGACCGTCATGAGGCCGCGAGGCCGCCCGCTTCGCTGGATCGCCTGGTGGCTCATGTGGTTGAGCAGCGGGTGCACGGACAGCACCACGTCGGGGTCGTGCTTCCGGATCAGCTCGGCCACGGCCTTGCGCACGCCCGGCCCGAACAGCGCCTTGATGGCTGCGAACGCCGGCCGCGTGTTGCTCGTGTGGTAGACCGCGCCCCAGGTCGCGCGCGATCGCTGGATTACCGGCGAGTACAGAGATGCGAGTCGTCGAACCACCGTCGGCCCCTGCGCCATGAGGGGGTCGGCGATGTTGACAACGCAGGTGTGGTCGAGCTGCTTGAGAGCCTCGGTGAGCGCCTTGGCCGCGGCTCGGTGTCCGCCGCCCGTGTCGCTGAAGAGGATGAGGACCCTCGGTGCGCTGCCACTTGGTGCTGGTCTGGGCGGCGCCTGCAGCGGCGAAGAGTCAGCCGGGTCGGCCGTGCCTCTACCTACGCCGCGCCGCGGCTCGCCGTGCGATCCAGCGCATGTTGTACTGGGCCAGGAGGTACGTCACGAAGACCATCGCGATGATGCCGACTCCGACCCAGAAGATGGTGCGCTTGGCCAGCTCACCCTGCGGCAGCGGGACGTTCTCGCCACCGATCTGGTTCTGCTGGATGATGAAGGCCGCGAGATCCTGGATGTCTTTGTCCGAAAGCTTTCCCTTCCACGCCGGCATCTGTGCGCCGGACGCAGGCGTCCGGCCGTTTGTGATGGTGTCGATCAGGTAGGTGGGGTCGAGCGGATTGGCGACCCCGGGCAGGTGCGCGATCGGGTTCAGCGACGGCCCAATGCTTCCCTCGAGGCTCGAACCATGACAGGTGGTGCAGTTCTGCTGATAGACGCTCTGGCCATTGGTCGGGTCGCCGGGGAGCGCCACTCCGGAGGGCGAGCCCGAGGGCGAGCCAGACGGCGAAGGCGATGCGTCGGCCAGCGTCGAGATGGCGGTCAGGAGCAGAAGCCCGGGCACGGCGATGGCGACGAGGCCGTACCGCTTGAGGCCCTTGCGGAGTCGCATCTTCGGCCATTCTATCTGCCTCGATCGACGCCGCTCGATAGGCGCCCCTCACCCCGACCCTCCCCGCTGTCTCGATCGACGCCCCTCACCCTGACCCTCTTCCGCTGCCTCCATCGACGCCCTCACCCTGACCCTCTCCCGCTGCCTCGATCGACGCCGCTCGATTGACGTCCCTCACCCCGACCCTCTCCCAATGCCTCTTCGACGCCATCGACGCCCTCACCCTGACCCTCTCCCGCAAGCGGGAGAGGGATACATGGGGCGGGAATAGGCTGGAAGCTCGTACGTTTTAGGGCTATATGGGGTCTTGTTCGCCGGTCTCCGGTTCGGGATTCACCTGCGTCTCCCGA
>VBIA01000189.1 GCA_005879985.1 Chloroflexota bacterium | reverse complement strand
GGCGGATCTTCTCGCGAAAGATCGCGTTCTCGTCCGACATCCAGACTTCCATCAGCGACAGGACCAGCGCCCTGCGCTCCGTCTTCCAGCGCCCGATGTCCGAGAAGACTCGTGTCAGCTTGTCGGCCGCGGGCAGGCTCGCGTCGTCGATGACGGGCGCGACGCTTGCCAGCGCGGCGTCGGTGATCCGGTCGACCACCGCCTCGAGCAAGGCCTGCTTCGAGTCGAAGTAGTGGTAGAAGGCGCCTCGCGAGGCGCCGAGCTCCTCGAGCAGGTCCTGGATGCTCATCGCCTCGTAGCCCTTGGTCTGGAGCAGGCGCTGGGCGGCCTCCACGAAGGCCTCCTTGCGGACCGTGTGCTTCTCCAGATCCAGCGTCCTGGCCATCGCCGGATAATAGCAGACCGACAGTCGGTCTATTAATCCTGCGGCTCTCGCCGGCCGGGTCTGAGGTGCATAATCCCGCCACCACGATGGCCCGAGGTCCCCTGCTCCCTTACACCGCCCAGACCACCTACCGAGACCAGTACCGCGCCGCCCGGCCGGGTTGGATGTCAAGCGGCGACCAGTTCGACCTGGTGGTGCAGAAGCACCTCACGCCCGAGAGCACCGTGCTCGACCTCGGCTGCGGCCGCACCGGAGGCATCGAGCGTTTCTGGCGCCAGGCTCGCATGGCCGTCGGCGTCGACACCGATCTCGGGTCTCTTGTCGCACGCGGCCACGGGATGTCAGTGCTGCAGGGCGGCGGCGAGCACCTGCCCTTCGCGGACGCCTCCTTCCACATGGTCGTGAGCGTGTGGGTGCTCGAGCATCTCGAGACCCCGGAGAACGTGTTCGCCGAGGTTGTACGCGTGCTCAAGCCGGGCGGTCACTTCATCTTCCTCACGCCCAACGCACTGAATCCGCTGGTGTTGGGCAACCGCGTCGGACAGCTCGCGCCGTGGCTGCAGAAGCAGCTCGTTTCGAATGTCTACGGACGTGATGGCTCGGACACGTTCGCCGTGCGTTATCGCGCCAACACCAGCTCGCGCATCAGGGAGATGGCCGCTGCAACGGGATTCGACGTGGCCGAGCTGAAGGTGATCGCCGACCCGACGTACGTCGCTTTCAACGCGCTCATGTTCAAAGCGGCGATGCTGAGCGACCGCATGCTGCCGGCAGGACTTGGCGTTCACCTCCTTGGGGATCTGCAGAAGCGCCCGTAGCCCCCGGTACTCTTAAGGGTCCATTGCCCGCCACGAATTCGGTTCGAGACCGGCTGGACGAGCTGTTCCGGCAGCGCATCGTCATCTTCGACGGGTCCGTCGGCGTGCTCATCCAGCGCAAGGACCTGACCGAAGAGGACTTCCGCGGCGAGCGCTTCAAGAATCATCCGCGGCCGCTGCGCAACGACGTCGACGTGCTGTGCCTCACGCGGCCCGACATCGTCGCGCAGGTGCATCGCGACTACCTCGAGGCGGGCGCCGACCTCATCACCACCAACACCTTCACCGCAACGCCGATCTCGCAGGCCGACTACGGCCTCGAGAGCTTCGTGTACGAGATGAACCGCCGCGGCGCGGAGATCGCGCGCGCGGAGGCGGACAGGTTCGATAACCGGTTTGTCGCCGGATCACTTGGGCCTACCAACGTCACGCTCTCGCTGTCGCCCAAGGTCGACGATCCGTCGTACCGCGAAATCACATTCGACCAGCTGCGTGACGGATACGCCGAGGCCGTCCGCGGCCTGCGCGACGGCGGCGCGGACTTCCTGCTGATTGAAACCATCTTCGACACGCTCAACGGCAAGGCTGCCATCGCCGCGGCCAGAGAGGTCGCGCCCGAGCTGCCGATCTTCATCTCAGTCACCATCGTCGACCGCGCCGGCCGCAACCTGTCCGGTCAGACGGTCGAGGCGTTCTGGACCTCGGTCGAGCACGCCGAGCCATTCGCTGCGGGGGTCAACTGCTCGCTCGGCGCGACCGAGATGCGCCCTTACATCGCGGATATGTCGCGCGTCGCGCCCGTTTACGTCTACTGCTATCCGAACGCCGGGCTGCCCAACGCGATGGGTGGTTACGACGAGAAGCCGAACATGACGAGCCGTCTGCTGCGCGAGTTCGCCGAGAGCGGATTCCTCAACGCCGCCGGCGGCTGCTGCGGCACCACGCCCGAGCACATCAGGCAGATCAAGGCGGTCATGGCGGACCTCGCCCCGCGCGAGCTGCCTGAGCCGGCTCCGCACACGCGCTTCAGCGGGCTCGAGCCGTTCGAGATCACGCCCGACAGCGGATTCGTGACCATCGGCGAGCGCACCAACATCACGGGTTCACAGCGATTCCGCCGCCTCATCGAGTCAGGCGACTTCAGCGGCGCCGTGCAGGTCGCGCTCGACCAGGTGCGCGGCGGCGCCAACCTGCTGGACGTGAACATGGACGCCGACCTTCTCGACTCGGAGGCGGCGATGGTCAAGTTCCTGAACTTCATCGCGACCGAGCCTGAGATCGCGCGCATCCCGATCATGGTCGACAGCTCGAAGTGGACCGTGCTCGAGGCCGGCCTCAAGTGCCTGCAGGGCAAGGGCGTCTGCAACTCGATCAGCCTCAAGGAAGGAGAGGACGCATTCCTCGAGAAGGCGCGCAGAGTGCGCGAGCTCGGAGCCACCGCCGTCGTGATGGCCTTCGACGAGAAGGGCCAGGCCGACACCGTCGAGCGTAAGGTCGGCATCTGCGCGCGCGCGTATGACCTGCTCACCGAGAAGGCGGGCTACCGGCCGGAGGACATCATCTTCGACCCCAACATCCTGGCCATCGCGACAGGAATCGAGGAGCACGCCGCCTACGCCAAGGCCTTCATCGAAGCCACGCGAGAGATCAAGCGGCGCTGCCCCGGGGTGCGCATCTCCGGCGGCGTGTCGAACCTTTCGTTCTCATTCCGAGGCAACGACCGCGTGCGCGAGGCGATGCACTCGGCGTTTCTCTATCACGCGATCCGCGCGGGCCTCGACATGGCCATCGTCAACGCCGGTCAGCTCGCGGTGTACGAGGACATTCCGAAGGACCTGCTGGAGCTGGTCGAGGACGCCATCTTCGACCGGCGACCCGACGCCACCGAGCGCATGGTCGAGGTCGCCAAGACCGTGTCAGGCGGCGGCGCGAAGCGAGAGGTCGACCTCCGCTGGCGCGAAGGGACAGTCGAGGAGCGCCTTGCCTTTGCAGTGCTGCACGGCGAGGTGGGGTACATCGAGGCCGACGCCGAGGAGGCGAGGCAGAAGCTCGGCAAGCCGCTGCAGGTCATCGAAGGTCCGCTGATGGACGGAATGCGCGTGGTGGGCGATCTCTTCGGCGCGGGCAAGATGTTCCTTCCGCAGGTGGTGAAAAGCGCGCGGGCCATGAAGCGCGCGGTCGCGTACCTCGAGCCGTTCATGCTCGCGGAGAAGGAAGCGACCGGAGTTCGACACGCGCGGGGCAAGCTCGTGCTCGCGACCGTCAAGGGCGACGTTCACGACATCGGCAAGAACATCGTCGGCGTCGTGCTCGGATGCAACAACTACGAGGTGCACGACCTGGGCGTGATGGTGCCTGCGGACCGCATCCTCGACACCGCCGCGGAGCTCGGCGCTGACGCGGTGGGACTTTCGGGTCTCATCACACCCTCGCTCGACGAGATGGTCGACGTCGCCAAGGAGATGACGCGGCGCGGGATGGAGATCCCGCTGTTGATCGGAGGTGCGACAACCTCGAAGCAGCACACCGCCGTGCGCATCGCCCCCGCGTACAGCGGCTCGACAGTGCACGTGCTCGATGCATCTCGCGTCATCGGCGTCGTGTCCGACCTCTTCGACGTAGGCCGGCGCCCCAAGTTCGACAGCGACAACCGCGCGCTGCAGGAGAAGCTGCGCGCGCAGCACACCTCGGCCCAGCGCGAGCTGCTGCCACTCGACGCCGCCAGGGAGAGCCGGTGGCGGCTTGATTTCGACGCGCTGCCGAAGCCGCCGTTCACCGGCGCGCGCACCATCGAGCCGGACCTCAAAACGCTGCGCGAGTACATCGACTGGACGTTCTTCTTCCACGCGTGGGAGCTCAAGGGCAAGTACCCGGCAATCCTCGAAAGCCCGTCGCATGGCGCCGCGGCACGCGAGCTGTTCGGTCATGCGCAGGAGCTGCTGGGCGAGATCGAGTCGCAGGGCTTGCTGCACGCGCGTGGCGTCTACGGCTTCTGGCCGGCGCGCACTGACGGAGACGATGTCGTGCTCGAAAACGGGGTGCGCTTCCCGATGCTGCGCCAGCAGGTCGACCACGGCGACGACAAGCCGTATCTCTCGCTGGCCGACTTCGTGGCTCCCGCCGGCGACCACGTCGGCGCTTTCGCGGTCACGGCCGGCCTGGGTGTCGATGAGCTGGCCGCGAGGTTCTCCGCCGAGCACGACGACTACCGCGCGATCATGGCCAAGGCGCTCGCCGACCGCCTGGCCGAAGCCTTCGCCGAGTACCTGCATGAGAAGGTGAGGCGCGACTGGTACGAGGCGGGACCGAAGATGGCGAACGAGGACCTCATCCGCGAGCGGTACCGCGGCATCCGGCCTGCGTTCGGTTACCCCGCGTGCCCCGACCACACCGAGAAGCGCACGCTCTTCGACCTCCTGGGCGCGCGCTCGATCGGAATGGAGCTGACCGAGACTTGCGCCATGACGCCGACCGCAGCAGTGGCCGGCCTGTACTTCGGGCATCCGCAGTCGCGCTACTTCATGGTCGGCAAGATCGGGCGCGACCAGGTGTCCGACTACGCCCGCCGCAAGGGCATGACGATCGCCGAGATGGAGCGGTGGCTGCGCCCGAACCTGGGCTACGAGTCGTAACACCCCACGCCCCCGGTCGTTAGAACGAGTGATGCTCTGCCGACTGCTCTCGGTCGCGCTCGTGGCCACCGCCGCGTGCTCGAGCTCCACCGGCCACGCGTCAACGCCCTCGGCGTCACCCTCCGCGTCGCCAAGCGCAACCGTGACGGTCCTGCCAACGGCGACGCCTGGTGGCAATGCCGATCTGCCGGTCACGCAGGTCGGGTTCACCTGCAGGCTGCCGGCCGTGGTCATGGCCGGCGGCGGTGACTTCGCGAATTTCACGGGCGGCTTCATCAGGTTTCCCGCCGGGACCTTCGCGCAGGATCCGAACGGCTCGATCACGACAGGATCATCGCAGCAGGAGGTCCAGACCAAAGCGACGCCGGTGCTCACCGGCGTTCCCCAGGACGGCCCGACGTTCTACGACTCGGGCATACATCGATGGGTGCCGGTCAGCGCGGCGCAGTCATCCCCCGACGGCTCCTCCTACGCCTATGTGACCACTGGCGCTTCGTCAAGCGAGGGCGCGACGTTCCACATCGTTAATGCCTCCACCGCTACTCAGAAGACATTCACCGTCGCAGTGCCCAATGTCGGCGCGGCCAACGGGGTCCAGGTCATGGAATACGACGGCAGCGGGGTGTACTTCGTGGTCACGCAGGTCGAGGCGTACCCCGTCGGCGTCTGGCGATTGGACGCGCGCACCGGCCAGGTCACAGCTCTCGCGCGCGTGGCCAACGTGATGGCCGTGCGTGGAGGCTACGCGTGGGGAGGCGCGGTCGACCTGCACGACCCCAGCCCTCCAAACGTGCCCGCGAGCCGGTCGCTCTTCAACCGCATCGTGCAGGTCAATCTCTCCAACGGGGCACAGACCGCGTGGTTCTACTCG
>VBIA01000188.1 GCA_005879985.1 Chloroflexota bacterium | reverse complement strand
CTGCAGCCGCCGCGGCAGGTCGAGGTGGTAGTCATTCTTGAGGATGTACGCGACGCCGCCCTTCCCCGACTGGCTGTTGACCCTGATGATCGCCTCGTACGTGCGGCCGACGTCGTGCGGGTCGATGGGCAGGTAGGGCACCTCCCAAAGCTCTTCGCCCGATTTCGCGTGGGCCTCCATGCCCTTCTTGATCGCGTCCTGGTGCGAGCCCGAGAACGCGGTGTAGACCAGCTCGCCCGCATACGGATGGCGGGGGTGGACCGGCAGCTGGTTGCTCGCCTCCACGACCCGCCGGATGTCGTCGATGTTGGAAATGTCGAGTCGCGGGTCCACGCCCTGGCTGAACAGGTTCATGGCCAGCGTGATCAGGTCCACGTTGCCGGTGCGCTCGCCGTTTCCGAACAGCGTGCCCTCCACGCGCTCGGCGCCGGCCATCATGGCCAGCTCCGTCGCGGCCACCGCGCTGCCGCGGTCGTTGTGCGGGTGGATGCTGAGGATGAAGCTGTCACGCATCCGGAAGTTGCGGTCGCACCACTCGATCTGGTCCGCGTAGATGTTTGGCGTGCTCATCTCGACCGTCGCCGGCAGGTTGAGGATCGCCTTGTGCTGTGGCGTCGGCGACCAGACCTCCAGCACCGCCTCGCAGATCTCCTGCGCGAAATCGAGCTCCGTGCCGGTGAAGCTCTCGGGTGAGTACTCGAACGTGAAGTCGGTTTCGGGCTGGGCCGCGGCCAGCTGCTTGATCTGCTCCGCCCCACGCACAGCGATCTCGACGATGCCGTGGCGCTCCAGTCCGAAGACGACCTTCCTCTGCAGGGTCGACGTCGAGTTGTAGAGGTGCATGATCACGTGCCTGGCTCCGCGCACGGCTTCGAACGTGCGCGCGATGAGCTCCTCGCGCGCCTGGGTCAGGACCTGGATGGTCACGTCGTCGGGGACCAGGTTCTCCTCGATCAACAGCCGCACAAAGTCGAAGTCCGGCTGCGAAGCCGACGGGAAGCCAACCTCGATCTCCTTGAAGCCCATCCGGACCAGCACCTCGAACAGGCGCCGCTTGCGCGTGACGTCCATCGGGTCGATCAGCGCCTGGTTGCCGTCGCGCAGGTCGACGCTGCACCACGCGGGCGCCGTCGTGATGGCGTGGTCCGGCCACTTGCGGCCGGCAAGGCCGACCGGCGGGTAGGGTCGGTATTTACCTCCGGGCTTCATCGCGCCTCCAGTGCCTGGAAAATGAAAGACCTCCTGGGTCGCCGGACGCAGGAGGTCTTAGCGAGCGGCCACAGCCGCCCGCCTACATAAGGAGCAGGCCGGATACGAATGTCAAGGTGCGCATATGTTAGTCGGACAGGACCATGCAGGTGGTGGTCTTGAGCACCCCGTCGAGCGCCTGGACGCCGGCCATGGCGGTGCGCAGCTCGGTCAGGTCGCGGACCTCGACCGAAGCGATGATGTCGTAGTCACCGGTGATCGCGTCGGCGGACAGCACGCCGCCGACGCCGCGGATCGCCCTGGTCAGCGCCAGCGACTGGCCGCGCATCGAGTTGATGAACATGTAAGCCTTCATCCGAGACCTATAAGCGTAATCCGCGACACGCCGCAATCCATTCCAGCGAGAGCCGTCTGGCCAACTTCGCGATCTCCGGTTAAAATCCGCTCGTGAACAGCGTCGGCGACGCCTTCGGGTGGGCATTCAAGGATCCCGCGTGGCTGGGCAAGATTGCCGTCCAGGGCCTGATCCTCATCATCCCGATCGTCGGTTGGATAGCGACCACCGGCTGGTTGATGCTGGCCTTCGAGAACGCGCGGTCAGGCCGCAACGAGCTGCCCCCCGCCGGGTTCCACCTCAGCAGAGGGATCGGGATCTTCGGCGTCTACCTTATCTACGGGATCGTGCTCAGCATCCCCGGCTTCATCCTGAGCGGCATCGGCTCGCACACGGTGTCGACCCAGCAGGGCTTCACGTACACCACCGGCTCTCCCCTCGGTTCGTTGTGGAACCTGCTGGTCCAGCTGTTCATCGACTTCCTCGCCCCCACGCTGATCGTCATGGTCTACCACCATGGCTTCCGCGGAGGCTTCGACTTCGCCAACATCTGGAAGTACGCCACCAGCAACGTGACCAACAGCGTCATCGCAGGCCTCATCATCTTCGTTGGCGGCTTGATCGGTGCGCTGGGGCTTATCGCCTGCTGCATCGGCGTCTTCTTCACGATCGTCTACTCGATATCGATCCAGGCCGCCGTGGCCGCGTGGTTCGAGCGCGTCCAGTCGGCGCCGGCTGCACCGGCGGCGCCGCCCCCGACTCCAGCCGCCTAGGTCCCTCCCCGCCCGCGGGGAGGTCAGGAGGGGGCGCTAGAACTTGCTAGCTAAGACCTCGCCCCGGCGGGCCTGTGGATCGGGGTCAGCGTCACCTCCAGCCGGTCGCGCAGATGCTCGAACCGAGGAGGCAATATCAGCCGCTCGCCGAGGTGCGCCGGATCCTCGTCGACCGCGAATCCCGGACCCATCGTCGCGATCTCGAACAGCACGCCGCTCGGCTCGCGGAAGTACACCGACCTGAACCAGTAGCGATCGATCACCGGCGTCGGGTTCGGGCCGGCCGCGATCACGCGCTCGCGCCAGGCAAGCTGCTCGTCGTCGAGCGATGCCCAGGCGACATGGTGCACAGTGCCCGCGCCGGGCACGCCGCGCTCCGCCGGCGCCGGATCGAAGACGTACCGGCCGCTCCGCTTCTCACCGCGCGCCACCCACGACATGCCGCCGTCCTTCTCAAACTTCATCGCGTCTTCGAACAACGCCCGGCTGCGCTCCGGGTCAGCGGTGAACGCTCGCACCTCCTCAAAGCCCTGGATCGCGTACTCAGCCGGGATCTCAGGGTGATGCGCGATCAGTGGTTCCTCCGTCGTGTTGACGCGGCGCAGCTCCAGGCCCAGGCCTTCAGGATCCGAGAACAGCAGCCCGCCTTCGCGGCGCTCGCCACCGATGCGTCCATGCCAGAAATCGAGCGCCGCAGAGGACCCAACCCGCAGCACGATGCGGTGGATCATGCCGTGGCCCGCGCGGCCCGGGCGCACCCCCGGATATTCGAAGAACGTCAGGTCCAGCCCAGGGCTCCCCTTGTCGTCACCGAAGAACAGGTGATAGACGGTGGGGTCGTCCTGGTTGACCGTCTTCTTCACCAGGCGCAGGCCGAGCCGACCTGCGTAGAAATCCACGTTTGTCTGCGCGTCGGCGGTGATGGACGTGACGTGATGAACGCCTTCGAGCTTCATGGGCGACCTCCCCCCGGACTCCCTAGCCTGAACCTTAGAGCCCTAACCCTCGATTCCGTTCCCGTCGGCGCCATCCAGGAAAATCGGTCCCTGGCCATCCAGGCCAATCGGTCCCCGGCCATCCAACGAAATCGGTCCCCGGCCATCCAGGGAAATCGGCGCCTGCTCAACGAACACGATCGCGTAGCCCGCGCGCGGCTTGTTCTTGATCGCAGCGGTAACGCCCAGCGACACGATCTTGGTGCGCAGCCTCGCGATGTACGTCCTCAGGGTCTCCTCGGGCAGGTTTCCGTCGTGCCACGCATCGACGAGGAGCCTGCTGGGGCTGACGAAGGTCGGCGACCGGCTCACCAGGAAGACGAGCAGCTGGAACTCTCGCTTGGTGAGCGAGATCACCCGGTCGCGATAGGTGAGGGTGCGTCCGTCATGATCGATCTGCAACCCCTCCAGCTGCCACTGGCGCGCATACCAGAACTCCAGGCGCCGTCGATATCGGAGGAGCTGCTCTTCGAGGGCATTTATGTCGTTGTCGATGACGTCGGCCCGGGCCACAGCGGGCAGGTGCGCCAGCTGCGTGCGTATCCGACCCAGGAGATCCTCCTTGAAGCCGATCATCTGCTGGTAGACGCCGATCCAGTGCCGGGCGTCCCTGGCGAACAGCGTCTTGGAGTCCTCGCCTTCGAGGAGCCGATCGGACCTCATCGTGGGCGTGCTCAACGGGGGGCATTCTGGCCCTGCCGCCGCACCAATTACCGCACTAATTGCTGCTGGCGCGTGGCCAGGCTCAGTCTGGAGGTGGCTCCTCCTCGGGCCTGTGCTTGAACACCAGGGCGTAGCCGCGGCGCGGACGGTTGACGACCTCGGCGTCCACGCCAAGGCTGTGCAGCTTGGTGCGAACCTTGCCGATGTAGGTCCGCAGCGTCTCCTCGGGCAGTCGGGAATCGTGCCAGGCCTGGACGAGGAGCTGGGTCGCCGTGATGAAGCCGGGTGACCGGGTGACGAGCAGGATGAGGAGCTGTAACTCACGCCGGCTGAGGACCACTGACTTTTCGCGGTAGGTGACGGTCCTGGCTACGTCGTCTATGTGGAGGCCCTCGAGGTGCCACTGGCGCGCGTACCAGAACTCGAGCCTGCGGTGGTACCTGCGCAGCTGGTCCTCCAGCATGGCGATGTCGTTGTCCACCACGTCCTGGCGGGCCGCGGCCGGCAGGTGCATCAGCTGCGTGCGCATGCGCGTCAGCAGCTCGTCCTTGAATTCGATCATCTCGCGGTAGACCGCGATCCAGTGACGCGCATCCTGAGGAAACACCGTCCTCGGGCGCTCACCTTCGAGCAGCCGGTCTGGACGCGGGAATTTGGCGGGCAATCTGCCTTGTTGGGGTGACCCTACCATCATCCGGGCGCGAGTTAGTGCTGCTTTTGGTGCTCATTTCGGGCCTAACATAATTCGTTGAGCCCGGAATCCCGGACGCGCGGCAGGTCGCGGGGCGGAGGTGGCCGGCGGAGCACCAGGCCTCTCGACGTCAAGCGTCACCTGGAACGCGAAGACCCCACCACGACCTCGGTCCGCGTGGCCAGGATCTGGACCGAGGCGTACACAGAGCTGGTCGAGTTCGAAGAAGCCATCCTGGCCGGCCTTAACAAGCGGCTGGTCACCCTTTCGGAAGATGCCCGTCATGAAGCTGAGCTCACAAACCTGCCGATGATCGTTCAGCATCTGCAGACCTTTCGCTACCGGCTGGCCCACTGGCGCAAGCGCCTACAGGAGCTCGGCGGAGAGTAGCTGGCGCCATGGCGCGAACTAGCACCAAGATCCTGCTTATCGCCGGTGCCGACGATGACTTTCGCCGGGCGTTCCAGTCCAGGCTCGAACAGGAAGGCTGTCGCGTCACCACCGCCTCCACCGGCGCCGACGCGCTGAGCGAGGCCCGCGGACACTTCGACCTGATCCTCCTGGACCTGGAGCTGTCGGACCTGGACGGGATGACGGTGCTGAAGCAGCTGCGCGCCCAGGCCAACGGCAACTGGACACCGGTCTTTCTCCTGAAGAGCGAGGGGGAGCCCGCTCACATGGTCCAACGGGGCTTTGACTATGGCGCCTCCGGTTACGTGATCAAGCACCGCCTGCCGCCTGAATCATCGATCCGCATCGCCGACCAGCTGTTGAAAGCGGTGTCGCCGATCGCAGGCAATGGGGCGGGGCTCACGGGCCCGGCAGGGCGCCCTGACGTGTGCCCGTTTTCTTCCAGGCACGACTTCGGGGCTTGCTCAGTCTTCATGCCTCTGACCATGAACGGCGGCGAGGAAGGGGTTGAGCCGGCGCAGACCTGCAGCCACCTGAGGGTCGGGACGTCGGACACGTGGCGGCTGTACCCGCGATGCGCGATCGGCGACCAGGCGGGTTTAGAGTCGGATAGGACAGGCTGCCGGTTTAGAGTCGGCGAGCACGATCAAGGCGTGCGCTCGTCAGCGGCAGGAAAGAATGGGGTTAAAAGGCACGGTGGCGGCCCGCAGCCGAGATGCCGCCACCTATGCCACGGCCCTCCCTGAGCTAACTCACCCCGCGGTCATATTGAGCGAGGGTCAGCACCAAAGTCAGCACAATTGGGCTGTCGATTTGTCCTCAACTCTTCACCAGGCTTTCCACAAGCACCTCTAGCGAATCGGCCAGGCGCGGCCCAGGGCGGTTGAAGTAGGCGGATCCGTCAAGGACCAGAACGCGGCCCGCGCCGACAGCCTCGACGCGAGCGGCGACCGCCTTGACTTCCTGACGAGCACGCTCGAGGCCCCAGCCACAGGGCGCGAGCACAAGCACCTCCGGCCGGGCCGCAGCCACGTCTGTCCACGTGATGGCCGATGACGGCAGGCCCGGCCGCGCCAGCGGGTCATCGATGCCCGCCAGGCTCAAGATGTCCGGCGTCCAGTGGCCGGCGGGATACGGCGGGTCGAGCCATTCGAGGAAGACGCCGCGCACGCGCGCCATAGCTCGCGCCTTCTCCGAGGCCGCGGCCATGCGCTTGCGCAGCGATGACATCAGAGAGCTGGCGTCAGTCCCGCATGCCGATGCGAGGTCTTCGATGTCGCGCAGCACGTCATCGAGCGTGTGCGGATGCTGGCGCAGGACCGGAATCGGGCTCAGCTCATCAATCACCTGTGACGCGGGCACCGCGCACACCCGACAGACGTCCTGCGCCACCACCAGGTCGGGGCGCAGGTCGCGGATGGCCGCGGTGTCGACCTCGTACAGCGACGCTCCGTCGCGAGCCGCAAGCGCGACGGCGTCTTCGATGTCCTGGCTGGACTTGCCGGCGAGGTCAAAAGTGGAGTGCGTGACGACAGGCAGCGCGGCGGCTTCAGGCGGGTAGTCGCACTCGTGCGTCACCGCCACGAGCTGATCGCCGAGCCCAAGCGCGAACAGCGTCTCCGTCGCGCTGGGCAATAGAGAAACGATGCGCAACTCTGGCTATGCGGTGCGGCGCGGCACACGCCCGGGCCGGTGGGGGATGTAAGACCGGTCGCCGATCCACTGCGCCGGAATG
>VBIA01000013.1 GCA_005879985.1 Chloroflexota bacterium | reverse complement strand
AGGTCAGCGCCGCTGCTGAACGT
The DNA here is from genome assembly GCA_005879985.1 of Chloroflexota bacterium. Lineage (GTDB taxonomy): Bacteria > Chloroflexota > Dormibacteria > Dormibacterales > Dormibacteraceae > CF-118. The sequence continues at coordinate 7,277 of VBIA01000013.1, read as the reverse complement.
GTCGCCCTCGTGATCGATCGCAATGAGCGCAATGTCTTCTCGCGCCGACTCGACAGCTGACTGGAGCTGCCGGCAAACGTCCAGCGATAGTGCATTTCGCCGCGCAACTCGAGCCAGTGTGCAGCGGCGAAGCGGACCCTCGTCGCGAACGAAGACATCACTCATACCGCGAGGATGTGGATGGCCTCAGCCCCGATGTCGCCGTTCAAATACCCGCCGCCGTTTTGCGCCAAAGCGATCCGCGCGCCGCTCACTTGGCGCTCGCCAGCCCCGCCTCGCAACTGGGTCACCAGCTCGTGGATCTGAGCTAATCCGGTGGCACCGATCGGGTGTCCTCTGGCCAGCAACCCGCCCGAAGGGTTGACCGGGATCTTGCCCACAAGCCGTGTAGCACCCGAGCGAAGCAGCGCCGGCCCCTCACCGGCCCCAGCCAATCCCAGTTCCTCGTAAGCCATCAGCTCAGCCGGCGCGACCGCGTCGTGCACCTCGACGATGTCCACATCGTCGGGCCCTATCGAGGCGGCGTCATAGGCTTGCCGCGCCGCCCGAGCCACGGCGCCGCCTTCGCGAGCACCCGGAAGGCCCGACAGCACAACAGATGCGCGGATGTCGACCGAGCGCCCAGACGTCCGGCGCGCCGCCGCGGCGCTGCACACCACCACGGCGACCGCCCCGTCGCCGATGCCCGAGCACATGTACAGGGTCAGGGGTCCGGAGATGTGTCGGGAGGCGAGAACCTGCGCGACCGAAAGTTCCTGGCCGTACTGCGCAATCGGATTCAACATGCCATTGCGGTGGTTTTTCGCCGCAACCTCTGCGAAGTCGTCGGACGTCGCGGGCGAGTGCTCTTGATATCGCCGCGTCATGTCCGCATACACGTCCATGAACGGGCTGCGCGAGTCGCTGTCCTCGCTCAGGTCGACGCCCTCCACGTCCAGGGCGCCGTTCAGGGCGCGGAATACCGCCTCTTTCGGAATCCCCGTCATCTTCTCCGCGCCTACTGCCAGCACGACCTCACGGCTCCCCGATGCCACGGCCTGCCACGCCAGGTGAAGCGCCGACGACGAGGACGCGCACGCGTTCTCGATGTTGAAGACCGGTACTCCGGAAATGCCGGTCAGCTGCATCTCGACCTGGCCGCGGATCATCTCCTGACCTGTCAGCAACCCCGACGCGGCGTTGCCGAAATAGACCGTCTCAATAGCCTCGGGCGTCAAACCCGCATCGGTCAATGCGGCGCCGACGGCTTCGGCCACCAGGTCTCGCAACCGGCGCTCCGGAAATTTGCCAAAGCGCGTGCTCCCCACACCGGCAATGACGACCCGGTTCATGCCTCCACCCGCTGCTGCAGACGCTTGCGAATCTCGCGCTTGAGGATCTTGCCGATCGAATTCTTCGGCAGCTCGTCAAGAAATACGACCCGCTGCGGCACCTTAAAGCCCGCCAGCCGATGCTTGCAGTGCGCGATGACCCTAGCCTCATCCACGTCGCTGTCCCGACCTCGCACGATGGTCGCGACCGTCACCTCTCCCCAGTCCTTGTCCGGTGCACCCACCACCGCGCACTCGAGCACGCCATCAAGTTGATAGATCACGTCCTCCACCTCCCGCGACGAGACGTTGAACCCACCCGAGATCACGAGGTCCTTCTTCCGATCCACGACGTAAATGAACCCGTGGTCATCGACCCGCCCGACGTCGCCGCTGCGCAGCCAATCGCCGTCGAACCCGGTCCGGTCATAGACCGCACCCGCGCGCCAGTACCCAGGCGTCACCGTGATGCCCCGGAAGCAAATCTCGCCCTCCTCGTCGAAGGCGACTTCGGCCAAGTCGTCTCGGGCGACCATGACGTCCACGTGAGGTAGCGGCCGGCCGGCTGACTGCAGCTGGCGGCTGCCCGGCACGTGGTCCTCTTTGAGCAGCAGCGTAGCCTGGCATGTGGTCTCAGTCATGCCATACGCCTGGATGAAGATCGGGCCGAACACCTGCAGCGCTTGCTCGAGGCGCGCATCCGACATCGGCGCCGATCCGTAACCAATCGCCTGGAACGTCGACCCCGCGGGTTTGGAGCCCAACATGTCCAGGATCCGATAGAGCTGCGTCGGCACGAGCTCGGTGTGAGTCGCGGACGAGCGATGGGCCTCCTCCATGAAGCGACCCGCCTCGAAGTGCCGCGAGTGCATGAGGTGTAGGCGCCCTCCGACCATGTAGATCGTGTTCAGCGAGAGGTTCAGGCTGGCCGCTGAAAAGTAAGGGAGGACCTGGAGCCAGCAGCTCTGCGCCCCAACGATGTGCGTCAAAGCCGTGCTCTGCGCCAGCCCCGTCACCATCACCGGCGTGGTCACGACACCCTTTGGCAGCCCCGTCGTGCCCGACGTGTAGATCACCGTCTCCACTGAATCGGGCTTCAGCTGCGGCCAGCGATCGCGACTCCAATCGGTCGTCTGCGGGGACCGAGGCGTGGGCAGCTCGCCGAGTGGCCCGAATGACTGCTTGTCGTGCACACCTGTGATCTGCGCTGCCAGTCCGGCCTCCGACTCGCCGAACAGCATCACCGCACACACCGCGTTGCCCAGGATCGTGTCGCACTCGCCGGCGGTCAGGCGGAAGTTGATCGGCACGAGCGTCCCCCCCACCGCCTGGATGCCAAGCACGGCAGCCAGCGTGCCGGCGTCGTTCTCGGCAAGCAGCGCCACCCGGTCACCCGGACGGACCCCGCGATGCTCGAGCTCGAGCGCGAACTGCAGCGCACCCTCGAACAGCCGGCGATACGACCATTCACCGCCGCTCCAGGTCAACGCGATTCGCTGGCCGTCCTGAAGAGCCCAGCGCCGCACCTGCTCGAAGCGGATCACGATGTCGCTCCCTCAGCCGATCGCACCGCTTCGCGGAGTTTCGCGAACCCTACCTCTTCGCCGACGAAGCGCCTCACCTCGGCTGTGATCGCACGCGTGTCGCTTCCAGGCCCGTAGCACGCGGCCACGCCCAGGTTGCGAAGGGCGACCAGGTCCTCTTCCACGAATGTGCCGCCGGCGACGATCACCATGTCCTCCCGCCCATGCTTCTCGAGCAACTCGGTCAGCCGCTCGATCACCGGCACATGGATCGCGCCAAGATCGCTGATCCCCACCACCGAAACGTCCTCGTGCACCGCAGCCGCTGCGATCAACTCCTCGGTCTGCCGCAGCCCGGTGTAGATGACTTCCCAGCCGTCGTCCCGGAACGCCCGCGCCACGACCTTCGCGCCGCGATCGTGGCCGTCCAGGCCGGGTTTAGCGATCAGAATCCGAAGTGGTAACACCTGTTCGAGCTCCATGCGCGAATGCAGACGCAGCCTGCTTGTAGGCGGGCGATCCGTAGAGGTCCATGGCCTGCATCAACTCTTCGGTCAGCGCGGCGAGCCGGCCCTGCCGCCCCGGCGCTCGAAGCGCCTGTCGCGCGCGATGCACAGCGGCCGGCGGCGACGACGCGAGACGATCCGCGGCCCCGTTCAGCCACTTGAGGCACTCCTCCCTCGAGCCCACAAGATTGAACGCCCCCGCCAGCAACGGATCGTCGGCGCGCCGCCGCTCGGACAGCAGAACCAGTTGCGATGCCCTGGCCAGGCCGAGTGCCTGGCCGAGAAATGCCGAGCTCCCGTTCGAGATCATGCCGCTCAGCGCCACCTCGGGGCAGCCGATCGTCGCGGTCCGCTCGGCCACGACAAAGTCGCACATGAGGGCGATCTCCGCGCCGCCACCCAGGGCGTAGCCCTCGACGAACGCGGCCAGCGGCTTGGGCGAATTCTCGGCCGCCCACGCCAGCTCCTGAAACGCGGCGATCAGGCTGCGGAATGCGGCGCGGTCCATGACCGCGCTTTCCTTCAGATTGTCGCCCGAGCAGAAGTTGCCGGCCCTCCCGGCCAGCACGATCAACGCAATCGCATCGTCGGCAGCTGCACTCACGATCTCCTCGCGCAGCCTCTCGAGGTCGGCGGTCCCGACCGCGTTGACCACCTTTGGATTGGCGATGAAGATCCACCGCGCAGGCCCGCGCGACTCGGTCTCGATCATGCCGCGGGCACCTCGAGCTTGCGACGAAGATCCGCCAGCGCATCGCCAAGCAGATGGAAGCTCGAGCGCGTACGCCCAAGATCGGTCAGGAAGCTCACGTTCCACCACACCGGATGCCGGCATCCCGCGTCCACGTACTGCAGCGTCCGCTCGACGATGTCGTCGGGCGTGCCCCAGATGAAGAACTCGTCGAGCAGCTCGAATGGCACCTCGGCGGCACCGCTCAGCCACTCGTCCGCGCTGACACGAGTCGGGACATAGTCCATCAGTCCGTACCGGACCTTTTCGATCGGATGTCTGGCGCCGTATCGCTCAAACCGCTCTGCGGCCATCAGGAAGGTCAGGCCTCGCAACAAGGGGTGCGTAATGATCTCCTCGGCCTTCGACCGCGTCTCAGCCACGACCACGTACGACCACAATCCGGGAGTTACGGCGTCCTGGCTCCGGCCGGCCCGGCGCTGGGCGTCACGAATGACCGCAAGACGCTCGCGATAAACAGTGGGAGCCACGGTCATCGGCAGCCAGCCGTCGGCCAGGCGACCAGTGATGCCGAGCATCCGCTTGCCGTGGGCAGCCAGCCAGATGGGCGGGGCTCCTTCCTCCGGCGGCTCGAGCCCGAGCACCGCGTCCTTCAGCTGGAAATGATCGCCCGAGAAGTTCACGTGCTCGTGTGTGTCCCACAACAACCTGATCACCTCGAGCGCCTCTTCCAGACGCCCAACCGGCTTGTCGAACGAAAGCCCGTACGGCTCGATGTTCTCACCTTCGCCCGCGCCCAGGCCCAGGATGAAGCGGCCGTGCGACGCGTGCTGCAGAGATAGCGCTTCGGTCGCGAGAGCGACCGGGTGTCGCCTGATCGGATCCGACACCGCCGTGCCCAGGCGAACCGACGATGTCCGCATCGCCGCCGCGGCGATCGCGACCATCGGGTCGAGGTAGACATGCGGGCTTGAATGCCTGGTTGCGATGTCGAATCGCGTCGGATCCCACACGCCGTCGGGGAACCATCCCATCCAGTGGTCGGACCACCACACGGCGTCGAAGCCCATGCGCTCGGCGGACGTGACCGCGCGCAGCATGCGGTCGAACGGCGGAATGGAGTTGCCGGGCGCGCCGACCGTGACCTTGCCGTTCATTAGGCCACTGCCCCGGCCAGCGCCGTCGCGGCGATCGAGTCGGATACGCGGTCGAGCGACCAGCGTCCATCGGGTCGGTACCAGCGCGAGACCCAGTTGCACATGCCCAACACCAGGTAGGACTCGAGCAGAGGATCGAGCTCGTTGCGGAAAACGCCAGCGTTGACTCCGGCTTCATAAAGCCGAGCGAAATTCAGCTCATGCCGCTTGGTGAGCAATCGCAAACGCGCCTTGGCCTCGCTCGTCAGATCCGAGTGCGTCGCCAGCAGGTTCTCGGCCAGGTAGACCTTGACGCCTTCGAGCGACACGTTGCCATACAAGCAGTGCATGTGAACTGTGATCGCCTGCCGTAGCGCTGCCTCGTAATCCGGCTCTTCCTCGGCAAGCACCGACTCGATCACTCGCTCCACCTCGACGGTCGTCTGCTCCAGCGCAGGCAGCATCCCTTCTAGGAGCAGCTCCTCCTTACTGGTGACGTGGTGGTACACGCTACCGCGCTGGATTCCTGCGGCCTCGGCGATGTCGCGCAACGAGGCGGCACGATATCCGCGCGCCGCGAACACCTTGGTCGCGGCTGAGATCAGGTCGGTGCGGGAGTTCATTTCCGCACGTCTTCGAAGAACACGCTCAGGTCTGGCTCGTACGCGGTGCTGCGACCTGCAAAGAGCTGGGGCATCGCTGCCGCGAGTTCGTCGGCGCTCCAGCGACCTTGATGCTCGACGCGCTCTCCCGGCCGCCATCCCTCGAACAGTTCCAAAACGCCGCCCTGGAGCCCAAAAACCTGACCGGTGATACCGGCGGACAGATCACTCGCCAGAAAAAGCGCCAGTGGTGCGATGTTGGCCGGGTCGAGCGCGTCGAAGTCCGCGCCATCTTTGCGCAGTTCGCCGAAAGTCTTCTCCGTCAATCGGGTGCGCGCCCCGGGTGAGATCGCGTTGCACGTGACTCCGTACCTGCCCATCTCCAGCGCGACGATCTGGGTGAACGCGGCGATGCCTGCCTTGGCGGCGCCGTAATTGCCCTGCCCAGCATTTCCGAGCAGGCCTGAGGGCGACGTCGTGTTGATGACTCGTCCACCGGCATCGCCGGCGCGAGCCCTCTCGCGGAAATGTCCGCAGGCCGCCCGCGTCACCAGGAAGTGACCGCGCAGGTGGACCTTGATGACGAGGTCCCAATCCTCGAGGGACATGTTGAACACCATCCGATCGCGCAGGATGCCCGCGTTGTTGAGGGCGATGTCCAGGCGCCCCCAGGAATCGAGGGCCAGGGCGACCAGCGAGTCCGCGCCTTCCGGCTCGGAGATGTCACCGAAGTGCGGAATAGCCTCACCGCCGGCGCCATGGATCTCCGCGACCACGGCCGCGGCGGGCCGGTCGTCCCGGCCAGATCCGTCCCACTCGCCACCCAGGTCGTTGACGACGACCCGCGCACCGGCTCCCGCGAGGAGCAGCGCTTCCTCGCGCCCGATGCCGCGGCCGGCCCCGGTGACGACCGCCACCTTGCCTGCCAAGACCGGCTTGGCCACGGAGCGTACCCTAGCAGGAACCGAACGTTTGGCTCACACTGTGGGCATGGCTGACAGGGCCTCTGGGCAGCGGCTATCCGAGCGGTACGGCGAAGAGATCAAGCGGGCGTTCGAGACAGATTCGGGAATCGAGCAGAAGCCCTTCTATGGCCCTGAGGATGTGGCGCCGCACCTTGACGAACGTCTGGGGGAACCGGGCAAGCCGCCGTACACCCGCTCGCCTTACCCGGACCTGTACCGCACGAAGATGTTCACGATGCGCCAGATCGCCGGCTTCGGCTCGGCGCACGACACCAACGCACGGTATCGCTACCTCTTCGAGCAGGGCCAGACCGGCATCAGCACCGACTTCGACCACCCGACGCTGATCGGCCTCGACTCGGACCATCCGCTGGCGCTCCATGAGGTCGGCAAAGTTGGCGTCGCGGTCGACACCGTGCAGGACGTGATCGAGCTGTTCGACGGCGTACCCCTCGACCGGGTGACGGTCTCGCTGACGATCAACCATCCCACCCCAGTGCTGATGGGGATGCTGTGCCTCGCTGCCGAGAGCCAGGGGCTGCCG
>VBIA01000012.1 GCA_005879985.1 Chloroflexota bacterium | reverse complement strand
CACGGCGGAGATGCTGGCCGGGGAGTTCGGCAGTATTGAGAAGCTGCGCGGCGCGAGCGAGGAGGACCTGCGCCGGGTCGAGGGCGTCGGCCCGAACATGGCGCGCGAGGTGTTCATGTACTTCGACGGCCACGGCGGGGAGCTGGTGGCCAAGATCCTCGAAGCGGGCGTCGTGCCTGAAGCCGCGGAGCCGGTCGGCGAGGGTCCTCTAACCGGCAAGACTTTCGTCTTCACGGGCACGATGGAGACGATGGGCCGGCCCGACGCGGAAGCGCTGGTGCGGAAGCTGGGCGGCAAGGCGGCAGGCAGCGTGAGCGCCCGTACCGACTACGTCGTCGCGGGACCCGGCGCCGGCTCGAAGCTCGAAAAAGCGCAAAAGCTGAAGCTGAAGATCCTGGACGAACAGGAATTCCTGAAGCTGGCGGGAAAATAGCACCTCACTTGGCCGAGTGCCGGCACTCGCACGCTGATCTGGCGCCGCACCGCCTCGAGTGCCGGCACTCGCGCATTGATGTCCGCCTAAGCTAACCGGCATGCCGCTCTCACGCGATCAAGTCCGCCACGTCGCGCTGCTCGCGCGGCTCGGCCTCGAGCAAGGTGACGAGGACTTCTATGCCGAGCAGCTGAGCGGCATCCTGCGCCACATCGACCGGCTGCAGGAGCTCAACACCGACGCAATCCCACCGACCGCGCAGGTGGTCGAGGTCGCGGCCACGCTGCGCGAGGACGTGCCGCGCCCGTGTCTGACCCAGGAGGAGGCGCTGGCCAACGCGCCGGCTGCCGTCGACGGCTTCTTCCGCGTGCCTTCGATACAGGAAGAGGCCTAGTGACCCTGGACCCGACACACCTCACGATCAGCGAGCTGCGGCACATGCTCGACGAGCGCGAGCTCTCGGCGCAGGAGCTCCTCGGCCTGCACCTCGAACGAATCGAGGCGGCCGACGCAGACGTCAAAGCCTTCCTTCGACTCACGACGGCGAGGGCCGCGGAGCAGGCGCAGGCGGCCGACCGCGCGCTGCGCGACGGCACCGCCGGACCGCTGGCCGGGATTCCGATGGCCGTGAAGGATGTGCTGTGCGTGAAGGGCGTCGAGACAACCGCCGGCTCGCAGATCCTGAAGGGCTTCAAGCCTCCGTATACCGGCACCGCCGTCCAGCGCATTTTCGACGCGGGCGCCGTGATGCTGGGGGTCACCAACTGCGACGAGTTCGCGATGGGCAGCTCGACTGAGAACTCCGGCTACTTCCCGACGCACAACCCGTGGTCGCTCGACCGCGTGCCGGGAGGCAGCTCCGGCGGAAGCGCGGCGGCGGTGGCCGCCGGCGAGGCGACCTTCAGCCTGGGCACCGACACCGGCGGATCGATCCGCCAGCCCGCAGCCCTCTGCGGCGTCATCGGCATGAAGCCGACCTACGGGCGCGTCAGCCGCTACGGGCTGATCGCGTTCGCGTCGAGCCTCGACCAGATCGGGCCCTTCACGCGCTCGGTGGAGGACTGCGCGCTGATCCTCCAGACGATGGCGGGCCATGACCCGCTGGATTCGACCTGCGCCGATCGGCCCAACAACGTGGCGCGCGGATTGCACGACGGGGTCGAGAGGATTCGGCTCGGCGTCCCGCGCGAGTACTTCGAAGTCAAGGGCATGGAGTCTGGCGTGCGGCTGGCGATCCAGAAGGCGCTGAACACGCTGGAAGCCGCGGGCGCGGAGCTCGTTGATGTCAGCCTGCCGCATACCGACTATGGCCTCGCCGCGTACTACATCATCGCGCCGGCCGAGTGCTCGTCCAACCTCGCCCGCTTCGACGGCGTGCGCTACGGGATGTCGGAGCAGGACGCTCAGAACATCACCGAGGCGTACATGAAGACGCGGCGCAAGGGCTTTGGCGCCGAGGTGCGGCGACGCGTGATGCTCGGGACGTACGCGCTGTCGAGCGGCTACTACGACGCGTACTACCTGAAGGCGCAGAAAGTCCGCACGCTGATCAAGCAGGACTTCGACGACGCGTTCGCAAACTGCGACGCGATCGTCAGCGCTACGTCGCCGACCGTCGCGTTCCCGATTGGCTCCAGGACGCAGGACCCGCTGTCGATGTACCTGTGCGATGTGCTCACGCTTGGCGGCAACCTTGCCGGGCTGCCGGGCATCAGCGTGCCGTGCGGCATGAGCGACGGCCTGCCGGTTGGGCTTCAGGTGCTGGCGCCGCAGTGGCGTGAGGACATCACGCTGCGCGTCGCGCGGGCGTACGAGCTCGCGGCCGACATGCGCGTGGAGGTGGCGCTCGTTGACTAACCCCAGGCATCCCTCTCCCGCACAGCGGGTGAGGGCCGTGGGCTGGGAAGTGGTCATCGGCATGGAGGTGCACGTCCAGCCGACCACTCGCACCAAGATGTTCTGCGGCTGCGCCATCGCGCCGCTAAACGCGCCGCCGAACTCGCACACGTGTCCGGTGTGCCTCGGTCTGCCGGGCGTGCTGCCGGTCATCAACAAGGCAGCGGTCGAGGCGTGCTTGAAGACGGCGGTGGCGCTGAACTGCGAGATCCCGCGCCACACGAAGTTCGACCGCAAGAACTACATGTATCCCGACCTGCCGAAGGGCTACCAGATCAGCCAGTACGACCTGCCGATGAGCCATGACGGCCACCTGGAAGTCGGCGAGCGGCGCGTCCGCATCCGCCGCGTCCACCTCGAGGAGGACACCGGCAAGCTCGTGCACGCGGGCGACCGGCTGCATAAGGCGTGGGAATCGTTCGTCGACCTCAACCGCGCCGGCGTGCCGCTGATGGAGATCGTGAGCGAGCCCGACATCCGGTCGGCCGAGGAGGCGCGTGACTACGCGGTGGCGCTGCGCACGCTGCTGCGCACGGTCGGCGCGTCGGAGGCGGACATGGAGAAAGGTCAGCTGCGCGCCGAGCCGAACATCTCGGTGCGGCGCACAGGAACCACCGAGCTCGGCGTGAAGACTGAGCTCAAGAACATCAACTCGTTTCGCAATCTCTATCGCGCCATCGACTTCGAGGTGAAACGCCAGATCGAGGCCCTCGAGTCTGGGCACGACGTGGTGCAGGAGACGCGCGGCTGGTCGGACGCCGAGCAGCGGACCTTCTCGCAGCGCACCAAGGAGTTCGCGGAGGACTACCGCTACTTCCCCGAGCCGGACCTGCCGCCGCTCGAGCTCGACCCTGCGTGGATCGAAGAGCTGCGCCGCGCGCTGCCCGAGCTGCCGGAGGCCCGGCGGGTGCGGCTGGTGTCGCAGTACGCGCTGCCCCTGCACGACGCGTCGCTCATCGCCGCCGAGCGCGAGCTGGCCGACCTGTTCGAGGGCGCCGTTCGCGCGGGCGCCGATGCCAAGCCAGCCGCGAACTGGATCATCGGCGAGGTTGCACCGGGCGGCTCGGTTCCGACGATCAACCAGCTAGCCGACGTCGTGAAGCTCGTGACCTCGGGTTCGATCACGCGCGACCAGGGCCGCGAGGTGCTGGCGGAGTCGATCCGGTCGCAGCGCTCGGCCGGTGAGCTCGTAGCCGAGCGCGGATTTGCGCAGGTGAGCGACGAGTCGGAGCTGGAGGCGATCGTCCGCGAAGTCATCGCCACCAACGCGAAGGCTGCCGCCGACTACCAGGCAGGCAAGAAGCAGGCGCTGGGCGCGCTGATGGCCGACTTGAAGAAGAAGGCCCCCAACGCCAACCCGAAGATGGCGAACGAAATCCTCCAGAAGCTTCTGCAATGAAGCGCCTCATCGCGTGCCTGGCGCTCGTGGTCGTTGCGTCGTGCGAAAGCGGAAACGCTGTCCAATCTGCGCCACATCCAAGCCCGTCCCAAATCCCGGCCTATTACCCGTCGTTCGACTGCGGCAAGTTCACCGTGGAAGGAACTCTGCCGCAGGCCGCGCTGGGACCGGCCTACGCGACGTGGAACGATCACGACCAGGGATTCACCGCGATTTCCGCGGCGGACGCGCTCGCGGCGATGGCACGTCTGGCGCCAGAGGCAGGAGCGGCGTCCTGCGACTCGGTTCAGCCGGCCTCGGTTTTCGGAGCGCGCCTCGCTTACGGCTTCATCGATACCGATCGGGGCATCGCGTGGGTGACGACATGGCTGTTCAGGATCGCCGGTGCGAGGGGTGAGGTCGGATTTCCGGCACTGCCCATGTCGGCCTACTGGACCGGCGGCTCAACTGTGAAGAGCGTCGATACCGCATCCATCGACGCGAGCGGCCGGCATCTGACTGTCGGACTATGCGGTGCGAGCCTTACAGTCTTGGTGGCCGAGTCGAGCACGATCGTAGAGCTGTCGCTGCGCGACCCCCTCAACAATCAAGTTGACTGTGCGAGCGTGCTGTCGACACGGGGTTTCTCGAACTCGACCACTGTCACGCTCGACCGGCCACTTGGCGGCCGCGTTGTGGTCGATTCGAACGGTCTGGCCATGGAGGTCTGCTCGACCATCAAGGGCTGCGGCTGAAAGCCGTGCGGATTCCCGACTACCACGTTCATACCGAATGGTCATATGACGCGCCGCATGGGTCGATGGAGAAGAGCTGCGAGCAAGCGCTGGAGATCGGGCTGCCGGCGATCGCCTTCACCGACCACGCCGATTTCGTCAAGGTCAATCCTGGGCAGTACTGCGTCGACATCGTTGGCTACCTCGACTCGGTGGAGCGATGCCGGAGCAAGTTCAAGAGTTTGCGCATCCACTCAGGCGTGGAGCTCGGCGAGCCCCACTGGTTTGTCGAGGAGACCCGCCTAGTTCTCAGCGCTGGCAAGCTCGACCACGTCCTCGGCTCAGTGCACTGCGTGCGCCAGGGGGATCGAATCATCGACGCCAGCCAGCTCACGAAGTCGCCGGATGTGAATCCCGCCGCCTTCGCGCATGCCTTCTTCACCGAGACGCTCGCGATGATCGATGGCGGCCAGCCGTTCCAGACGCTCGCGCATATCGACTACCCGAAGCGATACTGGCCCGGCTATCGCGAGCAGGACTTCGAGGAGCAGCTGCGGGCGATTCTCGTGGCTGCGGTGAAGCGTGAGCTGGTACTCGAGGTGAACACCACGCGCGGCAACGTCCTGTGTCCAAGCCAAACGGTGCTCGGCTGGTGGCGCGAGCTCGGAGGCGCCGCAGTCTCGTTCGGCAGCGACGCGCATGACCCGGCCAGGATCGCGGCCGGATTCGAGCAGGCCTCCGAGGTGGTGGAGGCCGCGGGGTTCAAACCGGCCGCCGAACCGACGGCCCTCTGGCGCCGGTAGTGGTGCGGCCGAAGGCCCTCGGCGAGAGATTCGGCGATCCAGGTGGCCCAGATGCGGGTGAAGCTCCGAGCAGCGGAGCGAGTGCATCTGGCGACTGCATGAGCGAGCAGCGGAGGAGCTGAACCCGCAGATGGGCCGCATGGGCGCCGAAGATCCGTCGAGGGTCCTTCCGGCCGCGCCACTAATCCTCAAGCCGGAGTCCCCGGCGCATGGCGGCGCCTGCATCGCGCGAGAGGACGGCAAAGTCTGGTTGGTTAGCTACGCCTTGCCGGGCGAGGTGGTCGAGGCCGAGCCGCGCGGCCGTCAGGGCGGCGTGGCCGTTGCTTCGACTTTACAGGTGATCGAGAAATCGCCTCATCGCGTGCTGCCGAAATGTCCTCACTTTGGACCGGGCGCCTCACAGTCCGATTTTCTGACCCGCTGTGGTGGCTGCCAGTGGCAGCACGCGGGTTACGCCTACGAGCTGGAGCTCAAGCGCCAGATCGTGGCGGACGCCTGGCGGCGCGCCGGGATCGAGCTGCCGGCCGGCACGCAGGTCCTCGGCATGGACGACCCCTGGCGCTATCGGATCCGCGGCGAGTTCGAAGCCATCGAGGCCGCCGCCGGCGTCCGCTTCGGATTCCACCCGATGCGCTCACACACGGTGCAGCCGATCTCCACCTGCCCGATCCACGACGAGCGCATCGAGCGGGCAGTGAAGGCGTTCGCCGAGGCAGGCTCAGAGCTGCGCATTCGCGGCATCCAGAATCTCCTTCTGACCGTCGAGCCCGGCGGGCCGGGGCTGCTTTGGCGTCTGCGATTTCGCGGCCGCGTCGCCGACTGGCCGCACGCGGAGCTTGCGGGCCGAGTTGCGGAGCTTCTGCCGGACCAGGTTCTCCTGGACGATGCGATTTCGCTCGAGTTCTGGGCCATGACGTTTCGCGTCCGCAGCGACACGTTCGTGCAGACGAACTACAAGCAGATGCTGGTCCTTTATGAGACCGCGCTCGACATGCTTGTGCTGGCCAGAGGCGACCACGTGCTAGATCTTCGGCCGGCTGAACGCGCGCATCAACAAAGTAAAGGTCGAGTACCTGCCCGGCACGGTGGAGACGGCGCTGAGGCAGGTGCGGATCGGGCGGCACAGCGCCGCGGTCCTGGATCCGCCTCGCGCCGGCTGCGAGCCGGAGGCGCTGGCGGAGATCATCAGGCTGGGCCCCGACAGACTCGTCTACATCTCGTGCGAACCGTCGACGCACGCGCGCGACCTGGCCGCGCTCACGCGAGGCGGCTTCAGGATCGAGCGGGCCGCGATCGTGGACATGTTTCCGCACACGTACCACATCGAGTCGGTGGTCCTGTTGAAGCGGAGCTAGCAGATCCCTCCCCACCGTGTGGGGAGGTCAGGTGGGGGCTATAAGGTCCCTCCCCACCGTGTGGGGAGGTCAGGTGGGGGCTATAAGGTCCCTCCCCACCGTGTGGGGAGGTCAGGTGGGGGCTATAAGGTCCCTCCCCACCGTGTGGGGAGGTCAGGTGGGGGTGTTAGCTTCCTAGAGCCCGTGCTGCAGGCGGACCATCTCCAGGCGCAGGCGGCCCGGTCGGAGCACCTTCACCGCGATCGAGAGAATCGGCCGAAGTAGCAGCACGCAAGCTCCAACGCCGAGCCGGGCAGCCTGGTTACGCCATCACCCACCAATGGCGTTTTGTGCACAAAAGCAGCTTATTTGGGGAGCATTCCCTGTATTTGTGCACAAAAGCGTTACGCCAGCTCCCGGACGTAGTTCGCCAGGCGGCCGACGCCCTCGCGCAGGTCCTGGTCCGAGCTGGCCAGGCTGATCCGAACGGCGCCTTTGGCCACCTGTCCGAAGGCGCTCCCCGGCGCCACCGAAACGCCCCGCTCGCGCAGCAGCTTGAACGCGAAATCACGCGAGCCGATGCCCGATGGCGACACATCGGCCATGCAGTAGAACGCCCCCTTGGGCTCGCTGATGAACAGGTCGGCCTCGCGCAGGATGTCCACCACAGCCTCACGCCGCCGCAGGTACGCCTCGTTCATCTCGCGCACGCAATCCTGCGGCCCGCTAAGCGCGGCCTCGCCTGCAACCTGCGTGATCGTCGACACGCACGACGAGTTGGACTCCAGCACCTTGGTCACCGTGTCTATCAGCTCCGCAGAGCCCGCGACATAGCCCAGCCGCCACCCGGTCATCGAGTACGTCTTGGAGAATGTGAAGACCGACGCGATGCGCGCGTCGTCGGGCGCAATTGACGCGGGGCTCGTCCACTCGGCGTCGAGCAGGATCTGGTCGTAGCACTCATCGCTCAGCAGCCACAGGTTGTGGCGCTGCGCAATCTCAATCAGGCGCTCGATGACCGGTCGCGGATAAACAGCGCCCGTCGGGTTGCTCGGGCTGTTGATCAGCAGCAGCTTGGTGCGCGGCGTGATCAGCGATCCGCGTGTTCGGCCAACCGGGATCCGGCAGCAGCACCTCGTCGCCGGGTTCCAGCACCGCGGCGAAAACCGCGGCGATCGCGCCAACACCGCCTGGCGTGCAGGCGATGCGGTCTGGCGTGACACGGATTCCGTTCACCCGCTCGAGCTTGGCCACGAGCTTCTCGCGCAGCGTGATGATGCCCTGCGTGTGCGTGTAGAACGTCTTGCCTTCGTCGATTGCGCGCTTGCCTGCTTCTCCGATGTGCTTCGGCGTCGGGAAATTGGGTTGCCCGACGTGCAGCTGGATCGCGCCCGGCGTGCGTCCGGCCTCGTTGCCGATCTCGCGAATGCCCGAGTGTTCAGTCTCAACAGGGCCGTGAGCGAGAGAGGGTAGGGCGATGCGCACCACGACGGGCACAATCCTAGGCCGTGCCGCTTTCGAGGATCTGCTTGGCGCGCTGCCAGGCCTTTTCGCGGTTGAGCCGCATGACCCGGCGGGTCGGTCCTGCGGTCACGATGACACCCATAAAGCCACTCGAATAGCTCTGGAGGTGCTCGAATCGATGGGTCACCCGGGTGCCCGCCGGGTCCTCTTCGAAGGTGAAGGTCGCAAGATTGGGGTCAAGGCCGGAGCTCACCCGGATGGCGAGCTCTCGGTTGGGGTCATATAAGACGATCTCTTCAGTCCCGTCGAACACATAGTCCCTGTCCAGGCGAGGCGCGTCCCCCTTGTGAAGGATGACGTGCGTGCGAAACTCTGTGCCCACGGCGATCGGTCCGTCGCCGATCTTCTCGATCGTTTCGTCGAACATGTAGTAGAAGCGAGGCACGTTGCGGAGGTCGCTTACAAATGCGAAAACCGTGGCGGGGTCTCGCTCGATCACGACGGTGCTTGTCAGCGTGAAGTGGCGCATGGCGAAGGGCCACCAGGTCACCACCCATGCGGCGACGAGCAGCAGCATTGCCACCGCCGACAAGGAGGAGACAAGAGCCACCAACATCGACGTTCCACCGACAAACGCAGTGGCGCCGTAGCTGACGAGGGTTTGCTGTCGCTCTAGCGTCGCTTCGTCGAGGCGGTTCACGCGCTCAGACGGAGGCCCAGGCGTCGGGGTGGTCGTTGCTGCCTGGGCAATGACGATGAGGGCGGCGATCACGTAGCCGATCCCGAACGTTGCCAGCAATGATGATCGGAGCGTCGGCTCGACCAGCACGATGACGAAGGCCGGGATCGCGAGGATTGCCAGCAAACGCACCGGCATCCAGTTCATGGCCGCCGCATGACGATGATCCAGATGCCGAACGGGCGCACGAGCACATTGATCACCCGCATACGCCTGGCCAAAGACGGCGGGTAATCACGCGATTCGAGACGCTTGAAGCCGAATCGCTCGTAATAGCCCTGCAGCCGGCTACGGCACGTCAGGTGAAGTGTGCCCTTCTCGCGCCGCAGCAACTCTTCGATGATCGCGGAGCCGACGCCCTGCCTCTGCCGGACGGGGATGACCGCGATTGAGGCAACCTCGCGCGTGCCGTCCCGGTGCGGCTTGACCTGGCCCACGCCGACGATGGCGCCGCCGTCCTCGGCCACGATGAAGCGCGGCCAGTCCAGCCCCGTCGGGTTGATGTTGGCCGCCCGCACGATGCGGCGGAGGGTGGGCTGATCGCTGGCGGTTGCGTCTCTGAGCGTGAGGGGCATGCCGGTCGCCAGTAGACTATCTGCCGGGGTTCCGCCACCCGCAATCCAACGATGCCGCACGCCCCGAAAAGCTTCGTCCACCTCCACAACCACACCGAGTATTCGCTGCTCGATGGGGCCAGCCGCATCCCCGCGATGGTCGCCAGGGCGGCCGAGCTCGAGATGCCGGCCATCGCCCTGACCGATCACGGGGTCATGTACGGCGCGATCCACTTCTACAAGGCATGCAGGGACGCCGGCATCAAGCCAATCGTCGGCTGTGAGGTCTACGTCGCGCCCCGGTCGCGCCTGCTGCGCGAGGGCCGAGTCGACCGCGACCCGAGCCACCTGACCCTGCTGGCGGCCGACCACGAGGGATACGTCAACCTCATGCGCCTGTGCACGGTGGGGCAGATGGAGGGCATGTACTACCGGCCCCGCATTGACAAGGAGATCCTCGCCGAGCGCTCGAAGGGCCTGATCGCGCTTTCGGGATGCCTCCAGGGCGAGGTCGCCGGCCGCATCAGCGACAACGACCTCGACGGCGCCAGAGAGGCGATAACGACCTATCGCGACATCTTCGGCAAGGACCGCTTCCTGCTGGAGGTGCAGCGGCACGGCATCGAGAAGCAGGACCGCGTCAACGAGGCGCTGGTCGGGCTGGGGAAGGAGTTCGGGCTGCGCCTGTGCGCGACCAACGACCTGCACTACGTCCACCGCCACGACTCAGAGGCGCACGACGTGCTGCTGTGCCTGCAGACGGGGGCGCGCTTCAACGGCCGGAACCGCTGGCGCTTCTCGACGCAGGAGAACTACCTCAAGACGCCCGACGAGATGGCGGCGTCGTTCGGCGACATGCCCGACGCGCTCGCGGCCACGCTCGACGTCGCCGACATGGTCGACCTGAAGCTGAAGCTCGGGGCGACGCTGCTGCCGCCGTTCGATGTCCCCGACGGCCTGAAGCCGGATGCCTACCTTGCCAGGCTCGTGGAGGACGGCCTCAAGTGGCGCTACGGCGCCGACCCCGCGGAGGCGGCCAAGGAGCGTGCTGCGACGGAGCTGTCGGTCATCGCCCAGACCGGCTACGCGTCCTACTTCCTGATCGTCTGGGACTTCTACAACTTCGCGCGCAAGAACGGCATCGTCGTCGGACCCGGCCGCGGCAGCGCCGCCGGCAGCCTCGTGTCGTACTGCCTCGGCATCACGAACCTCGACCCGCTGAAGCACGGGCTCATCTTCGAGCGCTTCCTGAACATCGACCGCGTATCGATGCCCGACATCGACTGCGATTTCTCGGTCGAGGGCCGCGAGCGCGTGATCAAGTACGTCTCGGAGAAGTACGGCGCCGACCGGGTGGCTCAGATCATCACCTTCACGACGATGGCCTCCAAGGCGGCCATCCGCGACGTCGGTCGCGTGCTGGAGGTGCCGCTGCGCGACACCGACCGGCTGGCCAAGCTCGTGCCCGTCTGGCAGGGCCGCTCCAAGTCGCTCGAGGACACCATGAAGGAGGTCAGCGAGTTTCGCGAGGCATATGAGTCGTTCGAGGACCAGAAGCGGCTCATCGATGTGGCTCGAGCGCTCGAGGGCGTTTCGCGCAACGTGAGCACGCATGCCGCGGGCGTCGTGATCGCCCCAGAGCAGCTTGTGCGTTTCACGCCGCTGCAGCTCAGCCCCGGCCGCGACGCGGTGGTCACGCAGTACGACATGAAGGCCGTCGGCGACATAGGCCTGCTGAAGATCGACTTTCTCGGCCTGCAGAACCTCGACATCATCGCCACGTGCCAGCGCCTGCTGAAGCAGACCCGCGGGCTTGACATCGACATCGACGCCATCCCGTTCGACGACGCGAAGACCTACGAGCTGATCGCCACCGGCGACACGCACGGCGTGTTCCAGCTGGAAGGCGCGGGCATGCGGAGGATGCTGCTCGACATGCGCCCGCAGGTCTTCGAGGACGTGGCCGCTGCGGTCGCGCTGTTCCGTCCAGGGCCGATGGTCAACATCCCGGCGTTCATCGCGCGCAAGCAGGGCCGCGAGCCGATCGAGTACATGCACGAGCGGCTCGAGCCGATCCTGCGCGACACGTACGGCGTGATGATCTACCAGGAGCAGGTCATGATGGCCGCCCGCGAGATCGCGGGCTTCACGCTGAGCGAGGCCGACATCCTGCGCGCTGCGATGGGCAAGAAGGACAAGGCCAAGATGGCCAAGCTGCGCACGAAGTTCGTGGCAGGTGCCGTCGAGCGAGACATTCCGCAAGCCACCGCTGAGGCGCTGTTCGACGGCATCGCCAAGTTCGCGGAGTACGGCTTCAACCGCGCTCACTCGGCCGCCTACGGCCTCATCGCCTACCAGACCGCGTACCTGAAGGCCAACTACCCGCTCGAGTACATGACGTCGCTGTTGATCCACATGGAGGGGTCGGCCGACCGGGTCGCGACCGCGATCGTCGACTGCCGCGCGCGGGGGATCGAGGTGCTGGCGCCGGACATCAACCGCTCGCGCGCGGATTTCTCGCTCGCGGACGGCCGGATCCAGTTCGGGCTCGCGGCCATCAAGAACGTCGGCAGCCACGCGGTGGAGACCATCGTCGAGATGCGCGAGGCCGACGGCGCGTTCAAGTCACTCGAGGACCTGTGCGAGCGCACGTCGGTGATCCAGGACGTGAACCGGCGCGTGCTCGAGTCGTTGGTTCAGTCGGGCGCATGCGACTCGCTCGGCGAGCGGGCACGGCTGCTGTACGCGCTGGACAAGGTCGTGGCGCGCGCGGAGCAGTCTCGGCGCGATCGGGAGTCAGGCCAGACCTCGCTGCTCGAGATGGTGGGCTCGGACGAGGTTGTCGAAAACGACTACGGCCTGTCGATCGATATCGCGCCGATGGCCTCGGAGGAGAAGCTTCGCCTCGAGAAAGAATTGCTTGGTCTCTATCTGAGCGATCACCCGCTGCGGCGCATCAGCCGCGAGCTGGCGGAGCGCTCGGACACGCAGGCGGTCGAGGTCACCAGCGCGCTTCAGGACACCGAGGTTCGCGTCGCGGGTCTGGTGCGCGAGGTGCGCCGCGTCGTGACGCGCAAGGGCCAGATCATGGCTTACGCGTCGCTAGAAGACCTCACGGGCGCAGTCGACGTGGTGCTGTTCCCGCGGGTGTTCGAGCAGGTGCGCCTGCTGTTCGAGCCCGACAAGGTGGTCGTGGTGCAGGGCAAGGTCGACGCGCGAGCGGGAAGCACTCGCGCCACCGGTTCTGCGTCCGCGCCGTCTGTGGAGCCCGAGATCGAATCAGAGATCGAGGTGGCCTCGGTCGTAGCCGAGATGGCGTGGCTGTGGGACGACCCGGCCTGCCTACCCGTGACGCGCCGCCAGCTGCTGCACGTCCGCCTGGCGGGCGGCGACACGGTGCTGGCGGAGCGCCTGGAAGCGGTGCTGGCGAGGCATCCGGGCACCGACGAAGTCGTGCTTCACGTGGTGGTCGGCAGCCGGGAGGTCACCGTGCATGCCGATAGGTATCATGTCCTCGCCGGTCCGGTGCTCGCCGCGGAGATCGACGAGCTCATCGGTGCGGCGTCGACCAGGCTGGAGATCGTGAGGCCGAAGGCGCAGGCCAACGGCAATGGACGAGGTAAGAGGTAAGAGATAGATGAGCGAAGAAGAGGAAGCTTCAGCCGGGCGCTACGTAGTCGTCAAGGCGCTCGAGGACGGCGTGACGATCATGGGCCTGACGCGCGGCAAGGACACGAAGTCCCATCACTCGGAGCGCCTGGACGCCGGCGAGGTGCTGGTCGCGCAGTTCACCGAGCTGACGGCCGCGATCAAGATCCGCGGCCACGCGGAGATCCTCACCGACGTGGGAAGGCTGGTCTCAGGCCTCTAGCCCCGCTGTTGTTGTCGAGTGCCGGCACTCGACCTGGGTTCGGCACCAAACGGGGCTCCAGTGCCGGCACTCGACCTGGCTATGGACCCGCGATCGGAAGCCCAGCCGCCTCCCAGGCCTCGAAGCCCCCGATGACGTCGGTCGCGTTGACCAGCCCGAGGTCCTGCAGTGAGGCCGCGGCCAGGCTGCTCGAATAGCCCTGCGCGCAAAGCACGATCACACGGACCTGGTGATCGGTCGCTTCGGCGATGCGAGATGCTGATGTCGGATCCAACCGCCATTCCAGGACCGTGCGGTCGATCACGAGCGCACCG
>VBIA01000011.1 GCA_005879985.1 Chloroflexota bacterium | reverse complement strand
AAGAGATCCGAAAGGGCTTCGAGATCGCGCCCGGCCAGTACGTCAGCCTCACCCGCGAAGAGGTGCAGACGCTCGCGCCCGAGCGAAGCCGGTCGATCGACGTGGAGCAGTTCGTCGAGACCTCGGCGGTCGACCCTATCTACTACGAGTCCCGCTACTACGTCGCGCCAGACCGCGGCGCGGTCACCGCGTTCCAGCTGCTGCGCAACGCGATGCTCGAAAGTGACCGCATGGCCATCGCCTGGGTCACGCTGCGCCAGCGGCGGCACCTCGCCGCGATCCGGCCTTACGGCGAGGAGGTGATGCTGCTGACCACGATGGTCCACGCCGACGAGGTGCTGCCCGCGGAGTTCTGGACGCCCGAGTCCGGGGCGCCGCCATCGGAGAAGGAGTTGAAGATGGCGCGCATGCTGATCGACGCGCTCGCCGGGCCGTTCGAGCCCGAGCGCTTCACCGACGAGCATCGCGAGCGCGTACTGAAAGCCATCGAGCAGAGAAAGCCGATCGAATCGCCCACCGCGGCGCCAAGCCCGACGCGGGTGCTGGACCTGATGGCGGCCCTCGAGGCAAGCGTCAAGGCGGCGAAGGCCGCGCGCGCCAAAGAGGAGAAGGAGCAGGCCCGGCCGGAGCGCAAACGCAAGCGCGGATGACGTTGGACCTCTACGCGCCCGCGGTCGAGCTCGCGGCAGCGCTGAGGCGCAAGGAGCTCTCGTCCCTCGAGCTCACGCGCGCCTACATCGATCGCATCGAGAAGCTCAACCCGGCGCTCAACGCATTCGTCCTGACCACCCCGGAGCTCGCGCTGTCGCAAGCTCGCGCCGCCGATGACGGTCACGGCGGAGCACTCAACGGAGTGCCTGTTTCGATCAAGGACCTCATCTCCGTGGCGGGCTATCCCATGACGCTCGGCTCGAAAGCCTTCGAGCACATGGAGATGCCGGTCGACTTCTTCCCCGTCGCACGCTTGAAGAAAGAGGGCTGCCCCATCCTCGGCAAGACCAACACCTCCGAGTTCGGATCGCGCCCGACGACCGAGTGGGGCCTGTTCGGCGCCACCCACAACCCGTGGAACCTCGAGCACACGCCGGGCGGATCGAGCGGCGGCGCGGCCGCCGCGGTCGCGGCAGGGCTGTGCGGATTCGCGCAGGGCTCGGACGGCGGCGGTTCGGTGCGCATCCCGTCGAGCTGCTGCGGAGTGGTCGGCCTCAAGCCCTCGCGTGGGCGCATCTCGCCAGGGCCGGTCGTTGGGGAGGGCTGGGCAGGACTTGCGACCGACGGCGTGATCGCCCGCACGGTGGCCGACGCCGCTGCCGGGCTGGATGCGATGGCCGGCCATCTGCCCGGCGATCCTTACTGGGCTGAGCTCGATGGCCGCTTCGCGGATACCATAAGGCCGAACGGCCGCAAGCTCCGGGTCGGGTTCACGACCACCGCCGACGCAAAGGTCCAGGGCGAGGTGGCGGAACTGGTTCGGTCAGTCGCCAGGGCGGTTGAAAGCCTCGGTCATGGCGTTTCCGAGGGCGGCCCTGACACCGGTCCGTTCCGCGGGCCGTTCCAGCTCATCGTTGTTTCCGGCATCGCGTCGCTGCCCATCCATGACGAATCGCTGCTGGACCCCTTCAATCAGCTCAGTGTCGCGTTCGCAAAAAATCTCAGCGCGAGCGACTATGTGCGCGCGGTCGACGCGATCCGCGTGCACGCGCGCCAGGTCGTCAGCTTCTGGGACGACCACGACGTTCTCATCACGCCGACGCTGCCGCAGACCGCGCCGAAGCTCGGCACTCTCGGAGCGAACCTCGACACCGCGGGCGACGAGTACATGGAGTTCGTCGCGTTCACCTATCCGTACAACTGCACAGGCCAGCCGGCGATGTCGCTGCCGCTGGGCATGGACAGCGCCGGACTGCCGATCGGTGTGCAGCTTGTGGGGCCGCCACGCGGCGAATCCGTGATCCTCGGACTCGCCGCGCAGCTGGAGCACGCGCTGCCGTGGAGCGCCCGGCGGCCTACGTCTATCTAAATGTGACTCGGTGCAACACGTGCGGGCAGCACCCGGCGCTGCTTCACGTGCGTCGGTTCGCCCTTGGTGTTGAAGGGCAGTGTCGCCAGGAACATCGGCTGCTGGCGCGCATGCGTCACGGCCTCGAAACCTGAGGCCAGCGCGATCAGCTTGGGCTCGCTGAACGCGGTGCCCATGAAGGAGATTCCCACCGGCACTCCGAACGTCATGCCCATGGGGACGTTGATGATCGGGTAGCCAACGATCGCGCACGGCGACGAGCTGCCGAAGATGAAGTGGTCGGCGTTGATCAGGTCGGTCGGGAATGCCGGGCTGTCGGTGGGCGCGACGATGGCGTCGAGATTGTTGTCGGTGAGCAGCTTGTCGATGCCTTCGGTTGCGCCGATGAGCTTGTCGAATGCGATGGCCTGGTCATAGGACATGCCGAGCGGCTGGACGACGCTCGTGCTGGTGATGTCGAACGTCTCCGCCAGATCGAAGATCTCCTGGGCGAAGAACGGCATTTCCTTCGCGGCGTTGGCGTTGTCGAAGTCGATCGCGGTCTGCAGGTTGCCCCCGGCGAGCGGCACGCCTGTGCGTGTCGCGAAGTACTTCTGGAGGTCGGCCTTGAAGTCGAAGAGAAGCACCGTGAACTCGGCGAACCCCTTGTTGATGTCATCGATGTGCGGGAAGGAAACGTCGACGAGCGTGGCGCCGGCCTTCGACATGGCCGTCAGCGAGTCCTCGAAGGCGGCGTCGGCGTGCGGGCTGAAGCCCTCGAAGTCTCGCGCCACGCCGATGCGCGCGCCGCTGAGCCCGTTGGCGTTGAGGAACTTCGTGTAGTCCGCAGGGATCAGGTTGCGGTTGGTGCTGGTCGCGGGGTCCAGCGGGTCGGGCGTTCGTTGAGCGATCGCCGTGAGCACCGCGGCCGCGTCGGCGACAGTGCGCGTGTGCGGGCCGACGGTGTCCTGGGTGTGGCTGATGGGCACCACGCCGCCACGGCTCGTCAGGCCGACGGTCGGCTTGATGCCGACGACGCCGTTCATGCTCGCCGGGCACACGATGCTGCCGTCGGTCTCACTGCCGATGCTGACGGCGCTGAAGTTCGCAGATGCTGCCGCGCCGCTGCCGGAGCTCGAGCCGCACGCGTTGCGGTCGAGCGCGTAAGGGTTGTTGCACTGGCCTCCCCTTCCCGACCAGCCGCTGGTGGAGAAGAACGAGCGGAAGTTCGCCCACTCGCTGAGGGTCGTCTTGCCGAGGATCACCGCGCCGGCAGCGCGGAGGTTGGCCGCGACCGCGGAGTCGTGCGCCGCGGGCGAGCCGACCAGGCCGAGCGAACCGGCCGCGGTCTGCATCTTGTCGCCGGTGCCAACGTTGTCCTTGAGAAGGACGGGAATTCCGTGCAGCGGGCCTCGGACGTGACCCGACTTTCTTTCTGCGTCGAGACTTTGCGCGATGGCCTTCGCGTCGGGATTCACCTCGATGACAGAGTTGACCGTCGGCCCCGCCTGGTCGAGAGTCTTGATGCGCGCGATGTAGTAATTGACGAGATCGAGCGAGCTCAGCTGATTGCTCGCCATCGCCGCCTGCATCTGCGCGACGGTCATCTCGTTGAGGTTCGATGGCGCCGCCGCCGCCGGCAGGCTTCGCACGACCGACAGCGCCCCCGCCACCGCCACCGCTCCCGCGCCGAGCTTCAGAACGTCACGCCGACTGAGCTCAGAGTCTGTGACTGCCCCCATTTTCCAGCCTCCTCATGGCTAACGCACGATCACACGATCACATGACCACTTCACGCTAGACACGACCGTGGGCTGCTGTCAAAGTCCGAATCCGAGCCCCAGCGATCAACTTTCCGGCCTGGATCGTTAACTCCAGAAGGTGACGTGGCAGTAGGCCCATAATCGCGCCTGTAATTCGGGCCTGAGTCGCGCTCCACCCGCCTGGAGGGCCTGTATGCGCCGCACCTTGGGGGTACTCCGGTTGGCAGCCTTGGCTGTCGCTGGCCTTGTCGCGCTCGGCACACCCCTCCCCGCTCAGGCTGCTGCCTCCGGACCCAACGTCATCGCACCCGTCGGCACAGTCCAGGCCGCGCTCGTCACGCCCAAGCCCCACGGCAAGTCTGCCGACCACCGGTCGGCGCCATTTCGAGCGAAGGATCCGACAGCGTTGCGGACGGCCAAAGCGCGGGCCCAAGCCCAGCACTCCCCGCCCGCGCCTCCCACGCCCGTGCCAGCGTCGGCATCCCTCTTCAACGGACTGAACAGCCCCGGCCTGTCGGCCGCGGACCAGGGATACCAGCCGACGCCGCCCGACTCCACCGGCGCGGTCGGCCCCACTCGCTACCTGGAATTCGTGAACAACCTCGTGGGGGTCTATGACAAGACCAACCTGAGCGAGCTGAGCTCTACCGACCTCGCAACCTTCACCGCCGTGCCGTCCGGGCTCTATACGAGCGACCCGCAGATCCAATGGGATCCATTGGGCAATCGCTGGTTCTACGGCGCGGTCGCGTTCAACGGGAACTTCACCAACAACTACCTGCTGTTCGGCTGGTCGAAGACGGCCGACCCGAGCGACCTGGCGAACGGTTGGTGCCGGTACGCGAGCCCGACCGGCGCGATCATCGCCGACTACCCGAAGCTGGGCCACGATGCGAACTTCGTGACGTTCGGCGACAACCAGTACGACGGAAGCAAATCGGGGCTTCCATTTGTCACCGCGGACATCTGGGCGATCTCCAAGCCGGCGGCGAGCGTGACCACGTGCAGCGGCTCGGTGACGGCGTCGCATTTCGCCGACGCGACCCACGTGCTGAAGAACTCCGACGGCACGCCCGCCTTCACGCCGGTGCCCGCGAACACGACCGACTCATTCGCGAACGGCTACATCGTCGCGGCGCATGACGTGTCCGTCACTGCGCAGTCGAAGGTGATGGTGTGGCAGATGACGCCGGGCCCGAAGCTGGTGGCCAAAGGCGACATCTCGGTGGGCGCGTCGTACAGCGTCCCGGCAGGCGTGCCCCAGCCAGGCGCGCCTTATCTGATCGACAGTCTCGATGGGCGGCTCACGCAGGCGGTCGCACACAACGACCCATCGGCAGGCGCCGAGGCCGTGTGGACACAGCACACCGTCGCGGGCAGCGGCGGAAGGAGCATCGTGCGCTGGTACGAGATCCTGCCGGGCACGCTGAATATCCGCCAGCAGGGCCAGCTGTCCAGCACCACTGACTACTACTGGAACGCAGCCATCTCACCGTCGATCGCCGGCAATGACGCGATGATCGAGTACAACCGTGGCAGCTCGACGCTGCTCTCTTTGATCGGCGCGCAAACGCGGACGAGCTCGACGCCACTCGGCCAGATGGACGCGGGCGAGGTGCTGCTCGGATCGAGCAGCGCGCCCGACGAGGAGACCGCGTTCCAGACCAACTGCACGCCCAACCCGTGCCGCTGGGGCGACTACTCCGGCGCCACTCCGGATCCGTCGAACCCAGGCGTCGTCTGGGGCAGCAACCAGATCGACGGCGGGGTGATCTTCGGCTTCGCGCAGTGGCAGACGCAGAACTTTGCAATCGCGACGAACGGACCGCCGCCCTCGGCGCCGGCGGCGCCAACCGGCCTGACCGCAACCGGGGTCAGCACCTCTCAGATCAACCTGAGCTGGAACGCATCCACCGGCGCCACGTCGTATAAGATCCAGCGCTCGCCTGACGGCAGCACGGGCTGGACGCAGGTCGGCACGAGCTCCGGGACGACCTTCAGCGACACC
>VBIA01000172.1 GCA_005879985.1 Chloroflexota bacterium | reverse complement strand
TTCCTCTCATATCAGGAACCACTCACGCCGTACTTCTGGATGTCCTTGTTGAAGTCGGTTTCGTTGGTCTCGAAGTGCGTCGTGCCGTTGCGGTCGGTGAAGTAGAAGAGGTAGGCCGTCTTCGGCGGGCTGATGCACGCGAGCAGCGCGGCCTTGCCCGGGTTGCTGATCGGGCCTGGCGGCAGGCCTGGGTGCTTGCGCGTGTTGAACGCCACGTTGAGCTGAAGCTCCGGGTACGTGGGCTCAGGAGTCAGGCGCCCGAGGTAGTAGAGGAGCGTGGCGTCGACGCCGAGCGGAATGTTGTTGGCGAGGCGGTTGTAGTAAACGCTGCAGACGTTGCCGCGGTCGGAGTCCTTGTTGGCCTCCCTCTCCACCATCGACGCGAGGATGACGATGTTCTCGATCGACTCCGCCGGCCGCCCGGTCGCGGGCTGCGCAATCTGTGCACGAAGGTCGGGCGAGAAAACGGTGCCGAACTGGTCAAGCTGCTCCTTGATCAGCCCTTTAACCCCAGCGCTCGGATCGACCGAGTACGTGTCCGGGAACAGGTAGCCCTCCAGCGGCGGATCAGCGTTGGCCGGCCGTGTGTTGAGGAACTCGTATTTCTTGGCCCAGTCCGGACTGGCGGCAGCCTTCAGGTACTCGGCGCCCATGCCGGGCCAGTCCTTTTCCACGAAGTTGGCCTGGTACTTCAGCGGAAAACCTTCGGGGATCCGGATGATCTTCTGATCGGCGCCGCCTCGCTGGAGCGCCGTGGAGATCTGCACCATGTTCATGTTGCGGTTGAGCAGGAACGACCCCGCCTGGAATCGGGAGCCGACGCCCGAGATTCGGACGTACCACTCGAACACGGTCTTGTTGCGCAGCAGGTGCTGCCGGTCGAGGTCGCCGGCGACGTCGGCCGGCAGCTCGCCGATCTGGACGTGAACAACGACGGGCTGGCTGGTGGTGCTGACCGGCGTGCTGAGCTGGTAGTTCCACCAGTCGTAGGCACGCGAGGCGCCGAGTCCAAGCAACGCCAGGATGAGGATGATTCCTACGAGTCGCTTCAATCGACTTCATCATGTTCCAGCGCGGTCATCACCCGCTGGAACTCGGCGCCGTCGACTGTCTCGAGCGCTCCACCGACCTCTCGCAGCAGCAGCACCTCCGACGGCTCGTCCGCACCCTCGACCAGGTAGTACGTGACGCCTTTCAGCTCGAAGGCATCGTGCATGCGGAACGTGCGCTCCTTGCCCGACTCGTCGATGAGCGTGATCGGCTGAGGCTCCTCGCCGCCGTTGCGTCCCTCAGCCGGCACGCTTCGACCTCCTCATGCCGTCAAGGTGGCCCTGGAGAAGGATCACCGCCGCGACACGGTCGATCGACGCGCGACGCTTTTCGCGGCGCATGCCTCCCTCGATGAGCGACCGTTCGGCGGCGGCTGTCGTGAGCCGCTCGTCCACCATCTGGACAGGCAGGCCCGAAGCTTTTCGGACGCCGGCCGCGAGGCGTTCGGCGGCGGCGGCCTCCGGTCCGCGCGAACCGTCGAGTCGAAGGGGCAGGCCGATGATGATGCGCTCGGCGGATACCTCTGCAGCTGAGGTGGCGATGCGCTCCGCCAGTGTTTCCGCCGGTGTCGCCGGCAGCGTCGCCAGCGCCGTCGCGATCGTTCCCGTCGGGTCGCTGACAGCCAGGCCGACCTGCTTTGAGCCGGGGTCGACCGCGAGTATGCGCATGCCCAGCCGGGCTACGGTGACGGCGACGCTGTGGGGTTGAGTTTCCCGGCCTGCCCTGGCTCAACGATGTAGCGGATCGTGATGCGCCGCGCCAGCAGCGGCATCAGTGGCAGCGGAATCGGCTGCTCCTCGATCGTCGAAGATCTGATGGGCAGCGTCTGCAGGTAGAACTTTGCGCCCTGCAGCGGCCGGCCGACGATGGAGGCAAGGATCTTGTTCTCATCCAGCTTGGGCGCCACGAAGGCGGTCGCATTGCCGATGAACGTCAGGTGCCCGCCGGACGTCGCGCTGAGGATGCGGTAGTCGACCTTCACGCCTGAGTCGGTCAGGAGCTGCTGGTTGGTGGGCACGCGCTGCTCCAGGTAGGTGGTGTAGGCCTTGGCGACGTCCGCGTCCACGTAGAAGTCGCCCTCGCCCCGCACGGTCATCGTGCCGCTGAAGCTGGGCACCGTGTCACCCGGCTTGTGGTCGGTGTTGAACTGCGGTGCGCCGAACACGATCGTCGAGCTGAGCTTCTCGCCCTTCTGCAGCCCGGCCTCGAGCTGCTGCGCGATCTCCTGGTGGAGCGACTGCTCGAGCTGCGCGCGTCCGGCGTCGAAGTCGGACTCGGTCATCAGCGGCGTGGTCGACGGGTCAGTCCCACCACCAGCGGCCTGAGGGTTGGTCGCGGTGACCTTGGACGGGTCGTAGACGAGGTCCTCGATGGCGGTGATCACGTTGCCGCCCACGTTTCCAACCGTGCCGGGCAGGACCGCCTGGACGGTGACGGTCGCAGTGCTCTTCCACTTCACGAGCGTGTCCGGTGAGATCTGGGCGAACTCGAGGCTGTCCTTGTTGTCCCTCAGGCGCTGGCCCCTCGGGAAGATCAGGCCGGGCGAGCATCCCTGCGCGGGACACACCTTCGGTTGGGAGAGGTCGTTGGTGTAGACGACCTGCGCGAGGGCCGGCGCAAGGGGCACCTGCTTCACGCCGGTGGTCTTGAAGCCTTGCGAATCCGTGCGGGAGATCTGGCTCACGCGCACGCGGATCGGAGCCTTGCCGGGTTCGGCCTGGATCTCGACATCACGCTGTGAGAACGGGGCGGCCTGTGCGATCAGCGTCACCGAGGCGCTGGGTACGAATACCGTCATCGCCGAAAGCCCGACGAGCAGGATCATCAGCATCGCCATGTAGAGCAGGAAGCGCCCGGGCTTCAGCTCGGTGGCGGTCTTGGTGATGAGCTTGGTCGGCGCGACCACCCCGATGTGCGGCGAAACCAACGGGCCCTTGCGCTGCCACCACTTCCGCGGCGCGGGCGGCGGCGGCTCCTTGGAAGGGATGCCCTCGCCGGCGGGTCCGACCGTCCCGAAAACCACAAAGCCCGTTTCGGACGCCATCTTCTGGACGGCCGGGTCGTCGCACACGACGGTGACCTTCTTGCCCATCTTCGAGGCGTAGTTCTTGAGCAGCTGGAAGTTGAAGCGGCTCTGGCCGACACGCGACCGGGCAGGCAGGACGAGCATCGTGTCCTGGCTGTTCGTGCGCCGGATGCGCTCGACGACCTCGGGGATCTCCTCCTCGGTCTCGACGTAGATCGGATCGGCTGCCATGGCGTCTACAGGTCTCCTGGAAGGTTCTGTCTCAAGCCTTTATAGCGCTTAGGACCCGCCTCATGACCGAGTTGACGGTGTCCCTCTCCTCCGTCTCAGTACGAAGCGCGTGGTTGGCGAGGCCCATCGGAGCGATGTCCTGGGGGCTGGAGAGCTGGCCTGTGGAGTCGGTCAGGTTGCGAACGTCCGGCGGGACCAAGTGGCGGATTTTAGGCGATCTTGGGAACGGAAGTCCTGCGGCCCAGTTGTTCTTGCCCATCTCGAGCGTGAGCTCAGGGAGCAGGCTGCCGCCGCCGCACAGGAAGATGTTCGACGGCAGGCGGTCCCCGCGGGCGAGCTCTTTGAGGCTCAAAGCGAGGCCCTGGAGGAGCACCTCGGCGTCAGCGCTCAGTAGCTCAGACACCTGGCGGTGCTGCTCGGCCGAGAGCAGACCCTCGGAGTGGCGAAGCTTGCGAGCCTCCGCCTCTTCGTAGCTCAAGCCGAACGCCAGGGCGAGCCGGCGCGTGAAGGCGCGCCCGCCGAGGTTGAACATTCGAGTCCCCTCCACCCCGCCGTCACGCACAAGGGCGACGTCGGTGGTGCCGCCGCCGACGTCGACGAAGATGCCGCCCTCCGACCAGACCTCCTCGCTGGCGCATGCGCGCGCAAGGGCGTAAGGCTGCGCGACCGCGGAAGCCAGCTCGAGGTCGAGCTCGCGCACGACGGTCTCGACGGCGTCGATGTGGGTCATCGGCGCGAACGTGTTGAAGACTGTGACCTCGAGGTTCTTGCCGGTGAAGCCGACGGGGTTCGTGACCGGGTAACCGTCGACACGCACATTGGTGATGGCCGAGTGGACAAGGCGCGCTTCGAGCTGGCCGTAGCTGCGCTCGAGCTCCAGAAGGTGCTGCGCTTCGCGCAGCGCGCGGCGCTGGACCATCTGGAGCATGGAAGAAATCTCGCTCGCCCGGACGCGCGACTTCGAGTTCTCGCGGGGGTAGGCGATCGTCGACGAGAAGCCCTTGATCAACTCGCCAGCGATGCCGACCACGACCTGACCGGGCACCGTGCTGGCCATGTCCTCCGCGGCCTCGAGCGCGCGGTTGCACGCCTGGATCACGGCCTCGAGGTCGGCGATCGCGCCGCCCGACATCGCCGCGGGCGCTTGAGGCTCGCGACCGACGCCCAGGATCTCGCCGTCCGGACCGTCGCGCCGGACGACCAGCACCTTGATGAGATCGGTGCCGATGTCGAGCACGGTGAAGTGCCGGTAGTACTCGCTGCGCTTGCGCAGGAACTTGAATTTCGTCATCTATTTCAGAGCGTCTGCAAGACGTTGGAAGGCTTCGTCCGCGGGCACCGTCAGAGTACCGGTTACGAGGTGGGCCGGGCCGCCCCCTTTGCCGAAAAGCTCCTTCAGGCGGTTGGCATCGTACTGGTTGGTCAGGTCCTTGGACACCTTGATGACAAACTTGTCGCCGGCGGTAACGGTTACGATCCCGGACTTCATCTTCTCGAGGTAGCGGTCGGCGTACGACTTCAATTCGTCGACGTTCGAGGCGTCAACGGTCTCGGCCACATAGTCCACGCGGCCGTGCTTGACCGCCACCCGCCCAATGCCGTCGGCATGGGGACCCGATGCGGTGATTCGATCGCGGCGCAGCCTTTCGCGCTCTCGCTCGGCCTCTTTCAGCTGAGCGCGGACCGCCTCGATGCGGGAGGGCAGCTGCTCCGGGCTCGCGTTGAACGACCTGGCCATCTCGGTCAGGAGGTCGCGGTCGCGGCGCACCAGCTCATCCGCCGCCGTGCCCACGACCATGTCGATCCTGCGCAGTCCGGACCCGATGCTCGACTCCGAGAGGATAAGTGCAGTGCCGACGTCGGCGCTGTTCTTGACGTGCGTGCCGCCGCACAGCTCGCACGTCCAGTCGCCGAAACACACGACGCGCACGGTGTCGCCGTACTTCTCCTCGAAAAGATGCATCGCGCCCTGTTCGACAGCCTCGCGATAGGGCTTGATCTCTTCCTGGAAGGGCAGCGCTTCGCGCACCTTCTCCATCACGCGCCGGTTCACGTGCGCGATCTCTTCTCTGGTCATCGCGCGATTCAGCGGAATGTCGAATGTCGTGTGTTCCGGGCCGACCCACGAGCCTTTCTGGACGATGTTGTCGCCAAAAGTCTCGCGCAGCGCCTTGTGCAGCAAGTGCGTGGCCGAGTGATGCCGCGCGATCTCGGCCCGACGCGCCGCGTCGACCGACGCCATGGCTTTGCTGCCGACGCGGATCTCACCGGTGACCACCGTTCCGAGGTGCGCGATCACACCATCCGCCGGCTTCTGCGTGTCCTCGACGCGCACGCGACCGGAGGCCGTGGCGATGGTTCCGGTGTCGCCGATCTGCCCGCCAGATTCTGCGTAGAACGGAGTGCGCTCGACGAACACCTCGACCGCGTCCCCCTCCGCTGCATTCTCGACGGGCTTGCCGTCCTTGCGCAGCGCGGCGATCGTGCTGTCGGTCGAGAGCTCGCGGTAGCCGGTGAACTTCGAGCGGGGAAGGTTCTCGACCGACGTCCACGTCTGCTTGGTGGCGCCGCGCGACCGCTCCCGCTGCGCGGACATCGCCGCCTTGAAACCTTCCTCGTCCACCTCGATGCCGCGCTCGTCCGCAAGCTCGCGCGTCAGTTCGAGCTGGAATCCGAACGTGTCGTGCAGCTTGAACGCCTCCTCGCCAGGAATTCGCTTCGGGTTCTTCGCGACCACGCGCTCGAACTGGTCGATGCCCTGCTCGAGGGTCCGGCTGAAGCGCCGCATTTCATCAGACACCGCGCCTTGAATCTGAGGCATGCGCTGCTGCACTTCTGGATACGGCTCATGCATGACGGCGCCGACGTTGATCACAACGTCGGTGAGCGGCCGGTCGAATCCAATGCGTCGAGCGTGGATGGCTGCCCGGCGAATCAAACGACGTAACACATACCCACGACCTTCGTTCGATGGCAACACGCCGTCGGCGATGACGAAAGTCGCCGCCCGAATGTGGTCCGCGATGATCCGTTCGGAGAGGGTCGTCGGTCTCTTGCTGTGATCCCTGATGAGCTTGATGACTGGCTCGAAGAGGTCCGTTTCGAAAAGATTCGTTTTGCCCTGCAGGATGTACGAGATGCGCTCGAGGCCCATGCCCGTGTCAATTGCGGGTCGCGCGAGCGGCACGAGCGCGCCGTCGACCATGCCGCGCTGGATCGCTTCCGCCGTCGACGGCGGCCCCGAAAGGTCACCGCGCTGGTCGTACTGCGGGAAGACCAGGTTCCAGAACTCGGTGAATCGATCGCAGTGGTCGGGTACGCAGTCGTCGCGGCCGCATCCCACTTCTTTGCCACGGTCCCACCAGATCTCGGAGTCGGGTCCGCACGGCCCGCGACCGAGCCCCCACCAGTTGTCGCCGAGACGCGTGATGCGGTCTCTGGCGACGCCGGTCTTCACCCAGATGTCCAACGCCTGGTCGTCCGACGGGTGGATAGTCACGCGAAGCCGATCGACGGGCATCTGGAATCCGCCGGTCACGAGCTCCCAAGCGAGAGGGATCGCGGTCTCCTTGAAATAGGCGCCGGTCGGCGTGAAGTTGCCGAGCATCTCGAAGAAGGTGTTGTGGCGGTCGGTCTTCCCCACCTCGTCGATGTCTCCGGTGCGCAAGCACTTCTGCGCACTCGCCAGCCTGGGCGCGGGAGGATCGCTCAAGCCCAGGTAGTAGGGCTGGAGCGGCTGCATTCCGGCCGAGATGAACAAGGTGCTCGGGTCGTCCTTGGGCACCAGCGGCGCACTGGGGAGGACCTTGTGCTCCCGGCTTGCGAAATGCTCTAGAAAACGTTTGCGAATCTCGTTCCCGGTCATGACGGGGCTGAACTAGTCTATGGCGCGAGGCGCTCGAGGCGCCAACGGCCTCCCTTCTGCCTGACATACCGCAGCCGGTCGTGCAGCCGGTCCTCGCGGTTTTCCCAGAACTCGATCCACCGCGGCGTCAGCGCGTAACCGCCCCAATCGCGCGGAATAGGCACGTCATCCGGATAGCGCCTCGCCAGCTCCAGCACGGCCTTCTCGAGCACCTCGCGCGACGCGACCACGCGGCTCTGCCGCGACGCCAGCGCCGACAGCTGCGCCCCTCGCGGCCTGCTGTGGAAGTACGCGGCCGACGCCTCGCGTGACAGCCTGCGCACGGTGCCGGACACGCGCACCTGGTGGCGCTCGATGCTCCAGAAGAAGACGAGCGCCGCACGGTTGTTCTGCGCAAGCTCGCGACCTTTGCGACTCCCGTAGTTGGAGTAGAGGACGAACGCTCCGTCCTCGACACCCTTGAACAGAACCATTCGGGCGGATGGCGTGCCGCCGCGGGTCGCCGTGGCGAGCGTCACCGCGTCGGGCTGCAGCGCGCCGGCGTCGCTCGCGTCGCGAAACCAGCGATCGAAGAGGACGAACGGATCCTTCGGCGCCTCCGGCTCGAGCAGCGGCATTCAGGAGCTGGCGCTTTCTTGCGGCACGTGCTTGCGCAGCTGCTCCAGCGCTGCGCGCTGCAGGCGCGAAACGTGCATCTGGCTGATCCCCAACCGGCGCGCGATCTCGGACTGAGACATCTGCTCGTAAAAGCGCATGGCCATGATCGCGCGCTCGCGCGGCGTCAGGTGCTCCATGGCTCGGTTGAGAAGGTCGCGCATCTCCACGCGATCCAGCTCAGCGTCCTCTGAGCCGATCGTCTCGGCCACCGAGCGGCCGGCCTCCCCGTCGGTGGAGCCGATCGTCTGGTCCAGCGATATCGGCGTCTGCGCCGGTCCCATTTCCATCGCCTCTGTCACGTCCTCAGGCGTGACGCCGAGACGTTCCGCCAGCTCCTGCACCATCGGCTCACGGCCGAGCTCGTTCTTCATCTGCTCGTTCACGCGCACAACCGATTGATGCAGCTCTTGAAGGCGTCGTGGAAAGCGAATGGCTGTGCCCTTGTCGCGGAAATGCCGCTTGATCTCGCCCGCGACGGTAAGCGTCGCGAACGTGGTGAACTCGTAGCCGAGGTCAGGATCGAAGCGCTCGATCGCCTTGATCAGACCGAGGTAGCCGACCTGGACGATGTCGTCGAGCGGCTCGCCGCGGTTCTGAAACTTGCGCGCCAGGAAGTACACGAAGTCGTGGTACGCGTCCACCAGCTGCGCGCGGATGCGGTCACGTTCAGCCGGATCCGTGCTGTCGCGGTAACGCCGGTGGAGCCCCCGCAACTCCTCGCGGGACAACCGCCCCGTGTTGCTCACCCTATTTCAGTTTGCGCGCGAGGTGAGACCGTTAGCCGGCCAGGTGCTTGACCATCCGGAAGCGGACCTGGCCGGTCCTGGGTTCGATCTGCGTCCGGAAGTCGTCGACGAAGCAGCGGATCATCTCGTAGGCCAGCCTCTGCATCTCGACGTCGACCAGCTCGCGATGCTTGGCGACCGCCTCGGCAGAGTGTCGCGACGCCTGGTGCTGCGCGGGCAGCAGGTCCACGTCCACCACCAGCGCTCGATTGGTGGCGAAGTAGGTGAGCTTGAGGTCGTGGTCGCCACCAAAACCGTCGGCCGCGTCGATGGCGCTGTCGCACGCCTGCGTCAGCGCGATGCTCAGCTCATCCAGGTCGGTGAGGCTGAGGCCGAGCTGGCTGCCGAGCGTGCTCGCGACCCGCTTCGCCACCGGAATGAAGGCGGAATCCGCCGGGATCCTCAGCTCCGCGAGATCGCGCTTGGCCAACTACTGTCCTTATTCCTTGTCGGCGCCGCCGTTGGTCGCCTGCTGGATCTTCGTGCGGGCCGCGGCCTCGAGCTCCTCGCGCCGCCGCTTCGCCGCCGCCACGCCGTCCTGGATCGCCTTGCCGACCGGGTGGTCGGGGTCGGTCACGATCGTCCGCGCCCGCTGCGCGGCTTCCTTCGCCTTCTGCACGGGCTCGCTCGTCGAGAGCTCGATGGTCTTGCTGCGCAGGTTGTCGACCTGGCCGCGACCCGGACCCGACGCGATGTATGCGCCCGCGATCAGCCCGAGCACTCCGCCGAGCAAAAACCAACCAAAACCGCCGCCGCCACCATTGTCTTCTGCCATCGCTCCTACCTAACCTCCGAGGAATGAGCGGACCAGGCTCTGGCTCGCGACCTTGGCGCCGTGAGCCGCCGCGCTCATCGTGCGGCCGATCGCCTGAGCGCCTCTGCCCGCAGTCCGCAGGCCGACATTCACCCCCATCGCGATGTCGTTTACGTTCCCGATCGTCTCCCGAACCTCCGGTAGCGTCTCTTTCATCTCGTCGCTCGTCGTGTCAAGCAGCTCTTGCATCGCACCGAGTGTTCCGCGGAGCCTGAACAGCACAGCGGCCAGGGCCAGCGCCACGATCAATGCGCTGATCCCGAACGCGATCCACATGAACTCCATTGGTGCAAATACCCCTTAGCGAGATGCGACAAACACGCTGAATGATATGGGGACCAGCCTGGAGCCGGCGGGTCCAGGCTGCCTATGTTGCAGGCGGCTGCCCGGCGGGCTCCTTCGGCTCGCGGCTGGGACGCGGCACGAAACGGGCCAGAGGCTGCAGCAGGAGCGCGAAGATGACAGCCGGCAGCACGTTCGCCTGGCCGAGGTTGAGGGATGGGAGCCCGAGGTAGTCCCATAGCTGGCCGAGCCCGAAACCGACCGCGGTGGTGAGAAGCACGGGAAGGTACGCACGCCGGCGGTAGCGCAGCGCCGCGTAGAAGACCTGCGACGTGATGAGCACGAGCAGGACCGCCACCACCACGCCCGGCGGGATCACGTTCACCGAGGTGCTCCCTCTGGACCGCAGGGGTGGGTTGTCCTGAGCATGCTCAGGTGGGTCCCCTGCCGGGGCTTCTCCAAGTCCCGTCCCGGCGGGCGTTTGGTCGGCCGTCCGGACTCCGGGTCCCGATCAATTGGCTGTTGGGCAACGCGCACATCACCCGCGGCCCTTCGGGAGCGCCACCAATGCTACGAGGGCTTCGTCGGCGGAACGACCTTGATGTGCAGCTCGTCAAGCAGCGCCTGATCCACCGGGCTTGGGGCGCCGAGCATCAGGTCCTGGTGGCTCTGCGTCTTCGGAAACGCGACCACGTCACGGATGTTCTCCGTGCCGATGATCGCCATCATCAAGCGGTCGATGCCGGCCGCGATACCGCCGTGCGGCGGCACGCCGTACTCGAAAGCGTCGAGCAGGTGGCCGAACTGGGCGCGGATTTTCTCGCGGCTCATGCCGAGGATCTCGAAGACGCGCTCCTGCAGCTCGCGGTCGTGGATCCGGATGCTTCCGCCGGATACCTCGACGCCGTTCAGCACGCAGTCATACGCGCGAGCGCGGACGTCATACGGCCTTGTCCCCAACAGGTCCATATCCTCCGGCCACGGCGAGGTGAACGGATGGTGACCGTACGTGAGGTTGCCCTGATCGTCCTCCTCGAACAGGTACATCGGGTAGACCCACAGGAACTGCCACTCACCCTGGCGCGCCAGCTTGCGGCGGCGCGCGATCTCACGGCGCAGCAGGCCCATCACCGTCTCGGCTTTGCGGCGTCGATCGGCAACCACCAGCACGAGGTCGTCCACGCCTGCGCCCGCCGCGGCCATGATCGCGGACACCTCGCCTTCGGCAAGGTGGCGATCCAGCGGGCCTGGGATCCACGCGAGTCCCTTGGCGCCAGCGCCCTTGGCCATCAGCGCAAGCTCGTCGAGCTCGCGGCGTGACATGTCCTTGCCACCCGGCACGGAAAAACAGCGCACCACGCCGCCCGCGTCGAGCGCGCTGCGGAACACTGTGGCGGACGTCTCGCGCAGGGCGTCGCTCACGTCGGCGATCACGAGGTCGTAGCGCAGGTCTGGCTTGTCGGTGCCGTACTTCAGCAGCGCCTCCTGCATGTCGAGGCGCGGGAACGGAGTCTTGATGTCGATGCCGAGCACGTCCTTCCACACGCTCGCCCACAGGCCCTCGATGAGCCCGAGAACGTCCTCCTCTGTGCAGAACGACATCTCGACGTCGAGCTGCGTGATCTCGACGACGCGATCCGCGCGGAGGTCCTCGTCTCGCAAACAGCGCGCGATCTGGTAGTAGCGGCCGATGCCCGCCACCATCAGCAGCTGCTTCAGCTGCTGCGGGGACTGAGGCAGCGCGAAGAACTCGCCCGGATGCAGGCGCGACGGAACGATGAAGTCGCGCGAGCCTTCGGGCGTGCCCTTGAGCAGCATGGGCGTCTCGATCTCGATGAACTCGCGCGCCGACATGTAGCGATGAATCGCCTGCACCACGCGATGCCGCAGCTCCAGGGTCCGCGCCATCTTCGGCCGGCGGATGTCCAGGTAGCGGTACTTGAGTCGTGTGGCCTCGTCGGCCGCCACGTCGTCCTCGATCTCGAACGGCGGAGTCTTGGATTTCGAGATGACCTCGAGCTCCTCGACGTCGACCTCTATGTCTCCCGTCGCGAGCTTCGGGTTCTCAGCTCCCGCCGGCCGGCGCCGCACGGCTCCGCGAGCGCGAACCACGTATTCGCCGCGCACATCCGAAGCGACCGAAGCAGTTCGAACGACGACCTGCACGATTCCCCATCGGTCGCGCAGATCCAGGAACGTCACACCACCGTGGTCGCGCCGGCGCGCGACCCAGCCGTAGAGCTCGACCTCCTTGCCGGCGTCCGACGCGCGAAGCGATCCGCAATGCGGAGCGGTGAATCCGCTCAAGCCAAAAGTTCCGGCAGCTCGGACCACATCACCTCGCTCTGCTCACCCGTCCTCATGTCGCGCAGGTGCACGATGCGCCGCTTCGCCTCGTCCGCGTTGAACAGCACGGCCCACCGCGCGTCCACCTTGTCGGCCGCGCGCATCTTCGCGCGCAGGCTGCGTGGCTCGTAGTCGACCGCGGCCGAACGCACGACGCGGATCAACCGAGCGATCTCCGCCGCCTCCGCGACCAGGTCGCCATCCGGAAGGACTATGACCTCGGCTGCAGGCTCGGGCACGACCTCCTCGCCTTCGGACGCCATGAGCTCGGTGACTCGGTCGAGGCCGCCCGCAAAACCCACGCCCGGTGTCGCCGGCCAGCCCTCGGCTGCCGCCAGCCCGTCGTAACGGCCGCCCGACGCGAGCGCGTCCTGCTGGCCCGACGAGCCTGCCGGATAGAACTCGAAGACCGTTCGCGAGTAGTAATCGAGGCCGCGGACCAGGTAAGGGTTCAGGTGGTAGTCGATGCCCGCGCCGTCCAGCAGCTTGCGCACCACAGCCCACGCGCTCGCGCATTGCTCGCACAGGTGATCGGTGATCTTCGGAGCTCCCGCCTTGAACGGCTGGCACTGAGGCACCTTGCAGTCGAGCAATCGCAGCGGGTTGCCCTCGAGTCGGCGCTGGCAGTCGTGGTGCAGCTTGTCCTTCAGCGGCCGGTAGTAGGCACGGAGCAAGTCGAGGTACGCGGGCCGGCACCGGTCGTCGCCGATGGTGTTGAGCTCGAGCGTGAGCTTGTCGAGCCCTACCTCGATCAGCCACGCGCGGGCAAGCTCGATGACCTCCACGTCCACCGCGGGGCTCGCACCGCCGATCGCCTCGACGTTGAACTGGAAGAACTGCCGGTAGCGCCCCTTCTGCGGCCGGTCATATCGGAACATCGGCCCGATCAGATATAGACGCGCCGGCTGCGGGCCCTGGTTGAGCCCGCCTTCGAAGTAGGCGCGCACGACGCCGGCCGTCGCCTCCGGCCTCAACGCCAGCTGCCGCCCGGCACGGTCCTCAAACCGATATAGCTCCTTGGCAACTGCGTCGGTGTCCTCGCCCACGCGCTCGATCAGCTCGGCGTGCTCTATGACCGGAGTCTGGATCTCGCGATAGCCGAACCGACGCGCGACCCTGGCCGCCGCCCGCTCGGCGACGCGCCACAACGCGCGCTCCTCGGGAAGGATGTCGCGGACACCGCGGACGGCCTTGATCGGCTCGGTTCGAGGCATAAGAGAGGTCGATTGTAAGAAACGGTTGGTTAGTATCTCGGGTCGATGGTGACGACCAGCATCGTGCAGCTCGTATCACTCATCCTGGCCGCGCTCGCTCTGTTGATGGGCGCTTACCTGCTGGTGATCGGCAAACGACCATGGCGCGGAGGGGAGCAGCAGCGGGTTGCTCCGCGCGTCCGCCTGCTCGGCCTGAGCTACATGCTCGTCTTCGGCTCGGCGATGATCCAGATCGTCACGCAACCGACTGGCATCGAGGCGGAGGCGCTGGGCGGGTTGATGATCCTGGGCGGCGTGATCGTGATCGTGGTCGTATTGCTGGAGGCGCGGGCGTCGCGCCGGAGCGCGATCTAGCCCAGCGCTCAGCCCATCGTCTTGGGCGCGGCGCGGAATCCCGCCGCGGCCTTCAACGCTTCGGCTAGCTCGTCCATGTGCACCGGCTTGCTCATGTAATCGTCGAATCCCGCCTTGAGGCAGCGCTCCTCGTCACCCGGCCCCGCCATCGCGGTGAGCGCGATGAGACGCGGGCGGGTGCCGCGGCTCCACCGCCGGCATATCTCCTCGGCCGCCTGAAGGCCGTCCATGCCGGGCATGAGCACGTCCATCAGCAGCGCGTCGTACGGCTGCTGCTCAACCGCGCTGACCGCCTCGCGGCCGTTGGAGACGATGTCGACCGTGTGACCGAGCTTGGTGATCTGGCGGCGAAGCATGTTCTGGTTCAGCGTGTTGTCGTCCGCGACGAGCACCTTGAGGCTCACGACCGCGACTTCTTCGACTGCAAGCGCGACCGGCGGCGCGGCGTGGCGCACGCCAACCTGGGCCATGACGTCTCGCAGCTTCTGCGGCGGCACTGGCTTGGCGAGCGTCGCCTGCACCATGCCGCTGTCCGCGGCCATGACCTCATCCGGACCGAGCGTGCCGGCGACGATGAGGACGATCGGAAGCTCATGCCTGCCGCGCCGGCTGCGGAGCTCAGTCGCCACCGCAAGTCCGTCGATGGCAGGCTTGCGGTGCTCGACCAGCGCCAGGTCGAATGGCTGACCGGCATCAACCAATTTGGCGGCGTCGGCGGGCTCGGCTGAGGTCGATGGCGCACCCCACAGCTCCGCCTGCATCGCAAGCACCCGGCGCTCGGTCGCGTCAGCGGCGATCACCAGCACCTGCATGCCGGACAGCGTCGCGTGCTGGTCGAGCTCGGCGTCGGATGCCTCCGCAAGGAACGCGAAGTCAACCTCGGTCTGCGCCGTGCCGTTGTTATCGCGACGAATCGAGAGGTCGCCGTCCATCATCTCGACCAGGCGCCGCGTCGTCTGCAGGCTGAGCGCGGCAAGCCTCTCGCCAGGCTCGAGGTCGGCGGAGCCCATGCCGTCGGACCAGGCCGCGTCGAGCACGCGCTGCGGCACAGCCTCGCCTGAGTCGCGGACCCTGAACCGCAGCTTGAGCGGTCCTTCGTTGGGCTCGCACGAAAGGTCGACATGGATCGCGCCCTGTCGCGTCCTCTCCGCCGCCAGGCGCAGCAGGCTGTGAACGATCTGCTCGAGCCTGCGCGAGTCGCCGACGATCACCTTCGGCACGTCTGTGCCCGCGCTGAAGGAAAGGTTCACTCCCCTGGTCATCGCCGAGCTCGCGACGCGGGCGAGGCACGCCTCGACGCTGGCACGCAGATTGAAAGGATGGAGAGCGAGCTCGAAGTCACCGCTGTGGATCGCCGGCGAGTCGAGCACCTCGTCCACGAGTCCGGCCAGCTCTTCCGCTCCCGTCAGCACAACCGAGGCCAGCTCGCGCTGGTCGCTCGACGTCGCGGTCGCCGAGAGCAGGCCCGCCGCGCCGACGATTGCGTTCAGCTGATTGCGGAGCTGGTGCCCGAAGTCGACCAGCAGCTCAGGGTCGAGCCGCGCGTTTCCGGCCGATGCGCCGTTGGTCTTGGTCTCTTCCATAGGACTTTCAGACGAAGCTGGCTGCGGGTGGCTCAGGGGTCGGCGCGAACAGCGAGTCGGAAAGCTCGATGCCGTCAGAGCGGAAGTGCTGCATGAACATCGAGCGCGCGCCGGTCGCCGTGTGGTAGCCGATGGCGCGGCCGTCGGCGGAAACGCCCATCTGCCGGAACGCGAACAGCTCCTGCAGGATGATGTCGCCGTCCTTCATTCCGAGCACCTCGGCGATGGAGACGACCTTGCGCGCTCCACCGCGAAGGCGCTCGGTCTGCACGACGACGTTCACGGCGGATGCGATCTGCGTGCGGATGGCGCGCGAGGGCAGCTCCGTGCCTGCCAGCAGCACCAGCGTCTCGAGACGGTTCACAGCGTCTCGCGGGTTGTTGGCGTGCAGCGTGCTCATCGATCCGTCATGTCCGGTGTTCATCGCCTGCAGCATGTCGAGCGCTTCGGGCCCGCGGCATTCTCCGACGACGATTCGATCGGGTCGCATGCGCAGGCAGTTGCGCACGAGGTCGCGAATCGAGATGGCGCCGCGGCCCTCGACGTTCTGCGGCTTGGACTCGAGGCTGATGACATGCACCTGGCGCAGGCGAAGCTCGGCCGCGTCCTCGCATGTGACGATGCGCTCGGCGGCGGGGATGAATCCCGACAGCACGTTGAGGAACGTGGTCTTGCCTGAGCCGGTGCCGCCAGAGACGATGATGTTGAGCCGCGTCTTCACAGACGCGTCGAGGTACTCCATCATCGCCGCGGTCGCGCCGCCCGACGCGATGATCTGCTCGGGGCTCAGCACGTCGCGACCAAACTTGCGGATCGTCAGGCACGGCCCGTAGATGGCCACCGGCGGGATGACCACGTTGACACGCGAGCCGTCCTTGAGCCGCGCGTCACACATCGGCTCCGACTCGTCGACGCGACGTCCTATCGACGAGACGATCCGGTCGATGACCCTGCGCAGGCTGTCCTCGTCCTCGAACGCCAGGCTCGTCAGCTCGATGCGGCCGCGGCGCTCGACGAAGATCTGCTCAGGGCGGTTGACCATCACCTCGGTGATGTCGGGATCGCGCAGCAGCGTCTCGAGCGGTCCGAGGCCGACGACCTCGTCGAAGAGCGTCTCGACCAGGCGCTCCTTGTCGGCGGTGGTGACGCCGAGGCCGGGCTTGGCGCGGAAGTGCTCCTCGGTCAGCTGCTGCAGCAAGCGCCGGATACCTGGACGGTTGTTGAGGTCGATCTGCGCCGTGTGATGCGCCAGCAGCTGGGCGTGGATCTCGTTCTTGGCACCGGCCAGCGCCGGCGTGAGCTTGGTCGATTGCTCGGGGGGCTGTGTTGGCGCGCGCTCCGCTGACGGAATCGGGATGACCTGGGCCGTGGTCGCGGCCGGCGCGGG
This sequence comes from Chloroflexota bacterium, assembly GCA_005879985.1. Taxonomy (GTDB): domain Bacteria; phylum Chloroflexota; class Dormibacteria; order Dormibacterales; family Dormibacteraceae; genus CF-118. The sequence continues at coordinate 3,700 of VBIA01000172.1, read as the reverse complement.
TAGAGGAGCGGCCGGCGCGGACGGGGGCTGGGCGCCCGGCGGGACCGGGACGGCCAGCGGAGTCTGCTGGTACCGGCGGTCGAACCGCTCCGAGAGCTTCATGTCTGGCGACTCTGCACGCCGGGATGGTAGCGCCGAAGTGCGTGGGTCGCTGCCTCCGAAACCGCAGAATCCGGATCGAGACCGAGGTTCCGAAGCACGCCCGCGGCCGCTCGGTCGCCGATCATGCCCAGGGCCCGGCAGGCCGCGACGCGAACTTCCGACGGTGAGCTCCGATCGCGGGCCATGGCCACCAGGCGCGGAAACCGGAGCGCGTCGGCGCGCAAGCCGCACGCCAGTGCGACCACGACCGAGGTCTTGGCGCTTCCTCCAGAGCGCAGAAGGCCGTCGAGGTCGATGTCTGACGCCCCGTGCGCGATCGCGAGCGCCAGGCGGTGCGGCGGGAAGGCTTCGACAGCGCCCATCAGGGCGTCCACGGCCCGCCTCCCGCCGGTGCGGCCGAGGGCGCGGGCCGCGGCGATGCGGACCTTCTCGTCGGGGTCGGAGAGGAGGTCGCTTAGCCAGGCCACCGACTCGGCCAGCCGCAGCGCGCCGCACAGTTTGGCGGCGGCGACGCGGGTGGCCGTCTCAGGGCTCGCCAGCGAGTCCAGGAGCTCCCCGCCGAGGCCGCCGCGCCTGATCACCTTGGTGACCTGCCACTGCTGGGCGAGCGTGATGCCGGGACGGTGCATGACTGACGCGATCACGGGCGCGACCACGTCGACATGCGTGAGCAGGTCGCTGGCCTTGGCGTTGAGCACGGTGTTCTGGCCCGTCAGCGCGGAAACCAGGGCCTGGTTGATCTGCGCCGCGATCTGCTGTGAGTCCGTGGCTCCGAGCTTGGGATCTGAAGCGGGTGCCATCCCGTTGCCGGGAAGCGAGGTGGAGTTCTGGGGGAACGTTGGTACATTATCGGCGATTTGTGCGCCCGCGAGGTTCGCGAGAGCCACGGGCCGCGGGAGGAAGGAGCATCCGAAGAGGTGAGCGGGCCGCCGTCTGTTAACGATCAGGCGCCGTCGGTCCTGCAGTCGCGCGCCCGCCTGCTCGAGATGGCGTCTGTGTTCTCTGAGCTCAGCGACGGGACCCTGCGCGCGCTCGCGCGGCGCATGCGGCCGGTGAGCCTGGCCGCCGGCGAGACCTTGCGGTTGGGCGCCCAGGGAGGCGACCTGGTGATCTTCCTGGCGACCGGTTCGTGCGAGGGCGCCATCCTCGACGCTGCCGGGAAGGTGGTGCTCACGCGCCGGCCGAAGCCTGGGGACCTGCTGATCCTCCCCGCTCCCCGGGGCAGCGACCGCTTCGTCACCAGCATCCACGGCCTCTCCGACGCCACCCTCCTGACGCTCGACCGTGACGGCCTCATGGAAGCCCTCGGGGCGGACGTCGAGGCGGTGAGCATCGGCCTAGACAAGCTGTGGGAGCAGGAGCTCGCCGCGGCCGACGCCGCGCAGGCGCAGGAGGCATGGCGGGCGGCGGCACCGATCGCTGCTTTCTTCTCCGCCAAAGGCGGGTCCGGTGCGACGACGCTCGCCATCAACGCGGCCGCGGCGCTGGCCGACAAATATCCGCGACAGGTCCTGCTTCTCGACCTCTCGGAGCCGTTCGGTCACGCGGCCCTGCTCACAGACTTGATCGCGACGGGGTCCATCGCGGGTGCGTCAAAGGCTCCGCTCGCCGACTTCACCAAGAACCTGCGCGGCGCGATCGTCAATCACCGCTCCGGTCTCGGAGTCCTGCCCGCGACCCTGCGTCCCGAAGAGGTGGACCTTCTCAACGCCGACCTGACGACACGTGCCCTCGACGTGGTCGCTCCGGGACAGCGCGTCATCGTTGCCGACCTCGGCACGTCGCTGGCCGAGGCTTCGCTGGTCGTCATCGAGCGGGCGCAGTGCCTGATCGTCGTCGTGCCGCCGGAGATCGCGGCGATGACGGACGCGCGTAGGGCGCTTGCGGTGTTTCGCGACATCATGGGAGTGCCACAGAGCCGCATCGAGGTCGTGCTGAACCAGCGCTCGCCCCACACGCCGCTCGACAAGGCCGCCATCGAGTCGGTCCTCGGCCGCCAGATCGCCGTCACCGTCGGCTTCGATGGTTCCAAGCCCGAGGAGGCCACGCTCTCGGGCTCGCTTGCAATCCAGCGCGACCCGTCCTCATACATCGCCCGCGGCGCGAATGACATCGCCCGCCTGATCGGTGCGCACCTCAAGCTCAAGCTGTAACCAGCGCTCCCGCTCCGGCCAGGCCCTGGTGGAATTTGCCATCGCCCTGCCGATCCTGATGCTGCTCGTCGGCGGGACGGTCATGGTCGGGCGCGGATATTCGTTCGCGGTTGCCACCTCCAACGCGGCGCGTGATGGAGCGCGCTACGTCGCCGGCAAGACCACCACGACCAACGGTCCCGGCCTCACAGAAATGTGCAACGTCATCAAGGCCGACCTCGCGGGGGTGACGTCGAGCTTCAGCTGCCCGACGCAGGTCGGGCACGCGCCTCCATTTGTCGCGGGCACCGACTACACGAAACCGACTTACGTCTACTACGGATTCAACGACCTCAACCTCTTTGGCGGCCTTATCACCATCTCGGGCTCGGCACGGGCGACGTCGTCATGGTGAGGCGCCACCGACATCCCCACCCCCGATCCCTCCCCACCTGTGGGGAGGGTGCCTATCACTGGCGCATGCGCCAGTTAGGACAGACATTGGTCGAGTTCGCCCTCGTGGCCCCCGTCCTTTTATTGCTGATCGGCGCGACGGTCGACATGGGTCGCGGTGTGCTGCTCAACAACCTGCTTTCCGGCGCGTCGCGAGAGACGGCGCGGCTCGCTGCGCTTTCGTACAACAGCGGCTCCAACACACTGCCGCCGGCATGCAGCGCGCTGGGAACTCCGTGCTCGCGAACGGCCGTCGTGCAGGGCGCGCACATGCTCGACTCGCTCGGCGTCGCGGTGGTTTATGCAGATTCGGGCACGATCGGGGCGGCGCCGGCGTACGGCACGTACGTCGCGAACGCCGACCCGACCCAGCCGGGAACCATCACGCTGACCGGCGGCACAAGCACCAACACGGTCTACGTCTTCATCTATGAGATAGATCAGCAGGCCGGCAACCCAAGTCCGCGGTGGAGCTGCCCGACAGCCGGGTGCACAGCGACTTATGGAAGCGCCGTACGCACATCCGGCCGCCAGCTCGTGGTCGTCGACCTCAAGCTCAAGTGGCAGCCGGTGCTCGCCGGCTTCCTCGGCATTCCGACGGTCATCACGTTCGACTCCCAATCCGCCGACCGGATCGAGTTCTGATGCCGCGGCAGCGCAAACAGTCGGGCCAGGCCCTGGTGCTCGTGGCAGTGGCGCTGCTGGCGCTCATCGGCTCAGCGGCGCTCGTGCTGCTCGCTGGGTCGGCCGCGTCGCAGCGCAACCAGCTGCAGTCGCTCGCGGACACGGCGGCTCTCGACTCCGCGCTCAAGATCGGCATCGGCTGCGACGCGGCGATGGCTTCGACGGTGATCACCGAGGCCGACAACTTCCTGGCCACGCAGCGCACGCGGTCGGGATCGCTCGCGATCGCGGCCGGAACCTGCGCAACTCCGTACCACGGCACCGATACGTTCACCGGCGGCCTCAGCGCGGACTACTACTACCCCTACCGCGCTCACCAGCAGCAGGTG
>VBIA01000010.1 GCA_005879985.1 Chloroflexota bacterium | reverse complement strand
GACGCGAACGGCCGGGTTGCCCGCGACAACGACGCCGGCCTCGACCGTCTTGGTCACGACGCTTCCGGCGCCGATGAGAGATCCGGCGCCGATGCGAATGCCGGGAAGTATCGTGGCGTTGGCGCCGATGCTCACGTCATCCTCCACCGTGGCGCCGAGCACGCAGTCGAGGTAGCGAGGGCACATCGGGTGCGGGTCGTCCGTGAAGACGACATGCGGGCCGAGAAAGACCCTCGCGCCGAGCGTGACGTGCTCCAGGAAGCAGCCGCTGTGGATTCGCGTCCCGCTGCCGATGCGGTTTCCCGCCTCGAGCACCGCGTTGGTGCCGACGCTGCAGTCGTCGCCGATCACATTGTCCTCGCGGATCAGCGAACCGTGCCCGCTGTTGAACCGATCGCCGATGACCGTTCCGGCGTAGATGACCGTGCCGGAGCGGATCACGCCGCCGGCGCCGATCACCGTCTTCAGCTCGCCAGGCTGCTTGCCCCGCGGCGCCTCGCCGACGATTGCGCCTTCGTGCACATACGTGCCCTCGCCGATGCTGACGTTGGGGTGGATCACGCCATGCCCAGCCGGGACGATGACGCGGCGCGAAGCTCGCGCTGCGCGCGTTCCAGGACTTTCACGATCGCGACGCCGTCGTCCGCCGAAGCGATGGGTCGCCGGCCCGTGACGATGCAGTCGACGAAGTGCTCCAGCTGCTCGCGAAGCGGTTCGCGCTGGTCGAGTCGCGGGATGACGATGTCGCCGTCGCGCACCGCCGCTATGAACTCCGCGAACCCACCTTCGCGCGGCTGGTAGTCGGCCCCGCGGTCGTAGATGCGGAGCTTCTCGGTCGGGTGAGTGTCATCGAAGACCACCATCTTGCGGTCGCCCACGACGGTGACGCTGCGTACCTTCACAGGGTCGAGCCAGCTGACGTGCACGCTGGCGAGCACGCGGTCCGGGTAGCTGAGCGTCACGAACACGACGTCCTCGGTGTCGGGTTTGAGGAACGACTGACCGCGCGCGACAAGGTCGATCGGATCGGTCCCCAGCCAGTACCGCAGCATCGAGAAGTCATGCGGCGCCAGGTCCCACAGCGCGTTGACGTCCTGCCGGATCGGGCCGAGCCCTGTGCGCGTGAAGTACAGGTAGCGGATCTCGCCGAGGAGGCCCTCGTCGATGTAGCCCTTGATGGCGCGGACGGCCGAGTTGAAAAGGAACGTGTGCCCGACCATCAGCACGCGGCCGGCCTCCTTCTCGAGCGCTGCCAGGGCCTCGGCGTCGGCCACGGTGCCGGCCAGCGGCTTCTCGACGAGCACGTGGACGCCCGCTTTCAAGCAGCGTTCGACGACCTCACGATGCGTTGACGTCGGCGTGGCGACGATGACCGCGTCGACGTCGCCGTCTCGCAGCAGACGGTTGTAGTCGGCGTACGCCCGCGCGGCGGGGTACTGGCGCTCGAAGGCGGCGAGGCGGGCGGCGGCCGGCTCGGCGCACGCGGCGAGCCGTGCACCACCCATCGTGCCGGCCAGGATGCGGGCGTAATGCGGCCCCCACAGGCCGAATCCGATCAGGCCGATGCGAAGCTGCCGGGATTCCGCCATGGGATTGAAGCCCGCGGATTATGGCACAGGGGAACGGCGATCCAGTTGGAATCGGGTGCAACCCCCGGCCGTACAGTGTTCTGAATCCGTAACTTTAGGAGACGACCATGTCCACGTTCGGGTTCGACCCGGAAGAGACCACTCACTGGGAGCAGACGCGCCCCCGCAGCATCACGCCCGCACGCTGGAAGCAGTTCGAGGGCTACGCGACCGAGATCTTCGACGCCTTCGGCATGGATCTCGACACGCCTGGCACCAGGGACACGCCAACGCGCTTCCTCAAGGCCTTGTTCGACGCCACCGCCGGCTACGAGGGGGACCCTAAGCTGCTCACGGCGTTTCCTACCGAGTGCCACGGCGGACCTGACTGCAACATCAGCCAGGTCATCGAAGGGCCGATCGAGTTCTTCTCACTTTGCGAGCATCACGCGCTGCCATTCCACGGCCACGCATACATCGGCTACATCGCCCACGAGGAGATCATCGGCATCTCCAAGCTGACCCGGCTCGTGCGCGTCTTCGCGCGGCGCTTCACCGTGCAGGAGAGGGTCGGTGTGCAGATCGCCGACGAGCTGGTGCGCGTGTTGAAGCCGCATGGCGTCGCCGTTCACCTCAACGCCACGCACCTGTGCACCCAGATGCGCGGCGTGCGCGAGGGCCACTCGCGCACCTGGACCTCGTACTGGCGCGGCAACTACGAGACCGACCCGCAGCTCAGGTCCGAGTTCCTGGAAGCGGTGGCCCAGACCAACCTTCACTGAGCACTCCAGCACCCCTGCTCGAGGCTTTTGAGGTCCTTCACGAGGCCGAAGGCCTCCCGAGCTACCTGCTGCCGTTCGAGCTGGAGCGGATCTACGCGGGCATCGGATTCGGACCTTCGGCCCTCTACTCGAATTTCGTTTCCTCGATCGACGGCGTGGTCACGCTCGGCGAAGGCACATCCGCGGGCTCGGTGATCAGCGGCAAGTATCCGGCCGACCGTTTCCTCATGGCGCTGCTTCGGGCGTGCGCCGACGCCGTCCTGCTTGGGGCGGGGACCCTGCGAGCCACGCCCGGCCATCTGTGGACCCCCGCCCACGTGTTCCCGCAGCACGCCGAGGGCTTCGCGGGGCTGCGCCGCTCGCTAGGCCGCAACCCGGAACCCAGGCTGGTTGTGATCACCGCGCGGGGCGAGATCGATGCATCGCACGTCGCCATCCAGCACGGTGCCCTCATCTTCACCACCAGGCGGGGAGCCGAGGCATGCCGCCCCCTGGTGCCGGCGAGCTGCGAGGTGGTAGTGACGGGGGAGGGGGGGCGCGAGGGGGAGGAGGTCGACCTCACGGCCATGATCCACGAGCTGCGCAACCGCAAGCTGGGCGTGCTTCTCACCGAAGGCGGCCCCCACCTGATAGGCGAGCTGATCGACCGCGGCCTGCTGGACGAGGCCTTCCTCACCGTCTCGCCGGTGGTGGCCGGCCGCGCCGACGAGAGGCGGCTGGGCATGGTCGAAGGGGTCGAGCTGCTGCCGAAACGAGGCGTCTGGTCGCGACTTTTGAGCGCGCGGCGCCACGGCGACTACCTCTTCCTGCGCTACGGCCTGCGCGCCTGACGGGCCATTAAGTTCATGGTTGTCCACAGGCGTCTGTGACGGTGTAGGCTCAGGTCCCCCCATGAGAGCTCTGCCCCGAGAAGGCGAAGAGCAGGTCGACGCCGGCAACGGCTACGACGCGCTCGATTCCGTTCGCTCGTGGCTGGCGAGCGGCGCCCAGATGGTCGACCGGAGGCGCCGATTCGGCGGCCACGGCAAGGCCAGGAAGCTCCTCGTCGTCGACCCCACGGCTCGCCCGAACGCGTCCGAGCGCTGGCATTCGACGACCTCGGCGCTGCAGCGGCACACGGTCGGCGGCGCGCTGTCGGAGCTGGAGCCCGAGCACAGGCGCGTGATCACGATGGCGTACCTGGAGGGCCAGACGAACCGTCAGATCGCGGCGACCCTCGGCGTGTCGGTGACGACCGCGCGACGGAGGCTGTGGGCGGCGCTCGAGCGGCTCGAGTTGTACGTCAGCGCCGCAGGGGCGTGGCTGGCTGCGTTGCTGGTCGGCTTCAGCGTTTACGTGCTGTCCAGGCTCGCCAAGCTGACCGAGTCGGCGGACACGGCCCAGCGCGTGGCCGCGACCGTGACCGTTGGGGCACTGGCGGCCGCGGCTGTCGGCGTGATCTACGTCTTGCCTTCGACAAGCGCTCCGCTGCACGCGTCGCCGAAGGCTGCGGCGCCTGCGGCTCCAGGCCTCCAGGTCATCTTTCCGGCGGCGAACATCAGCGCGCCGCAGGGCGTCGCGCTCACGCTTGATCAGCCCAAGCCCGGCAAAGCGAAGAAGGACGCGACGGCTGAGACCGAGGGCGAGCTCTCAGCCACCGGCGGCGGCGGTTCGAGCAACGGATGCCACGGCAACCTGACCGGTGCGCCCCCGGCCAACCCGGTGGGAGGGCCCGGCTTCCACCCGACTGGACCTCCGGTTAACCCCCTGAAGGGCGGCTGCAAGAACCGCTAGCGGGTTAGCGGTCGGCTTCTCTCGTCCTGAGCTGGCGCAGCGTGCCGTCCTGCGCCTCCAGCAGGGCGCGGCGCACCGGACCGGGCAGGTTGCGCTCGAGCATCCCGTTGACGAGGTCGACCACCTCTTGGGCCGAGCAGCTCCTCCTGGTCGGCGCGACGGAAACCGGCGGCGAATGCGCGCTTCATCGAGAGCGAGACCTCGTCCCCGTTCTTGACCGCGCTCCAGGCCTCTTCCTTCGCGTCGCGGGCAGGCCGCGAGGCCCGGGCGGTGGCCGCCGACCTGCGGCCCTCCTCCGTCGGATCGCGCTTGAGCTCGGAAGCGATGAGGTCGGCAGAGGCGGCGCCGATGCCCACCAGCGCCGTCACCGCGCTCCACCTGACGGCGAAGTCGATCTTGAGGCCGTCGAAAACGCTCTCTTCGTCGAGCAGCGAACGCACGAGCTCCACATCCGACGGGCGCCGTGCGGCGTCGATGAACGCCCGAGCCCACAGCAGCTGCAGATCGCCGCCGGGCGTCGCGCGCATGGCCCGTTCCCGTGCCCCCGTCGCCAGGATCTCGCGCGTCTCGGCGCGGTGCTTTGGGTTCCCGAATTCCTCGATGGCGCGCCACATCCGGCCGATGAACGCCGAAACCAGCACCGGGTCCGACTCGACGTCGATGTTGTCGAGCGAAAGGCGCGTGAAGTCGCGTGCCGGCAGCTGGGCGTCGCGGGTCATGTCCCACAGCGCGCTCCACAGGACCGCGCGCGCGAGCGGATCACCCAATCCCTTCAGGTGCTCTCGTGCCGTCGCCAGTGAGTGGCCGTCGAGCCGCAGCTTGGCGTAGGCGGCGTCCGTCTCGTCGGGCAGGATCAGCGCCGGCACGGGCTTTCCCACGAGCTCCGGCACCGGCGTCCGCTCGCCATCAACGTCCAGCTCCACAGAGCTGCGGTGGCGAAGCGTCGATTCGTGCAGGTCGTACAGGCCCAGCCGCATGCGCTGCGGCCGCAGCGTCGGGTGCTGGGCCGGCGCGCTCTGCCGGATCGCGACGTGCCTGATGCGATCGCCGTCGGTCTCGAGCTCGGTCGCGAGCGTGTTCACGCCCTCCTTCTCCAACCACAAGCGCGACCAGGCCTCGAGGTCGCGTGCGGACGCCTCCTCGAGCGGCCGCAGGAAGTCCGGCAGCTCGGTGTTGCCATATTCGTGGCGGTGAAAGTACTCGCTGATCCCCTTGTAAAAGTGCTCTTCACCAACCCACGTCACCAGCTGCTTCAGGACCGACGCGCCTTTCTCGTAGGTGATGGCGTCGAAGTTGAGGTGCACTGACTCGACGTCGGGAATGTCCGCGACGATCGGATGCGTCGTCGGCAGCTGGTCCTGGGCGCGTGCGTTCGACTTCATCCGCGTCGCGAAGTCGAGCCAAGCGTTCTTGAACCTCGTCGCACCGACCATCGACACGTAAGCCATGTATGTCGCGAAGCTCTCGTTGAGCCAGAGGTCGTTGAACCACTTCATCGTCACCAGGTCGCCGAACCACATGTGCGCCATCTCGTGGAGGATCGTCTCGGCGCGAGTGAGCCGCGACGCCTCGGTCACGCGCGAGCGGTAGACCATGCGCTCCGAGTGCGTGACGCAGGCAGCGTTTTCCATCGCGCCCGCCGAGAACTCGGGCACGAAGAGCTGGTCGTACTTGCCGAACGGATACCGATACCCGAACCGCCAGACGAAGAAGTCGAGGCCTTGCTTGGTGATCTCGAAGATCTCGTCGGTGTCCAGGTACTCGGCGAGCGACTGGCGGACGTAGAGCCCCAGCGGGATGTCGTGGTGCCTGTCGTGGAACGACGCGTAGTCGCCGGTCACGATGGCGGTGATGTAGGTGGAGATGGGGTCGGTCGCGGGGAAGCGCCACTCGCCGCCCGCAAGCCTGGCCGGTGTCGTGTTCGATACCACGACCCAGCTCTCGGGCGCAGTCACGGACAGCTCGAACGTGGCTTTCAGGTCCGGCTGGTCGAAGCAGGCGTAGACGCGGTGCGCGTCATTGCTCTCGAACTGGCTGTGGAGGTAGTGGCGGCCGTCGACCGGGTCCTGGAACCTGTGCAGGCCGGTCCCGTCGTGCATGTACTCGGCCGTGGCGTTGACCTCGAGCCGGTTCTCGGCCCCAAGCCCGTCGAGCTGAAGGCGGCCGCCGTCGAAGGCGCTCGCCGGCAGCGATCTGCCGTTGAGGGTCGCGTGCTCGACCGACGGACCGATGAACTCGATGAAGGTCGTAGCGCCGGGCCGCGCGCACCGAAAGTCGATGATCGTCGACGAGGTGAAGTTGTCCTCGCCCGCAGTGAGGTCGAGCCGCACCCGGTAGTGGACGTCGGAAACCAACTGCGCGCGCACCCGCGCCTCATCCCGCGTCAGGTTGTTGTTGCGGATACTCCGAATTTAACGCGTCAGCAGGAGTCGGCGCCGAGCGTGATCGGAGCGGACGCAGCCGTCGAGGGCGATTGCGTCACCACGACGACGGCCGCGGACTTTGGCCCGGCAGGCAGCGTCACCGTCTTGTCGAGGATGACGACGTTGAACCCGGGCGGCGTGAACGAGGCGCCAGGCAGGTCCTGGGTCGTGCCGGCGCAGCGATCGAAGTACTTGATGATGAAGGACACGTTGCCTCGCTGCACCGACGAAAACTTGATGTCGACCTCGAGCTTGCAGCTGCCGCCGATCTGAGCGCAGCTCGAGTTGGCGGGGTCGATGGTGACGCTGGTGATCGGCGCCGCCGCGGCGGGTGCGTAGACCGGGACGCCCTTCAGCGCGTTGGTCGGCGTCGGGCTGGACTTGGACGACGGTTTCGCCGAAGGCGACGTCTTCGCGACACCAGTCGTCGTCGTGCCGCCCGCCCTGCTCAGCGCGTACGCTCCGCCGCCGCCGATGATAAGCAGCAGCACGATGCCGATCGCCGCCGGGAGGACCCAGCGCGGCCGGCCTGACGGCATTCCGCCGTCGTCGTCTCTCTTCTTCCTGGGCGAAGGCTTCTTCGCCGGCGCCGGGGCTGGGGCGCGGGGGATGGGCGGGGTCACGACCGGCGCGGCCTCAGGTGGCGCGTACGTGGCCGGAGCGGTGTAGCTGGGCGACGTGACCGCCTCGCGGAGCTCCTTCGGCACTGGCCCGGGTATCGGCGTGGCCTCGCCGGTCCACTCAGAGCTCGACGCGTGCGCGGGGCCAGGGGTCCACGAGCCGGTCTGGACCGGGGTCCAGGTCGGGGTTCCGGCCCCGCCGCCAGACTCCCGCGGTGCGGGGGCCGCCGGCGTTTCCGGCTTGCCTGGCGCCGGCCAGTCGGTTGGGGGCGAGGCCGGCTCCGGCGTTGACGCTGATGAGGGCGCTTCGGCGGGAGCCCACGACATCGCCGCGGCGGCTTCCTGGATCGGAGCCGGTTCCGCTGACGGTGCAGGCTCCGACGGCTCCGGGTGCTCCGGAGCGAACGCCGAGGTGTCAGCGGACTCAGGCGCGGGCGGCTCGTACATCGCGCGCGGCGCCGCGGGCTCTGGCTCGATAACTGGCGCCGGCATGATCGGCGGGGGCTCAGGGGGAGCCGCGGGCTGGGGCGGCGCCGATTGATAGGCGGATGGAGGCGCGTAGTTTTCCTGAGGTCGCGGGATCGAGCCGTATGTCTCCACCGAGCGCAGCGGAGGGTCGTATGAGGCGGGCCTTGGCGCGGGCGTGTCCTCGACCGGCGGTGGCGCCGGCTTCGGCGCTTCCGGGACGAACGGGGTGGCCGACGGCATCTCGCGGCCGCCTGCACGCAGCGCCAGCTCGCTCTGCGCCGCGACCTGCCGGTCCGGCGCCATCAGGGAACCGGCCATCTCCCGCAGGGCTCCCTGAGCGCGATCGACGGCAGGGCCCATGGCGCCGCTCGCCATCGAGCGCATGGTCACGACCAGACCCGGAGGCAGCTCGGCCGGAGCGGGTGCGCCCGCCGGGTCGACGCCGAACGCGGAGCAGATCGCCATGCCGCACGAGCGGACGTCCGCGCGCAGATCACCCTGGCTCGGAGCTCCACGCACCGCGGCCACAGGATGTCCGGCCAGGCGCGCCTCGCCGTTGGCCGTCAGCCGCACCGCAGTGGCGTCGAATCCGCCCATCGCGACGCCGGCTTCATGCAGCGCTGCGACGCCGGACAGCAACGACGTGCCGAGCGCTGCCGCGGCATGTGGCGTGAAGCGGCCCCTTGCGAGCACGGCGCTCAGTGGAGTGCCCTCGTTGGGCTCGACCGCGATCCACACGCCGTTGGCGTCGGTGCCCCAGGCCAGGACGGGTGAGAGCGACGGGTGCGGATGCTCGGCGAGGCGCTGGATACGCGGTACGGCCGCGGCCGCCGCGGCGGGAGGCACTGGAATCTCGTGCACGACCACGGCCTTTCCGCTCTTGAGCACGGCTTTCCAGCCTTGCGCCGATCCTGCAGGAACCGACTCCATCGGCCTTGGTTTGGGTTCACTCTCGGGCATGTAGGGCGCATGGTACCCTTCGGGGACGTGGCTTATGTCATCGTCCAGCCCTGCGTAGGTGTGAAGGACGCCTCCTGCGTGGAGGTGTGCCCCGTGGATTGCATTCACACCGACGACGCAGCAGACATGTACTACATCGATCCCGACGAGTGCATCGACTGCGGCGCTTGCGTGGATCCGTGCCCGGTGGACGCGATCTTTCCCGAGGATGAGGTCCCGGCGCAGTGGAGGGACTTCATCAAAATTAACGCCGACTACTTCAAGAAGTAGCTCTCTTTACGGCCGGTGTGGCGCGGTCGGAGACCCCCCGGCGAGAGATTCGGTGATCCAGGTGGCCCAGATGCGGGTGACTCGACGAGCAGCGCAGCGAGCGCATTGGACACCTGCGTGAGCGAGCAGCGCAGGAGATGAACCCGCAGATGGGCCGCATGGGCGCCGAAGATCCGCCGGGGGGCTCTCCGCACCGCGCCACAAGACACGCCGTAACCCTCATCCCGGGCGATGGTGTCGGGCCTGAGATCTGCGACGCGACTGTCCGAGTGCTCGAGGCGACCGGCGTCGAGTTTGACTGGGACGTGCACCAGGCGGGCGAGGGCGCGATCAAGGAGTTCGGGACCCCGCTGCCGTCGCACGTGCTCGAGTCGATCCGCAAGAACCGGGTCGCGCTGAAAGGACCGATCACCACGCCGGTGGGCAGCGGCTTTCGCAGCGTGAACGTGGCGCTGCGGCAGGAGCTGGACCTTTACGCGTTGGTGCGGCCGGTCAGGGCGTACAAGGGCGCGCGCAACCTTCGCGACGACCTCGACTTCGTCATCATCCGCGAGAACACCGAGGACATCTACGCGGGTATCGAGTTCGAGCAGGGCACGCCGGACGCAAAGCACCTGATCGACGAGATCTCGGGTCTGCTGAAGAAGAGGATTCGGCCCGACAGCGGGTTGTCGATCAAGCCGATCTCCATCAGCGGGTCAGAGCGCATCGTCCAGTTTGCGTTCGACTACGCGCGCAACAACAAGCGGCGCAAGGTCACCGCCGTGCACAAGGCGAACATCATGAAGCACACCGATGGGCTGTTCCTCGCGGTCGCGCGCCAGGTCGCGGAGAAGAACAAGGACATCGAGTTCGAAGACCGCATCGTCGACAACATGTGC
>VBIA01000171.1 GCA_005879985.1 Chloroflexota bacterium | reverse complement strand
CCCAGGAGCTGCGGGCGCTCGCACGCAACGGCGTGCGTTTGACGTTCGTGCCGCACCTGGCGCCGATGACGCGCGGGATCCTCGCCACGTGCTACGTCGACCTGCAGGGGTCGGTGGAAGAGCTGCGCGGCGCGTACGCCGAGTTCTATGCGGGGCAGCCGTTCACGCGCGTGGTGGCGGAGAGCCCGGCCACCAAGCTCGCGAGCCACACCAACTTTTGTCTCGTCCACGTGGGCGCGCAGGGCGAGAAGGCCGTGGTGACGGCGGCCCTCGACAACCTGGTCAAGGGCGCGTCGGGGCAGGGGGTTGAGTGCTTCAACATCGCGTTCGGGTTCGACCGCGGCGCGGCGCTGGAGTCGGCGATCCAGTGGCCGTGACATTCCCGCGCGGCTTCGTCGCGGGCACGGCGTCGTGCGGGATCAAGGCGTTCACCGCGGGGGCGACCGCCATCCCCTCGGGCCAGCAGAAGGACCTGTGCGTGGTGCAGTCGGAGCGCGTGTGCGACACGGGCGGGGTGTTCACGACCAACAAGGTGAAGTCGGCCTCGGTCGTGATCGACCACCTGCACCTGCAGCACAACCGAGTGCAGGCCCTGGTGGTCAACTCCGGCAACGCGAATGCATGCACCGGAGCGCAGGGATTCAAGGACGCGCTGCTGATGGCGAAGATCACCGCAGACCACCTCGACCTCGACCCGGACCAGGTGCTCGTGAGCTCGACCGGCGTGATCGGGCGCTACATGCCGATGGACGCGGTCAAGTCCGGGATCATCAGCGCGTGCGCGAACATGGACGCTGCGCACGGGCTGGACGCGGCGCACGCGATCATGACCACCGACTCGAAGCCCAAGCTCGCCGAGCTCGGGGTCGACCTCGGCGGAGTGCAGGTAAGGATCGGCGGGATGTGCAAGGGCTCCGGCATGATCCATCCGAACATGGCCACGATGCTCGCGTACATCACGACCGATGCCGCAGTGGAACCGGGCTTGATGGCCTCGATGGTCAAGGCCGTGGCCGACCAGAGCTTCAACCAGGTCACGGTCGACGGGGACAGCTCCACCAACGACACGTTCCTGATGCTGGCCAACGGCGCCGCGGGCAACAAGCCGGTGGGTTCCGGCAGCCCGGAGGCGGGCGTGCTGCAGGGCGCGATGCTCGAGGTGGCGCAGCGGCTCGCTCGGTCGATCGCGCGAGACGGCGAGGGCGCGACGAAGCTGCTGACCGTGCGCGTCGCCGGCGCGGCGTCGCGTGATGACGCACGGCTTGCGGCGCGAACCGTCGCCTCGTCGAGCCTGGTGAAGACCGCGATCCACGGCGGCGACCCCAACTGGGGCAGGATCGTGTGCGCGCTGGGCTACAGCGGCGCCGAGATGGCGATCGATCGGCTGCACCTGAGCATCGGAGGCCTTACGGTCTTCGAGCGCGGCGCGGGCGTCGCCGTCGATCTTGGCGCCGTCCGCGCGGTGTTCGAACAGCCGGAGATCGAGATCGTGGCCACGCTCGGGATGGGCGATGGAGCGTCCGAGGCCTGGGGTTGCGACCTATCGGAGGAGTACGTGCGCATCAACGCCGACTACACGACATGACACTGACCGTCGAAGAGCGGGCGAAGGTTCTCGTCGAGGCGCTGCCTTACATCAAGCGGTTCCACGGCCAGATCGTGGTCATCAAGGTTGGGGGCAACGCGATCGAGAAGGCGAAGGACCAGACACTGCTCGACGTCGTGTTGCTGCGCTACGTGGGCATGCAGCCGGTGCTCGTGCACGGTGGCGGTCCGGAGATCACCGCGATGAGCGAGCGGCTCGGATTGACCGCGGAGTTCAAGAACGGCCTGCGCATCACCGACGAAAAGACGATGGAGGTCGTGAAGATGGTGCTGACCGGGAAGGTCAGCCCTGAACTCGTGGCTTCGCTGAACCGCCTGGGCGGGCAGGCGGTCGGGATGAGCGGTGAGGACGGACCGAGCATCATCGCCGAGCCCCTGTCCGCGGACATGGGCTTCGTGGGCAAGGTGGTGCAGGTGAACTCGGAGCCGATCACCGCGCTTTTGGGTCGCGGCTACGTTCCGGTGATCGCATCGATCGGGCTCGGGTACGACGGCCATGCCTACAACATCAACGCCGACACGGTCGCGGCCGAGATCGCGGTCGCGCTGGGAGCGGCCAAGCTGATCCTGCTCACCGACGTGCCGGGCGTGCAAGGAGCGGGCGGCGGTGTGGTGGCGGTGATGTCGAAGGACGACGCGCAGCGCAGGATCGAGACTGGCGAGGTCACGGGCGGCATGATCCCCAAGCTGCAGGCGTGCCTGCGGTCGCTGGACCGCGTGCCGCTGGCGCACATCATCGACGGGCGGGTGCCGCACGCGCTGCTGCTGGAGCTGTTCACCGAGGCGGGCATCGGAACCATGGTCACGCCGTGAGGGCCTTAACAACCTGGGTTGCCGGGGTCGCCGCGCGCACGTATTGTCGTGATCACCGCAAGGATCTCCCCCTGAGTGGTGGGTGGGGGGTTTGTGGGTGGGACGCGCGCGCGCGATCCTTTGATGTGAGGCGCGGCGACGCTGCTTCGAGCGAGGAGCGCCTGGCCTGATGACGCCGACCACCCCCGAGCTCGCCGACAAGTACCTCATGCACACCGCCAAGCGCGTGCCGGTCACCTTCGTGCGCGGCCGCGGCTGCGTCGTCTACGACGACGCCGGGCGCGAGTACCTCGACCTCGTCGCGGGCATCGCCGTCAACGTGCTCGGCCACGCGCATCCCGAGGTCGCGGCGGCCGTCGCCAGCCAGGCCCACGCCCTCATCCACGCTTCCAACCTGTACTTCACGCGACCCCAGGTTGAGCTCGCGCAGCGCCTGGTCGAGCTCTCGTTCCCGGCGCGCGTGTTCTTCGGCAACTCAGGCGCGGAGGCGAACGAGGCCGCGATCAAGATCGCCCGTAAGTGGGGCGCACGGAACAAGAACGGCGCGTTCCAGATCATCACCTCGATCGGCTCGTTCCACGGCCGCACGATGGCGACGATCGCCGCCGGCGGCCAGCCCAAATACTCCGACCCGTTCAAGCCGCTGCCCGACGGCTTCGTGCACGTCCCCTTCAACGACCTCGAGGCCATCAAAGCCGCGACCAACGAAAAGACCGTGGCGGTGATGCTCGAGCCGGTGATGGGCGAGATCGGCGTCATCCCATCGGCGCCCGGCTACCTCGAGGGCGTACGCAAGTGGTGTGACGAGAAGGGCCTGCTGATGATCCTCGACGAGGTCCAGACAGGCATCGGCCGCACCGGCCGCTGGTTTGCGCACCAGCACGACGGGATCACGCCCGACGTGATGACCCTGGCCAAGGGCCTCGGCGGCGGCGTACCGATCGGCGCGGTGCTGGCGGCGCCGAGGGCGGACGTCTTCGAGCCCGGCGACCACGGCTCGACGTTCGGCGGCAACCCGCTCGCGTGCGCCGCCGCGCTCGCTGTGCTGCACGTGGTGGAGCGTGACGGGCTGGTCGGTCATGCCGCCGAGATGGGCGATCTCCTCGACGGCGCGCTGCGCGACCTCGGCGGTCAGGATGTGCGGGGTCGCGGACTCATGCGGGCGGTGCAGTTCGCCGAGCCCAAAGCCAAGCCTTTCCAGCAGGCCTGCCTCGAGGCGGGCGTGCTGGTGAACGCTGTCGACGACCACACGGTGCGCTTCGTGCCGCCGCTGATCATCAGCCCCGACCAGATCGAGCACGCGCACTCAACAATGCAGGGGCTGGCGCAGTGAGAAAGCCGCAGCCGGCCGGTAAGGACCAGCGCCATCAGGCGATCCTCGAGGTCGTGAGCCGCGGCAGCGCGCACACGCAGCAGGACATCGCGGCCGCGCTTTCGCGACGGGGTCATCGCGTGACGCAGGCGACCATCTCGCGCGACATCCACGAGCTGGGACTCGTGCGGTCGGGCGCGGGCTACCGCAGCACCGCGGCCCTGGTGCGCGAACTCGTCCTCTCGATAGAGGTCGTGCAGCTGCTAGCGGTCATCCGCACGCCGCCCGGAACCGCGAACCTTGTCGCCCGACGCATCGACGAGGCGTCGCTGCCCGGAGTCGCGGGCACCGTCGCCGGCGACGACACGATCATCGCGGTGCTCCGCCAGCCCGGAGCAAGCCGCTCGCTGAAGGAACTGCTGCAGTCGGGTGACTGAGAACCGCAAGATCGTGCTCGCCTACTCGGGCGGGCTCGACACCTCCGTCGCCATCCGCTGGCTGAAGGACCTCGGCTGGGATGTGATCGCCTTCACCGTCGACCTGGGCGAGAAGAAGGACCTCGACGCCGTCCAGGCCAGGGCGCTGAAGACCGGCGCGTCAGCCGCGTATGTCGCCGACGGCAGGCAGCCTTTCCTGGAGCTGTTCGTCTGGCCTTCGCTGCAGGCGGGCGCGGTATACGAGAAGGCGTACCCGCTTGCGACGGCGCTCGGCCGTCCGCTGATCGCCGCGATGCTCGTGCAGGTGGCGCGGCGCGAGGGCGCGACCGCCATCGCGCACGGCTGCACCGGCAAGGGCAACGACCAGGTGCGATTCGACGTCGCCACCGCCGCGCTCGCGCCCGACCTCGAGGTCGTCGCGCCGGTGAGGGAGTGGGGCATGAACCGCGACGACGAGATCGAGTACGCCCAGAAGCACGGCATCGAGGTGCCCGCGACCTCGCAATCGCCCTACTCCACCGACGAGAACCTGTGGGGCCGCTCGATCGAGGCGGGCGTGCTGGAGGATCCGTGGGCCGAGCCCCCGGCTGACGTGTACGCGTGGACGAAGGACCCTCGCCGCTGTCCTGACGAGCCCGCATACGTCGAGATCGGTTTCAAGCAGGGCGTGCCCGTGTCAATCGATGGCAAGCTGACGGATCCGCTCGAGATCGTCACCGCGCTCAACCGCATCGGCGGTGACAGCGGCGTGGGCCGCATCGATCATCTCGAGAACAGGCTCATCGGCATCAAGTCGAGGGAGATCTACGAGGCCCCGGCCGCCGTCCTTCTGCTGCAGGGGCACCAGGCGCTGGAGGACATCACGCTTCCCAAGGAGGTCGCGCGCTTCAAGGAGCTCGTTGGCCAGCAGTGGGCGCAGATGGTCTACGACGGCCTGTGGTTCAGTCCCCTGCGCGACGCTCTTTACGCGTTCGTCACCGAGACGCAGGCGCACGTCACAGGCGATGTGCGGCTGAAGCTGTTCAAAGGCTCTTCGACCGTCGTCGGGCGGAAGAGTCCGTCGCAGCTCTACCAGCTGTCTCTCGCGACGTACGGCCGGGGTGACGCGTTCGACCAGAAGGCCGCGGCCGGCTTCATCAAGCTGTGGGGGCTGGGCGTGCGCACGGCTGCGCAGGTGCAGGGCCGGCTGCCCGAGCGTGAGCTCGGCAACCTGCTCGGCGATTTGAAGAGGCTCGCGCCATAGGCAAGAAAAAACTGTGGGGCGGGCGCTTCAGCGGAAAGTTGCTGCCCGAGCTCGAGCGCTTCACTTCCTCACTCGGCGTCGACTTCGAGCTGTATCCGTATGACATCGCAGGCAGCGTCGCGCACGCGCGCGGCCTCGCGGCGGCCGCCATCATCAAGCCTTCGCAGCTGCGCGGCATCGAGAGAGGTCTTCGGAAGGTGAAGCGGGAGCTCGATGACGGCTCGTTCACGTTTCTCGACAGCGATGAGGACATCCACACCGCGATCGAGCGCCGCCTGACCGAGATCACGCCGGCGGGCGCGGCGCTGCATGCCGGCAGGTCTCGCAACGATCAGGTCGCCCTCGATCTGCGGCTTTACTGCCGGTCAGCGTCCGCCGCGTCGATCAGCGCGATCGCCGAGGTGGTCGAAAAGCTGGCCGCCCAGGCGGCCGGTCACGCCTCATGGCCGATGCCCGGCTACACCCACCTGCAGCGCGCGCAGCCGGTCACCCTCGGCCACCACCTGCTGGCCCACGCCGAGCCGCTGCTCCGCGACGCCGAGCGCTTCCGCCGCGCGTACGAGTCGGCCGACGAGATGCCGCTGGGCTCGGGCGCCCTCGCCGCCAGCACCCTTCCGCTTCGCCGCGAGCTGGTGGCCAGAGAGCTCGGGTTCGCGCGCCTGACCGCCAACAGCATCGACGCCGTCTCCGATCGCGACTTCGCTCTCGATCTCGTCCACGCTTGCGTGGTGACCTCGCTGCACCTGAGCCGTTTGGCCGAGGACGTGGTGCTGTGGTCGACCGCCGAGTTCGGCTTCGTCGTGCTCGCCGATGAGATCTCGACAGGTTCTAGCCTGATGCCGCAGAAAAGGAACCCGGACGTCGCCGAGCTGCTGCGGGCCCGCTCCGGGCGGGCCATTGGCAGCCTCGTTGCGCTCGCAACGACCATGAAAGGCCTGCCCCTGGCCTACGACCGCGACCTCCAGGAGGACAAGCCGGCCGTGTTCGCGGCCGTGGACGGGACGCTCGACTCGCTGGAAGCAGCGGCGATCCTGGTCGAACGCCTGCGCTTCGATCGCGATCGCATCGCCGCCGCCGCGAACGACCCCAGCCTGCTGGCCACGGACGCCGCCGAGGAGCTCGTCCGCGCCGGAACCCCGTTCCGCCGAGCCCACGAGAAAGTCGGCGAGTCAGTGCGGGAAGGCACGTTGAAGGCGCCCTGGACGGCGGAACGCTCGCTGGTCAAGCGGGACGTTCCCGGCGGCCCGAACCCGCGACGGGTGAAGGCACGTGCGCAGGCCGTGGCCAGGACGGTGGCCGGGCTTCAGACCTGGGCTAAGGCGCATCCACCTCGGCTGCCGTTGTGACATAACTTTCCGGTGCTATTGGCAGTCGACGTCGGCAACACCAACGTCACCTTCGCCCTGTTCGACGGCGAGCGCCTCGCCGCCGACTGGCGGGTCACCTCGCACCGCGAACGCACCGCCGACGAGATGGCGGTCGAGTTGCGCGAGCTGTTCAGCCTGAGGGGCCTGGAGCTGAGCGTCGTCACCGGCGTGGTGATCTCGAGCGTGGTGCCAATCCTCAACGCGCCGCTGATCGAAGCCTCCCGCCGGTACCTGAAGCACGAGCCGGTCATGGTCGGGCCCGGCGTCAAGACCAGCGTTCGCGTCCGCGCCGAGAATCCGAAGGAGGTCGGCGCCGATCGCATCGCCAACGCGCTCGCCGCCTACACGAAGTACGGCGGACCGGTAGTGGTGATCGACTTCGGCACCGCTGTCACGTACGACGCCATCAACGCCGACGGCGACTACCTCGGCGGCGCTATCGCTCCCGGCGTCGAGATCTCGCTCGACGCGCTTGTTTCGCAGACCGCGATGCTTCGCCGGGTCGAGCCGGTGGCGCCGGACTCGGTGATCGGCCGCAACACGGTCACGTCCATCCAGTCCGGCCTGGTGTGGGGATTCGTCGCGCAGGTGGAGGGGATGGTCGCGAGGATGGTGCGCGAGCTGGGCGGCTCCGCCCGGGTGATCGCGACCGGCGGCCAGGCTTCGCTCGTTGCAGGACTGACGCAAGTGATCGAGGCGACCGACCCGCTTCTCACCCTGGAGGGGTTGAGGCTGATTTACCTGCAGAACTCCGACGGCCGATGATAGACGCGGTGAAAGCAGCCGGCGGCTTCCACGTGTACCTGGCGCCCGGAACTGACGGCCGGTTCGGTGCGGTGCTCGCCGAGCTAGGACTCGAAGGCACCGCGTTAGGCGAGCCGGAGACGGTTGCGACCCCCGCGGTGATAGTGCTGGCGCCAGGCGAGGCAGCGCCTGAAGGTTTCGAGGACATCGCGATCCGGCCGCCGGCCGACGCGCCGCCGGCCGCGCTGCGCGAGCTCCTGCGCGTCGCGCTGCAGAACTCGGTGCTCAAGCTGGAGGTGAAGCAGCTCGAGGAGCAGGCTCGCCGCCAGCATCGTCAGTTCGAGGAGCTGAACCGCATCGGCACCGCGCTTTCGGCCGAGCGCGACATCGTCAAGCTGCAGGAATTCATCCTGACCACGATGCGCCAGCTGACGAATGCCGACGGCGCGAGCCTGTGGCTCAAGACGGTCGACGACGACGTGCCGAAGCTGTTCCTGGCCTCGAGCCAGAACTTTTCAATCGACAACACGTACCAGGCGTTCAAGGTCCCGGTGGACGAGAAGAGCGTCGTCGGCTACACGGTCACGATGGGCACCAGCCAGATTTACGACGACGCTTACAACCCGCCGCCGGGCAAGCCGCAGGGCGGGCGCGGATTCGACGCGCAGTACGGCTACCGCACTAAGTCGATGCTCACGGTGCCGATGCGCAACTACAACAACGACGTCGTCGGCGCGATTCAGCTGATCAACGCCAAGCGACGCTTCGACGTGAGGCTGACCGTGGACACGGTCGAGCAGGAGGTCATCAGCTTCCGACCCGAAGACCTGGAGATGATCGAGTCGATAGCGAGCCAGGCCGCAGTCGCCATCGACAACAAGACCCTGCTCGATTCGATCCAGGCGCTGTTCGACGGCTTCGTGCAGGCGAGCGTGACCGCGATCGAGCAACGAGACCCGACCACGGCCGGTCACTCGGGCCGGGTGGAGAAGCTGACGAGTGGTCTGGCGCACGCGGTGACCGAGATCGCCGTCGGCAAGTACCGCGAAGTTCGCCTGACCGAAGAGCAGTTCAAGGAGCTGCGCTACGCATGCTTGCTGCACGACTTCGGCAAGGTCGGTGTTCGCGAGCACATTCTGGTCAAAGCCAAGAAGCTCGTCCCCGGCCAGCTGGAGGTCATCCAGGCTCGATTCGAGTTCGTTCAGCGGTCGGTGCAGGTGAAGTACGCGACCGACAAGCTCGAGGCCATCCGCAGCGACAGCACGAATCTCGAGCAGCTGCTGGACATCGATCGCCGGCTCGAGGAGGACCTTCGCCAGCTCCGGCTGTGGTTCGACGCCATCGCCTCCGCCAACGAGCCGACTGTGCTGCCCGAGGACAAGGCCTCGATGCTCGAGGTCCTGTCGCGCCAGACCTATGTCGACATGTCAGGCCACGAGCATCCGATGCTGGACCCGCAGGAGTTCCGCTTCCTGAGCATCCGCAAGGGCACCCTCGATGAGCAGGAGCGGCTCGAGATGGAGTCGCACGTGACGCACAGCTTCCACTTCCTGAGCAAGATCCCTTGGACGCCGGTCATGCGCGGCATCCCCGAGATCGCGTACGGCCACCACGAGAAGCTCGACGGCACGGGTTACCCGCGCGGGCTGACCGACCCGCAGATCCCGATCCAGACGAAGATGATGACCATCTCGGACATCTACGACGCCCTGACCGCTCAGGACCGCCCTTACAAGCGGGCGGTGCCGCTCGAGCGCGCGCTGGACATCCTGCACGAGGAGGCGCATGAGGGCAAGCTCGACAAGGAGCTGCTCGAGATCTTCGCGGCCAGGCGGATCTTCGATCT
Organism: Chloroflexota bacterium; assembly: GCA_005879985.1. GTDB lineage: Bacteria > Chloroflexota > Dormibacteria > Dormibacterales > Dormibacteraceae > CF-118. Next base: position 9,664 of record VBIA01000171.1, on the reverse strand, counting down.
GACCGCGGTGCGATGAGGATCAAGTTCTGGGGCACCCGGGGCACCCGGCCGACGCCTGGGCGCCGCACGCTGCGCTACGGCGGCAACACGACCTGCATAGAAGTTCGGGACAAGGACGAGAACCTGATCATCATCGACTCGGGCTCGGGCATCGCCGAGCTCGGGGCAGGTCTCAGCCAGGACAGCGCGCTGCAGGCGCACCTGCTAATCACGCACACGCACATGGATCACATCCAGGGCTTCCCGTTCTTCTCGCCGGCGTTCGTGCCCAACACGCACCTCACGATCGTCGGGCCGGCGGGATCCGCCAAGTCACTGCAGGCCGCGTTCGCGGACCAGATGGATCCCGCGTACTTTCCGGTCCGCCTCGACCACATGCCGGCGGACATGGAGTTCATCGAGCGCAACCCTGGCGAGACCTTCGAGGTGGGCGGGCTGCGGATCACGCCGCACCTGCTGATGCACCCGATCCCGACCTTCGGATACCGCATCGACGAGGGCGACACGTCTTTCGCCTTCGCGACCGACAACGAGATCGCGCTGTTCGCGCAGGAGCAGAACGGATCCCTTTCCGACCTGGTGCGCTGGTGCCGCGGCGCGGACCTTCTGGCGCACGACGCCCAGTACAGCCGCGAGGAGTACAAATCGCACGCAGGCTTCGGGCACTCGACATTCGACGAGGCGCTGTCGCTGGCGGAGAAGGCCGAGGTGAAGCAGCTCGCGTTCTTCCACCACGACCCGACGCATTCGGACACGGAGGTCGACGCGCTGATCGAAGAGGCGATCGGAAATCACCAGCAGGCGGGCGGCAAACCGGTGCACTCGTTCCCGGCCGCGGAGGAGCTGGAGGTCACCCTGTAGCCCTGCCGCCGGTCGCTTAGTCTTGTCCGAATTGAATGAGAGCGAGCGGCGCGCGCCCGTGTTCAAGCCCACGCATTCCAGCGCGACCGCCAAGGAGCTGCTGGCGGCGAGCGGCGGCGAGAAAACCGAGCCTGTGGCGGTGGCCGGGCGCGTGATGGTCAAGCGCCTGCATGGCGGATCGGCGTTCGCCGACCTGCAGGACGGCGCGGGCCGCGTCCAGCTGTTCGCGAGCCGGGACGTCGTCGGCGGCGACCAGTTCGATCGTTTCACCGAGCTCGACCCGGGCGACATCGTGGGGGCGCGAGGTCCGATGTTCACCACGCGTCGAGGCGAGCCGACCCTCGAGGTGCGTGAGTTCGTGCTCCTCACTAAAGCGCTGCGACCGCTGCCCGACAAGTGGCACGGATTGAAAGACGTCGAGATCCGCTACCGGCAGCGATACGTCGACCTCATCGCGAACCCGAGCGTGCGCGATGTGTTCCGCACGCGGACGCGCATCATCGAGGCGATCCGGCGCCTGTATGACGAGCGGGGATATCTCGAGGTCGAGACGCCGGTGCTGCAGGAGATTCCTGGAGGCGGCCACGCGCGTCCGTTCGTGACGCATCACAACGCGCTCGACCGCGACCTCTTCCTTCGGATCGCGCTCGAGCTGCATTTGAAGCGGCTGCTCGTGGGCGGCCTCGAGCGCGTGTACGAGATCGGCCGAGTGTTCCGCAACGAAGGACTGTCGCCGCGCCACAACCCGGAGTTCACGCTGCTGGAGTCGTATGAGGCCTACGTCGACTACCACGACGTGATGCGCCTGGTCGAGGACATCATCGTGGCCTCGGCCGACGCCGCACAGCATCCGCTGGCGAGCAGCTATCAGGGTGAGGCCGTCGACCTGACGCCGCCCTACCGGCGTGAGCGCATGTTCGACCTCGTCCTGGAGCACACGGGCCGGCGGGCGTATGGCATCGAGCTGAACGACCTGTTCGAGGAGCACGTCGAGCCCACGCTGCGGCAGCCGACGTTCGTCGTCGACTACCCGATCGAGATCTCGCCGCTGGCGCAGCGCTGTGACTACGACCCTCGGTTTGTGGAACGGTTCGAGCTGATCATCCTCGGCCGCGAGTACGCCAATGCCTTCACGGAGCTGACCGATCCGGTCGACCAGCGTCAGCGCTTCGAGGAGCAGGCGGCCAGGCGTGCGGCCGGCGAGGTCGAGGCGCACCCCATGGACGAGGACTTCGTGCGCGCGGTCGAGTACGGCCTGCCGCCGTGCGGCGGGTTGGGCATGGGCATCGACCGCCTGGTCATGCTGCTTACCGACCAGCCCGCGATCCGCGACGTGATCCTGTTTCCGACCATGAAGCCCGAGACGCCGCAGTAGTGCTGCCGCTGGAGCTGATCCGGCGCGATCCGGAGAGCGTGCGCAGCGCTGCGCAGCGCAAGGGCGAGGACGCGCCCGTCGACGAGATCCTGGAGCTCGACCGCCGGTGGCGCGAGCACCTGCACGCGGCGGAGACGATCAAGGCGGATCAGAACCGGCTGTCGAAAGAGTTCGCGCAGACGCGCGACGAATCGTTGAAGGGCCGCCTGAAGGAGATGGCGGAGCGCGCTCGCGCCGACCTGGCGCAGGCGGAGGCAGTGAAGCGCCAGCTGGACGACCTGCTCTTGAGGGTTCCGAACATCTTCGACGACTCCGTGCCCGTCGGGAAGACGGAGGCCGACAACGTCGTGGTGCGGGAGTGGGGGAGCAGGCCGGACCTCGCGTCACCGCGCACGCATTACGACCTTGGCGAGAGCCTGGGCATCATGGACTTCGAGCACGCCGCGCGCGTCTCTGCCTCGCGGTTCGCCTTCCTGCTGGGGGAGGGTGCGCGCCTGGAGCGGGCGCTTGTGCAGTTCATGCTCGACGTGCACACGCGCGAGCACGGCTACCTCGAGGTGCAGCCGCCGGTGCTCGTCAACAGCGCGTCCATGGTGGGCACGGCCAACCTGCCGAAGTTCGGCGCGGATGCGTTCAAGATCGAGGACCGCGATCTGTGGCTTGTGCCAACCGCAGAAGTTCCCCTCACGAACTACCACCGCGACGAGATCCTCGACGCGGAGTCGCTGCCGCGGAAGTACGTCGCCTACACGCCGTGCTTTCGCTCTGAGGCCGGCGCCGCGGGCAAAGACACGCGAGGTTTCATCCGGCTGCACCAGTTCTCCAAGGTCGAGCTCGTCAAGATCACGGACGCCGAGACATCGATGTCCGAGTTCGAAGGGTTGCTGGCAGACGCGGAGAAGATCCTGCAGCGCCTCGGCCTGCACTATCAGGTGATGCTGATGTGCAGCGGCGACATGGGCTTCGCGCAGTACAAGAAGTACGACCTCAACGCGTGGTGTCCAGGTCTCGGGAGGTACCTCGAGGTGTCGTCGTGCTCGGTGTTCAACGACTTCCAGGCGATGAGGGCGAACATCCGCTACCGGCCGTCACGTGGCGCGCCGCCGCGGTTCGCTCACACGATCAACGGCAGCGGGCTCGCGCTGACCCGCACGATCGACGCGATCCTGGAGACGTACCAGCGCCCGGATGGGACGATCGAGGTTCCTGAGCAACTGCGGCCGTACCTGGGCGGCGTCGACGTCATCGGTAAGCGCTGAGCGACGTTTCTAGAATCCGTGATGCTCCACGGAGGGGTGGCCGAGTCCGGTTTATGGCGGCGGTCTTGAAAACCGTTAGGGTCGCAAGGCCCTCGGGGGTTCAAATCCCTCCCCCTCCGCCAATCGCGCCGAGTGCCGGCACTCGCGGGTAATTCCCGCCATTCAATACCGCGAGCGCCGGCATTCGCGTGTTAGCACGCGCGCTATTCGCGAGCGCTTGGCGTGGCGATGATCGGGCTGCTCGTGATCGCGGTCGTGCTGGTGCCCACCGGCTTCTCCGCATGGGGTCTGTGGGAGCGGGCCTTCCTGCTGGTGGCGATGGCCTCGGTCATGGTGATGAGCAGGTTCTCGGCGGAGGAAGCGATGAGAGCCCCCGCGGCAATCGTGAGCAGAACCGGCTCGTAGACACCGCTCAGCAGCGTGACCAGAGCAAACGCGTAGAGGCAGCCGCCGGCCAGCTTCGACCCCAGGCGGTCCAGGTTCACCACCCTCCCGGACCTGATCAGACCCGCGGCCATTGAAGCGATGTGGACCGCGCATGCGGCCGCGATCAGCGCCCCGCTGGTCGTCAGGATCTCAGGGTGCAGCCACAACAGCCAGACCAGCGCGGACACCAGAAGCAGGTTGTCCGCCAACGCGTCGAGCCGAGCGCCGCGTGGCGTGGTGGCGCCGAGGCGGCGCGCGATGTAGCCGTCGAGGAAGTCGGTCGCGCCGGCCAGCAGCAGACCGAAGCCGACAAGGCGGCCGTTTCCGGCCAGCGCTGCCATCGTGAGAACCGGGATCAGCAGGATCCGGGCGCGCGAGAGAAGGTCGGGCAGTCGCCGTGAGTATGTGGCTCCGGCGCGGTCCATCTGGCTTATGGTCCCAGCATGGTCAAGGTTTATCCGGACCGGGCGTGGCCCGCGTTCCTTCGCGTGCTCGGGGACCTGTCAGCCGTGATCTGGTCGGTGGGTTGGGGGGTGCTGGGCTGGCTGATCTACAAGACCGTGATGGGTCTCGAGGTGATCGCCGACGGCATCGCTAGCACGGGCAAGACTTTCAACGACTGGATTGACTCGTTCCGGCACGCGATACCGGGCGGGATCCCGTACCTCACCCAGTTCCTGCTCGACACGGCCAACGCGCTGCAGAGGTATTCGGGGGATCCGCTTGTGTCCGCGGGCCACAACATCCACGACGCGATCTTCAAGCTTGCGATAGTGCTCGCGCTGCTGGTGGCGGTCCCGCCGATCCTGCTCGTGCTGCTGCCGTACGGCACGTGGCGATGGCGGGACATGCACGAGATCGGGGCCGCGCTAGCCTTCGTACGGATCGCATCCGTGACTGGGCGCGCTGACCAGGCGCGAGCCGTGCTTGCATTTCGCGCGGTGACCACGCTGAGCTTCCGCCAGCTGATGTCCGCGAGCTCGGACCCGGTGGGAGATCTCGCCGAGCGTCGATACGAACGCCTTGCGTCCGCAATGCTCAAGCGGGCCGGCCTGGATCCGGGCCGGCTGGCGCCGTCCGACCTCCCCGAGCTGCCGCCCCCCCGTCGCCGCTGACCCGTCGCCGTCTATCGTTTCTGGCGTGTGTCGAAGCATCAAGACTCTGCGCCATGCCGATGAGGTCGCGACCGACGACGAGATCCGCGCCGCCGCGCGCCAGTTCGTGCGCAAGGTGAGCGGTTTCACCAAGCCGACGGCCAAGCACGAGGCCGCGTTCGAGGGCGCCGTCGATGAGATCACTGTCGCGTCCCAGCGGCTGCTCGTCGCCATCGCCGCCAACCTGCCGCACCACTCTTAACAGGCTGGGTTGTGGTTCCGGCCACGCCCGTCTAATTTTTCGAGCGGTACGGTGAGCCAGGCGGGGGAGGGGCCTCGGCCACCACGGGAGGAGGGAGGGCCCGCGAGGGTAGGTCTGCCTAGAGCTGGCAGCCCCGGCAGAAGTTCAAGGGCTCGCGGTTGGAGCCGAGCTGGCTGATCCGGTGGCCGCACCGCGGGCAGGTCTTCCCACCTTTCATATGCACCGCCATGAACGACCGATCTTGCTTTGACTCCTCGTAGTTCGGATTCGCAAGGATCGCCTGGACAGCCCGCCGCAAGACCGTCGGAATCGCCGCGAACAGCTCCTCCTCCTCGGCCGGCTTGAGCGACGCGCGCCTGCGGAGCGGTAGCAACCGCGCCTCGAACAGGATCTCGTCCGAGTACGCGTTCCCGATCCCCGCCAGGAACTCCTGGTTCCGCAAGAGGTCCTTGAGCTCGTCGCGAAAGCGTCGCAGCCGCTTGCGGAAGGCCTCGATCCCCATCTCGGTCACCGTGTCGGCCTCCGGTCCGAGCTCGGCCAAGCCGGGCACTTCCTTCGCCGGATCTTCAACCCAGTAGATCCGCCCCATGTCCCGGAAGTCGAGGTACCTCATCTCTTGCTTGCCCTCGACCCGGATCGTGAACACGTGAGTGGCCGGCACAGCCTCGCCGTCGCCGGCGAGCTGGAACCGCCCGCCAAGCATCGGGTTGATGACCAGCCAGCGCGGGGAGCCGCCACCGCCGAGCTCGGTGGCAAACACCAGGTGCTTGCCGCGCCGCGTCAGCGAGGTGATGCGTCGGGCCGGGAGCTCGCGCGCGAACTCCTCGACGGGATAGCGGAGCAGGTGCGCCTTCTTCGGGGCGACCGAGGCTGCGGTGATCAGCTTCCCGTCGAGCCTCGGGCCCATACGGATCCGCAGCGCCTCGAGCTCGGGTAATTCGGGCACTGCGCCAAGATACGGGGGCGCGGTTTGAGGCGCGAAAACGCGGGGTAGCCTCATCTTGTGAGAATCGACAGGTTTACTGAGAAGGCCCAGGAGGCCATCCAGGGCGCCGCCGAGCTGGCGCGCGAGCACGGGCAACAGGCGGTTGAGCCTGAGCACCTGCTGCTCGCGCTGATCAGCCAGGAAGGCGGCGTCGGTCGCCCGCAGCTCGAGCGGGCCGGCGTTTCCATCCAGGCTCTGCAGCCTGCTCTGGTGTCCGCTATCGAGCGGATGCCGAAGGTCAGCGGCGGACAGCCATACGTCAGTCAGTCGCTCAATGAGGTGCTTGAAAAGGCCGAGCGCGAAGCCGAACGCCTGAAGGACGAATACACCTCCACCGAGCACATCGTGCTGGCGCTGGCCGACACGAAGCTGCTGAAGGAGGCGGGTGCCGGGCACGACGCGCTTCTGCGCGCGCTGCGCCAGATCCGCGGCAACCAGCGCGTCACCGACCAGAATCCCGAGTCCAAATATCAGGCGCTCGAGAAGTACGGTCGCGACCTGACCAAGCTCGCGGCCGAGGGCAAGCTCGACCCTGTCATCGGTCGCGACGAAGAGATCCGCCGCGTGATCCAGGTTCTTTCGCGGCGCACCAAGAACAACCCCGTCCTCATCGGCGAGCCGGGCGTGGGCAAGACGGCGATCGCCGAAGGTCTCGCCCAGCGAATCGCTCAGGGCGATGTGCCCGAGGGTCTCAAGGGCAAGCGTGTCATTGCGCTCGACCTTGGCGCTCTCGTCGCCGGCACCAAGTACCGAGGTGAGTTCGAAGATCGCCTGAAGGCCGTGTTGAAGGAGATGGAGGGATCCAACGGCCAGGTCGTCCTGTTCATCGACGAGCTGCACACCCTCGTCGGAGCCGGCGCGGCGGAAGGCGCGATCGATGCCGCCAACCTGCTGAAGCCTGCGCTCGCCCGCGGTGAGCTGCGGGCGATCGGCGCGACCACGCTTGACGAGTACCGCAAGCACATCGAGAAGGACGCTGCGCTGGAGCGTCGCTTCCAGCCGGTCTTCGTCGACCAGCCTTCGGTCGAGGACACCATCAGCATCCTGCGCGGGCTGCGCGAGCGCTACGAGGTTCACCACGGAGTCCGCATCAAGGACACAGCGATCGTTGCGGCGGCGGTTCTGTCGAACCGATACATCACGGATCGCTTCCTTCCCGACAAGGCCATCGACCTCATCGACGAAGCCGCCGCGCGGCTGCGCACCGAGATCGACTCGCTGCCTGCGGAACTCGACGAGCTCGAGCGCCAGATCCGGAAGCTCGAGATCGAGCGCGAGGCTCTGCGCAAGGAGACCGACAAGGCCTCGAAGGAGCGGCTCGCCGGCATCGAGAAGCAACTCGCCGACCTAATCGAAAAGCGAACCGCGCTGCGCTCGCGCTGGGACCAGGAGAAAGAGGTCATCGCGCGCATCCGAAAGGTGAAGGCTCAGCTCGAAGAGGTTCGCTACGATGCCGAGAAGGCCGAAAGAGCGGCGGAGTTCGCGAAGGCTGCCGAGCTGCGCTACGGCAAGATCGTCGAGATCGAAAAGCAGCTGCAGGAAGCCAACGCTCGCCTAGCGGAACTGCAGGGCGGTCAGCCGCTGCTCAAGGAGGAGGTCGGCGAGGAGGACATCGCCGAGATCGTGGCCCGTTGGACCGGAATCCCGGTCTCGAAGCTGATGGAAGGTGAGGTGGCGAAGCTCATCCGCATGGAAGACCGGCTGCACGAGCGGGTCATCGGCCAGGACGAGGCTGTGAGCGCGGTCGCGAACGCGGTGCGCAGGTCGCGGTCGGGACTGTCAGACCCGAACCGCCCTGTCGGCTCCTTCATCTTTCTCGGTCCGACGGGGGTCGGTAAGACTGAGCTGGCTCGCGCACTCGCGGAGTTTCTCTTCGACGACGAGCGAGCGCTGATTCGCCTGGACATGTCCGAGTACCAGGAGAAGCACACCGTCGCGCGGCTGCTCGGCGCCCCGCCGGGCTACGTTGGCTACGACGAAGGCGGCCAGCTGACGGAAGCAGTGAGGCGACGTCCGTACTCAGTGGTGCTCTTCGACGAGATCGAGAAGGCGCATCCAGACGTGTTCAATGTTCTGCTGCAGATACTCGATGACGGCCGCCTGACCGATGGTCAGGGCAGGACGGTCGACTTACGCAACACCGTCCTGATCATGACATCGAACCTCGGCGGTCAGCTGATCCAGGAAATGGCCAACCGCGACTTCGACGAAATCCGCGACGCCGTGATGGCGGTGCTGCGCGACCACTTCAAGCCCGAGTTCTTGAACCGCGTCGATGAGATCATCGTCTTCCGCGCGCTGACGCAGGAGCAGCTCGCATCGATCGTTGACATCCAGCTGCGGCGGCTCGAGAAGCGGCTGGCCGAGCGGAAGATCGCGCTGATCGTGACCGACGCGGCGCGCAAGCTGCTCGCGGAGCGCGGTTGGGATCCGGTCTACGGGGCACGGCCGCTGAAGCGGGCGATCCAGCGCCTCGTGCAGGACCCGCTGGCGATGCAGATGCTCGAGGGCAAGTTCGTCGAGGGCGACACCGTCGAGGTCGGTGCAAAGGGCGGCGAGCTCGTCTTCTCCAGGGCCAAGGTCGCCGTCGGCGCGGCCTGACCGCGCAGCCCGGTCTTTAACAGGCAGGGGGTCGGGCTTAGCTGCTGCAGACCGTCCCGTTGGCGGGGACGGTGAGCTCGAGGAAGTAAGCCTCGATGGCAGCGCCGGCGCAGGCGCTGGTGCCGTATGTGGTGTGGCCGTAGCCACGGCGGGTCAAAAGCACCGAACCCGAAATCTGCTGCGCGGCGTTCTGCGCCAGCCGGTAGGGGGTGATCGGGTCGTCGAGGCCGGCCACAAGCAGAATCGGTGGCGCGCCGTCGACGTTCAGTGGTCCAGGCGGCACCTTCGCCGGCACCGGCCAGTAGGCACAGATCAAGTTCCCGTACTGGAAGGCCGCGCCGAACACGGGCGACGCCTGGGCGAAGGCCGGACCAAGCGAGTCGTATGACGCGATGTCGCTCGGCACCTGGTGATCGAGGCAGCTGATGGCGATGAAGGAGTCGGTCTCGGTGTCGTACGACCCGTTGGATTGCCGGCCGAGGTAAAGGTCGGAGAAGGTCAGCAAGAGCCGGCCGTTCCCTTGCAGCGCGGTCGTCAGCGCTTGATCGAGGTAAGGCCACCCATCGGTGGTGTACAGCGTCACGCCGATGCCGTAGAGCGCGAGCGCTCGTGTCAGCTGGCGGTCACCGACCTGCAGAGGATGGTTGTCCAAAGTGTTGAGCAGATTCACCATCTTCGCGATCGGATCACCGCTGCGCCCTGACTGGCAAGTGGTCTTCGCCTTGCAGTCCGCGGCGAACGCGTCGAGGTTCGTCTGCAGGCCCTTGGTCTGCTCCAGCAGGAAATCATTAGCGGGCATCG
>VBIA01000009.1 GCA_005879985.1 Chloroflexota bacterium | reverse complement strand
CATGGTTGCGACGGAGGCGGTCGAGAGTGGTGCGGCCCTGCACGCGTTCAGCCCCGCGGGCGGCCTGCATCGCGCGCATCGCGCGCGAGCTTCCGGGTTCTGCACCTACGACGACCCGGCGATCGCGTGCCGCTGGCTCAAGAATCGAGGACATCGCGTCGCGTACATCGACGTCGACGTACACCATGGCGACGGCGTCGAGGAGATCTTCTACAGCGAGCCCGACGTGCTCACCATCTCGCTGCACGAGAGCGGACGCTTTCTGTTTCCGGGCACCGGCTTTCCCGAGAACGCCGGCAGCGGCTCCGGCCGCGGCGCCGCCGTGAACCTGCCGTACGTGCCATTCACGTGGGACGAACCGTGGCTCGAAGGGTTCAACCGCGTGGTGCCGCCGTTGCTGAGGAAGTTCAAGCCGACGGTGCTTGTCACGCAGGACGGGTGCGACACGCACTACCTCGACCCGCTCGCCCATCTCGCAGGAACGACGCGCATATGGCCGCATGTGGGACGGGCTTTTCACGAGCTGGCGCATGAGCTGTGCGAGGGGAGATGGGTCGCGCTGGGTGGCGGCGGCTATGCGGTGCGCGAAGTCGTGCCGCGTGCGTGGACGATCTTCTTCGCCGAGATGGTCGAGCGGCCCGATCTGGCAGCGGATCTGAACGATCCCGAGAGCGTGATGCCGGGGCCCGAAGCGCAAGAGCGCGTCTGGGCCGCGCTGCACCGGGACATCGCCAGGCTTGGCGAGGTCCACGGGCTTAACCTCTAGCGCCGGCCCGCCCGAAGAATCGACATCACGGCCAGCTGAAGAGGAAGAGCCGTGCCGATGACGGCGCCGATCGCTGGCGCTGTCCAGGCGATGCCATGCAGGTGCCTCGACGCCATCACCGCGACGTACGAGCCGGTCGCCAGCAGGACCAATGTCTGAAAGACGAGAACCGTCTTCACCCAGCGCCCTATGGCCGGTCGTGCCAGCTCGAGATCGGCGAGCCGGAGCGCGCGCTGCAGCATCGACGCGTACAACCCGTACTGGACGGCAGCCGCCGCGAGGAAGCCGACGAGGCCGAGGACGAGGTAGGTGCCGTCGCTCAGGCTGGCGAGGCTAGGCGGCGTACGTGCGCAGGCAGCGCGTGCAGACCTTGGCCCGCACAGCCCGCCCGGCAATGGTCACGCGGCCCATCTGGAGGTTGGGTTCGAACCTCCGGTTGACCCGGTTCTTGGCGTGACTCACGTGGTGTCCGTATTGCGGCTCCTTGCCGCAGATCGCGCAGCGTTTGGCCATGAAAATCCTTCCGGTGGGGGGAGATCGCCTCGACGGCCGCAGCGGTCGCCGGCGGGTCGCAATTGTACCATTTGCCTTTCATGGCCTCGAAAACGACGACCGCGCTCGGCCACTCGCAGCCGTGGGGACGGATCGAGGTCTTTCCGGCCGCCGTGGCGGCGGTCGCCGGGCACGCCGCGCTGCGCTGCTACGGCATCGCCGGCATGTCGGCACGGGGCATGAGGGACGGGTTCGCGGAGCTGCTGCACCGCGAGAGCGTCGATCGAGGCGTGGAGGTCTCCGAGGTCGATGGCGGGCTGGCCATCGACGTGTATGTGGTCATCCAGTACGGCATCCGAATCACTGAGGTCGCCCACAACCTCCAGGAAGCCGTGAAGTTTGCCGTCGAACGATCCGTTGAAGTGCCGGTCATGGAGGTCAACGTCAACGTCCAGGGCGTCAGGGAAGAACGGCGTTAGGTTGGGGGGAGCGAACCGGCCGTCCAGTGTGGACGGTCCGCTCTTCAAGCAGGCCCTGCTCGGGAGCCTGAACTGGCTCGCTGCCAACCAGGAAGAGGTCAACCGGCTCAACGTGTTCCCGGTGCCGGACGGCGACACGGGCACCAACATGTTGCTGACGTTGCAGTCGGCGGTCGAAGACATCAAGGAGTCGAACGCCAACGAGGTCAGCAGGATCGCTCGGCTCGCCTCGCATGGAAGCCTCATGGGTGCGCGCGGCAACTCTGGCGTGATCCTCTCCCAGATCTTTCGGGGCTTCGCGCGCGCGGTGGAGGGAAAGGCGACGCTGCAGCCGAAGGAGCTGGCGGCAGCGTTCGAGGAGGCCGCCAACGCTGCGTACCGTGCCGTCAACCGGCCGACCGAGGGCACGATCCTCACGGTCGCGCGTGAAGCGGGCCGGACCGCCACCGCGGCCGCGTTGGAGCCCGACGCCAGCGCGACCAGCGTGATCGCCGCCGCGGCGGCAGGCGCGCGCTCTGCCGTGCTCAAGACCCCGAGCCAGCTGCAGATCCTTCGCGACGCGGGCGTGGTCGACGCCGGCGGCTTCGGGCTGCAGATCATCCTCGAGGGCATGCTCAAGACCATCGAGGAGGCGGACGTCTTGGTCGCCATACCGACCAAGGTGAAGGCCGCGCAGGTCTCGATGGATCTGCCCGAAGGAGGCTGGGGCTACTGCACCGAGTTCCTCATCGAAGGGCAGGCACTCGACGAAGAGAGAATCCGCAATCACATCGAGTCCCTCGGCAACTCGGTGCTCGTGGTCGGTGAGCCCGAGCTTGTCAAGGTGCACGTGCACACGGACGACCCGACGCGCGTGATCAGTGTCGCCGGCGAGTACGGCAAGCTGCTGAAGCTCAACGTCGGCGACATGTCGAGCCAGCACCGCCGCATCCTCGAGGGCGAGGCTTCTGCGGCCGCCAAGCCGCCGCGAGCCAACGGCGTCGGCATGGTCGCCGTCGTGGCCGGCAAAGGGTTGGTCGAGATCTTCAGGGCGCTCGGGGTGGACGCGATCGTCGAAGGCGGCCAGACGCTCAACCCATCCACGCAGGACATGCTCACCGCAGTCGATGCTGTGCCCTATGACCACGTCATCCTGCTGCCAAACAACGGCAACGTCATCCTCGCGGCGAAGGAGATCGCCGGCCTGACCAAGAAGAAGGTGCACCTCATCGAGACGCACAACGTGCCGCAGGGCGTCGCCGCGGTCGTCGCGTTCAGCCCGGATCGCAGCGTCGACGAGAACGTGGCCGGCATGCGCGCGGAGGCCGAGCGGGTGCAGACGATCGAGGTCACGCATGCCGTGCGCGACACGCGATCGAACGGACTGCGAGTGAAGAAGGGCGACGTCATCGGGCTCGTCAACGACAAGCTCGAGTTCACGGGCAACGACTACGCGGAGGTCGTGCAGAAGGCGCTTGGCAAGCTCGGGCCGGATGACTACGAGCTGGTCACTGTGTACCGCGGCGAGGACGCCACCGACGAGGAGCTCGAGCTGCTCGAGTCATCGATCCGGTCGAGCTACCCGGCGCTGGACGTCGAGGTCCAGCAGGGCGGGCAGCTCCACTACCCATTCATCTTGTCTGTGGAGTAAGCGTCACGTTTCGGCCCGGCAAGGGCCAAACCCGCAGCAGCGCCGGTGTGAACCTCACGACTCGCGGCACCGTCGCGGTCGCCAGACGAAACGCGCGCCGCTGCGCAGGACCCCAGGCGAGGTGGTACTGCTTGCGCAGCGATTGAGGCAGCAGGCCCGCGGTGACGATCTCGAACGGGATCATCGCCGGCCCCGGTAGCAGCGGGAGCCGCGGCCGCAGCACCAGCCTGCCCAGCGCGCGAGCGCGGTCCGTGACCGACACCGTGCCCGAGGCGATCATCTCCGCGACGTAGCGGTCGAAGTCTGTGATCGACTTTGGAAACGCGTCGCCGGGGATGCGCAGCAGCTCACCCAGCAGCTTCGACTCCTGGTAGAACTCGTCCCTTTCGCGATCGGTGAGCGGCTGCACGAACGTCGCATACGTGACCAGCGCGGAGTCGACCAGGGTCGCGTGGACCCAGAGGAGCAGCTCGGGGTCTAGCGCGTGGTAGTCGTCGCCGCGGACGCGGGCGTGCACCCCGTTGACCGCGCGAGCTGCGGCGAGTGCGGTGTCGCTGTCGCCGAACACTATGGCCATCGTCATGCGGATCGTGCGGCGCAAGCGGCGCACTGGGTGAGTGCGAAAGTCGGAATGGTCGTCGACGCCGGCGGCCACAGAAGGATGAGCGAGCTGCATCAACAGCGCCCGGCCGCCGCCGAGCAACAGCACGTTCTCGCGGTTGATGCGCCTGGTTATCGACTGCTCGCTGTAGAGCCCGGGCTGCACCGCCCCATTAAACGCTTGCAGGCGCTTAGGTAATCTCTCCTTCGATGGGCGCTCAGCTGCTGACGTTCGGCGCCGCGTTCCTGGGCTCCGCTGTCGAGTCGGTCGAGGCGCTCACAATCGTGCTCGCGGTCGGCCTCACTCGAGGCTGGCGTGCGCCGCTTCTCGGCACGCTCTCCGCGCTCGGCCTGCTGGCCCTGCTGGTGGCGATATTCGGCCAGCTCATCGTCACGCGCGTGCCCGAGCTGACGCTGAAGCTCATCATCGGCACGCTGATAGTTCTGTTCGGACTGCGCTGGCTGCACAAGGCAGTGCTTCGTTCGGCGGGGGTGATCGCCATGCACGACGAGAACCGCGCGTACGCGCAGACCGTCGAATCCCTGCGCGCGGACCACGAAAAGACTGACTGGATCGGTTTCACCCTTGCCCTGAAGGGCGTGTTCCTCGAAGGCCTGGAGGTCGTGTTCATCGTCATCGCGGTTGGCGGCACCAGCGGCGGCATGGGTGTCGCTGTCGCCGGCGGCTTGCTGGCGATGCTCGTCGTGGCTATCGCGGGCGTGATCATCCGCAGGCCGCTAGCACAGGTGCCTGAGAACACGCTGAAGTACGCGGTGGGGATCATCCTCACGAGCGTCGGCACGTTCTGGGCCGCCGAGGGCATGGGAGTCTCGTGGCCGCTCGATTTCGTCTCCATCGTGGGCCTCGCCGCCCTCTACTTCCTGGCGTCACGGGTCGCCATCGGGCTCATCCGCAGGCCGGCGTTCGCATGAAGTGGCTCCGCGCCGCCGCCTCTGAGGTGATTGGCCTGTTCGTCGGCGACTGGGTCCAGTCAGGCGTCAGCGTCGCCATCCTCGCCGCCGCCTGGCTCGCGCTGCCTCGGCTGCACGTCGAGGGCGTCGCTTATGTGCTGGCGGTCGCACTTGCGGTGCAGCTGATCCTGGCCACCGCCGCTGAGGCTCGCCGGAAGAAAGCCTAACCGCCGGCGGCCAGCGACAGCTCCTTGTGATAGGTGTCGATGTAGGGCTGGTAGAACTCGTCGATCTTGGTCGATACCTGCGAGATGTCGATCTGCTTTTCGGCGTTGATGTCATCGTTCGTCTTGGCCTGAAGCGACCTGGCCGTGGCGTCGTCGCCCTTTGTAACGGCGTTGAGGTAATCGACGAGATCCTTGAAAACGGTCGCCACCGACCGCATATACGCGCGCAGCTCGGACGGAAACTGGGGGTCTCCGGACAGGCTCACGGCTTTGTCAGCGTCTGCCGGAAACTGCGACGCGGCGGCGAGCGCGCCCAGCGAATCGCCGCCCTGGTCCTTGGTGATGAATGTCGCGACGTCATTGAGGAAAGTC
Organism: Chloroflexota bacterium; assembly: GCA_005879985.1. Lineage (GTDB taxonomy): Bacteria > Chloroflexota > Dormibacteria > Dormibacterales > Dormibacteraceae > CF-118. The sequence goes on along the minus strand of VBIA01000009.1, from coordinate 403 downwards.
GCGTAAGCCACCAGGAACTTCCCTTCGGCCTGGCGGTCGACGGCGACCGTCTTCGCCGCATCTAGGGCTTTGTGGGCGTGATCGAGGCGGCCAGAGGCGCTGTCGAGGCTTCCTTTGCGGACGACCGTCAGCCACTGCTGGTCGCGCAGCTTGCCGCCTGCCGTGGTCAGCGTCCCCTGATCGCTTGTGATGGTCGTCGATTGGCTGGTCCAGGTCTGGACCCAGGCGGCGGCGTCTGACTGAAAGGCCTTGGCGTCGGACCGCTGGATGTCGAACGTAGACGGCGCGTTGTCGAACGCGCTGCGATGCGAGGTGACGGCGTCGATGGCTCTGTTGGCCGCGGTGAGCTTGTTCCCGGCGGTCACGTAGCCGGCAACCCCGTACCCGGCGCCGATCACGAGCA
>VBIA01000008.1 GCA_005879985.1 Chloroflexota bacterium | reverse complement strand
CGCAGCCGGATGCTCATGTACTTCCCGCTCGTGATGGCGGTCTGGGCCAACCTCCATGGCGGCTGGGTCATCGGATTCGTCTGGCTCGGCACCGCCCTCGCTTCCGAGCTCGTCATGTGGGCCTTGGACCGCGCCAACCCGGCGCACTGGGCACACCTGAAGTTCCTCGGCATCATCACGGCCGCGTCAGCGTTGGCGGTGCTCGCAACACCCCACGGGCTGAGCGTCTACCTCTATCCCTTCAACACCGTCGGCAGCGTGGCGCAGGAGAAGCTGATAGTCGAGTGGTTCTCGCCTGACTTCCATCAGCGCTACCTGCTGCCGTTCGAGGCGATGATCCTGATCATGATCGGCGGCTTTGCGCTCCGCCGCCCTTCCCTTTACGAGTTCCTGCTGTTCATCGCCTCGCTGGCGCTGGCGCTGCAGTCGGTGCGCAACGTGGCGCTGTTCGTCGCGGCCACGACACCCGTCCTGATCAACACCTACGGCGCGTGGTGGCGAGAGTTCGCCGCATCGCGGAAATGGAAGCTGGAGACGCCGGCGCGCCCGGCTTTCGCCGCCGTCACCGCCTTCGCGCTCGTCGTCATCACGGCCGCGACGGTGATCCATGTCACAGGCGACATCAACCCGGACAAGCAGGCCTCGCTGGACGCGTCGAGCTACCCGGTCGGCGCCGCGGACTGGCTCGCGGCGCACCCGGACGTGGGCTCGCGCATGTACAACCAGTACGGCTGGGGCGGCTACCTCGCCAACCGGTTCTACCCCCAGCCGAACCGGCGGGTGTTCATCTTCGGTGAGGCGGCGCTCATGGGGGACGACCTGCTCAACAAGTACGAGGACGTGCAGACGCTGCGCCCCGACTGGAAGCAGGTGCTCGACGACTGCCAGGTCGACTACATCGTGTACAACCGCGGCGAGGCCCTGGCCAACGTGCTGGCCGGCCAGAGCGACTGGCAGCTCGTCTATTCAGACTCAGTTGCGGTGATCTACGTGCGGCACGTCAACTGGGTCGCGCCGCCGCACTGCCTATCCCCTGCCTAATACAGCTTCCAGATCTTGAAATCAGGGGTGTCGTAGGCCGGCGGCCCCAGCGCGGCAGGCGGCGGCGTCTTCAGGTCTGAGGTCCAGATCACGTACCTGATGTGGTTCTCCTGGTCGAAGGCCTCGATGTCCGACTTCCCGGTGAGCACGTCCAACGCCGTCTGCGTCTTCGTGTAGTAGTCGAAGGTCTCGTCGTAATGCCCGACATAGACGGTGTCGGGCGAATAGGCCGGGACGTACAACCCGATGCCCGGCATCGACAGCACGCGGCCCTGCGGCTGGTCGCCGAGCCAGGTGAGCCCACCGTAGTACGGCCGGCTCATCACGTACTGCGGCTGCGTCGCGACCAGCATCGGCGCCAGCACCAGGAACGCGCTGCCCACCGCGGCGAAGGCGACGTATGAGAACGGAATGAGCCGCCGCGCCCGCGCGCTCCGGAATCGCGGCAGGATCACCTCGAACATCCCTCGCGCCGCAAGGATCACCAGGGGGATGTACAGCGCGTCGAGGAACCTTCGCCGCAGGTCGCCGGCGGGGTTGGGCAGGTAGAGGATCGCCGCCAGCAGCACCAGCCAGGCAATGAGGAACAGGTCCTCGCGGCTGCGGCGGCGAAGCGCTCCCGGTATCCCGACCACGGCTAGCAGCAGCTGCGGCGCGATGGCGAACAGGAAGCTGAAACCCTCCGGCGGCAGCGCATTCTTGGAGTGGAACGTCCATCGCTGCACCTCCGGGTTGCCGATGAACGCGAAGTACGCGTAGAGGATGTACGGCGCGGGGATCGCGAACGCGAGCGCGCCGGCGACCCAGCCTTGCCTGGTTGAGGGCCTGCGCAGCAGCATCGCGGCGGCCGTCGCGCCGCCCATGAGGATCGGCATCTGCGGATGGATCGACGCCTGGCCGAGCCACGCGAGTCCGGCGAGCGCTCCCAGGCGCACGTCGCCCCGCTCGATCGCCTTGAGCGTGAGCGGAATCCCCAGCGCCGCGAAGACGCCCGACCACGCGAAGTGGGGCAGCGCGAGGATCGAGTAGAACGCGGTCAGCTCTGGCATGCGCCAGTCGAGCGTGTCAGTGGGATTGCCGAAGACGACCGGGTGGCCGAGCGCCTGGATCACGTACCCCATACCCAGGCCGAACGCCAGGAAGAAGAAGGCGAACAGCCGGGCGCCGCGGTCCTGGATGAAGTGCGTGATGCACAGCCAGGCGGCGGCCATGAGCGCGACGGCGGCGGCCACCCGCGCCAGGTGGAAGACGACGATCAGGGGCAGGCCGGCGATCGCAGCGACGTGGCCCAGCAGCAGCCAGAACATGAACAGGTATGCGGCGGGGCTCTCCTCGGTCGTGTAGCGGTTCTGCCACGACCACGCGCCTTCGAAGCCCTGACGCATCTTGGCGAGGTAGGTGTTGGCGTCGTCGCCCAGGTAGAAGAAGCCCAAGAACACCTGGCCATGCGGCTGAGCCAGGTAGCCGTACACGTACGGCGCGGCGGTCACGAGCGCCAGGAAGAGCCCGGTCGCGACGGGAAGCGTCCATTCGCCGAGGCCCTTTCGCACCGCGCCCGCGGGCGCGGCCACCGCGCCGCTTACCGCCGCCATCGCCCCAGGCTCAAGCGAAGCACTGTCAAAAGCGCGCGGCGCACCTCGTTCTCAGAGACCTTGGAAGCGCCGGCGACGCGGTCCTCGAACTTGATGGGCACCTCGACCACCTTGTAGCCGAGGCGGCGCGCGCGGAAGACCATCTCGATCTGGAAGGAGTATCCCTGGGAGCGCACCTCGTCGAGCCCTATGTGCGCCAGCAGGTCTTTCGTGTAGCAGCGGTAGCCGGATGTGGTGTCCCGCGTCGGCACCCGCAGCAGCATGCGGCAGTAGACGTTGGCGGCCCACGACAGCAGCCAGCGCCGCAGCGGCCATCCCTCGATCGAGCCGCCAGGAATGTAGCGCGAGCCGAGGGCTAGCCCGCCGCTCTCGCGGGCCGCGTCCACGATCGGCAGCAGGTCCTGCGGCCGGTGTGATCCATCGGCGTCCATCTCGACGAACAGCTGCGACCCGTCTTCGAGTCCGATCCGGAACGCGTCCTTGTAGGCGCTGCCCAACCCCAGCTTGCTGGGACGGTGCAGCACCCGCACGCCGGGATCAGAAGCAGCCAGCTGATCGGCGATCTCGCCGGTGCCGTCAGGCGAGCTGTCGTCGACGATCATCACGTCGTGGCCGAGCTTGCGCACCGCGCTCACGACACGCTCAACGTTCGGGCGCTCGTTGTACGTCGGCAGCACCACGAGAACCTCGGTCGGCGACGTCTTGCGCGGCGCGATGCTCACCTGCTCGGCGCGTATCGACGAAACCGGACCCCGACCAGGTCCTTGAACATGTCGAGGGAGTGGCGGATCGCCGCCACCTTGGTCGGCGCGGAGTGCCGCCACACAACCGGAACCTCCGCGATACGCGCGCCGCGCTTTTTGGCCAGGAACAGCGCCTCGGGGTCGTAGCCGAAGCCGTCGGTGCGCATGTCGGCGAAGATGGAGCGCGCGAGGTCGCCCTTGAACAGCTTGAAGCCGCACTGGGTGTCCCACAACCCGGGCAGCAGCAGCGCCTGGACCATGAGGTTGAACGTCTTCCCCATCAGCACACGGTAGACAGGCTGCGACACCACGATCTCGGAGCCTTTGATGGAGCGAGACGCGATGGCCACGCCCACGCCCGCGTCGAGCTTCGCTTCGAGCTTGGGCAGCTCCTCGATCGGCGTGGACAGGTCGGCGTCGGTGAGGAGGACCCTGTCGCCTTTGCTGATCGCGACGCCTTCCGCAAGCGCGCGTCCCTTGCCGCGGTTCTGAACCAGGTGGACGTTGTGGACGTTGGACGCGCCGGCCATGGCCGCGGCGATGACCTTCTGCGTGCCGTCCACGCTGCCGTCGTCGGCCAGGATCAGCTCATAGCGGTCGCCGCGCGTGCCCAGGTACTTCTTGATCGCTTTCACGGTCGCGGGCAGGCGGTCCTCCTCGTTGTAGCACGGGATCACGACGCTCAACATCGCCGCCAAATGTTAGGGAGCCGAGCCCTGACGGCCCTGCGCGAGCACGCCGATCGCATAGCCGGGCAGCACCGCCATGCGCTTGAGACGCCATGGCTGGCGCGCCAGCCGGAAAAGCCACTCCAGCCCCGCGCTTCGCATCCAGGCCGGCGCCCTGGGGACGCGACCGGTCAGGTAGTCGAACGATCCGCCCACGCCCATCGCCACCGGCACTCCGGCCGCACGGCCGGTGCGGTCGATCCACATCTCCTGCCTGGGCGCGCCGAATGCGACCAGCAGCAGGTGCGGCCGCTTCTGGCGGACCAGCTCGGCCGACTCGTCGTCCGCCGCGGCCTCAACCTCGAGCCGCGCATTCTCCGCGCGGAGGCGCTTTGCCAGCTCGTCCGCCACGCCCGGCGCCGCTCCGAGCAGGAACATGCGCCAGCCACGCTTCGCGCAGAGCGCGGCCAGCGGCGGGATGAGGTCCACACCGGTCACCGGTCCCGACATCTCGCATCCCTGGCGCCGCGCGGCCCAGACGACGCCCTGGCCGTCCGGGATGCACAACGAGGCGGATTCGAGGACGCGGGCGAACTCGGGATCGCTTCGGGCGCGCATCACGAACTCGGGGTTGACCGTGGCAACGAGGTGATGGCCGCCTTCCTCGATCAGCGACTCGATGCGCCGCAGCGCCGACTCCATGTCGACGCAGTCCACGCGGACTCCGAGGATCCGGGTCTGGGTCTGAGGGCTCAGGAGGCCGTCTGGACCTCGGTGTTCGTGATGACAAACAGCGCGTCCATGCGCGCGAGATTGGCATGATCCACCGTGTGGGTAGCGACCGGGATGCCTGAAGACCCGATGGTCGCGACCACGGCGCCTAGCTTAAGGTCGAGGCCCGTGACGTCGGTGTGCCGCCCGCGATCGTGAGCCAGGTCATCGCGGTTGATATCAACCCCGCGACTCGCGAGGTCGTTACGGGAACCGAGCGCTACACGCGCGAGCTCTGCTCGCGGCTGCCCGGCGTGGCGCCAGACCTGACGTTTCGGTTCTTCGCCTCCCGGCCTAAGTCGGATCTCGGCGTCGACGTCACGGTGCTGCCGTTCTGGCGGTTTTGGTCGCAGGTGAGGCTGCCGATCGCGCTTGCGGGCGTGCGGCCGGATCTGCTGTTCGTGCCCGGGCATTCGATTCCTTTCGCATGGACCGGTCGCGCGCTGGCGGTCGTGCACGACCTCGCGTTCGAACGTCATCCGGAGGCGTACTCGGCGTCGCAGCGAATCTACCTGCAACTGACCACGCGCTGGGCCGTCAGTCGATGCCGGGTGCTGATCGCGGTTTCCGAATCGACGCGCAACGACCTCGAGTCGCTGTACGGCGCCAACCCGAGCAGCATCCGTGTGGTTCCTCACGGTGGCGGCGAGACTCCAGGCGGGCGCCCCGCGTCGGCATCTCAGCTCCGCGCCCTGGGGCTGACCGGTGACTTCGTGCTCCAGGTTGGACGCGTCGAAGCGCGCAAGAACCAGCTGGCCGCGCTCGCCGCGGTCGAGCGTGTACCGGGCCTCACGCTCGCGGTCGCGGGCCCGGAGGTGGATTCGGCGCTGGCCGTGAAGCTGCGAGCGTCGAAGGCCTGCCGGGTGCTGGGACGGGTGGACGACGAGACGCTCGAGCTTCTCTACAAGCGCGCCAGGGCGGTGGTCGTACCCAGCCTGTACGAAGGTTTCGGCCTGCCTGTGCTGGAGGCGATGGCGCGCGGCCAGGTGGTCGTGGCCGCGCGGACATCTTCGCTGCCCGAGGTCGCAAGCGCCGGCGGACGGAGAGGCTCGCGCTTCGATCACGCATCGAGCGGTCAAGCGCGCGCGCGAGTTCACATGGGATCGCTGTGCTCAGCAGACTGCCGACGTGCTCCGCGAAGCGCTGAGCTGAGCGCAGCTTCACGTGCTCGCTTGTGTGACCACCTCGTCGACCACCTTCCAGGTGAGGTCGGCGCTGCGCTCCCAGCTGAACTCGGCCGCGCGGAGGATGCCGCGACGGCGCAGGTCGGCCGCGAGGTCGGCGTCGCCCGCGACCGCCTCGAGCGCCTGACGCCACGCCTCGGGGCTGTCCGCCGGCACGATCACGCCGGCGTCACCCACCACCTCGGGCAGGCTTGACGAGTTCGACACGACGACCGGCGTGCCGCACGCCATCGCCTCCAGCGGCGGGAGGCCGAAGCCCTCGTACCACGCGGGGTGCGCGAGCATGAGGGCGAGGTTGTAAACGGCCGGCAGCTCCGCCGGATCGAGTCCCTCGAGGTGGTGCAGGCCAGGACCGAGCCTCTGCATGCGCGCGCGGATCGCCTCATAGCGCCAGCCCCAGCCTCCGACCACCACCAGGTCGGGGCGGTCCCGCATCATCGCCCACGCCTCGAGCAGCGTCTCGAGGTTCTTGCGCGGCTCGATGGTGCTGACGAACAGGATGAATCGCTCCGGCAGCTTCAGGCGCGCGCGCGCGTCGTTGAGATCCTCTGAGCCGAGCGGCCGAAACATCTTGGACACGCCCTCGTGGACCACCGAGATCCGCGACGCGGGCACTCCGAAGATCGCCTGCAGGTCGGACGCGGTGTTCCTGGACACGGCGATCACGCGGTCCGCGTTCCGCATTGACCGGGGCACGATCCAGCCCGTGCTGAGCGGCTGGCCGGCGGGGAACCACTCGCGCTTGCGATAGATCGCGAGGTCGTGGACCGTGATCACGGTCGGGCAGCCGACCTCACGCAGCGGCAGTACGCCGGCCGGACCGAAGAACGCGTCGGGCCTTAGCGCGCGGATCCGCCCGGGCCACTGGAGATGGCGGCCGATGAAGCGCGCCGACGGGAGCGGACGGTGCGCGATCGCGGGCGAGCCGTTGGGCGGCTCCACGCCCTGAGGGACGAACACCGTCATGCGGCAGTCGGGCCTCGCCACCGCCATCGCATGCAGGACCTCTTTTGTGTAGACGCCGACGCCCGCCCTCGGCCGCGAGAGCCCGTAACCGTCGACCGCCACATGAAGTCCGGTCACGCCTGTGCTACTGACCTCCCCACCTTGTGGGGAGGGTCAGGGAGGGGGCGCACCGCAACGGATTTGCCGCGTCTACCGCAGGTAGGCCTGATTACGTTTGAGCACTTCGAAGTTCTCCAGCGCGAGGCCGGTGCCGCGGACGACTGACGTCTGCGGGCTTTCGGTCACCACCGTCGGGATGCCCGTGTGCATCGCCACGTACCGGTCGAGGCCGCGCAGCTGGGCGCCGCCACCCGAAAGGACGATGCCTCGGTCGAAGATGTCAGCGGCCAGCTCGGGCGGGGTCTCCTCCAGCACCGTGCGGATCGCGCCGACGATGAGGCGAAGCGGCTCCTGGATCGCCTCGACGATCTCGTTGGACGAAACCTCGAGGCTTCGAGGCAGCCCGGAGAGCAGGTCGCGGCCGCGCACCTCGCCGGTGAGCGGCTCCTTCATCGTCACCGCGGCGCCGGTGGAGATCTTGATCTCCTCCGCCATCCGCTCGCCGACGAGCAGGTTGTGCTTGCGCTTGAGGTAGGCAGCGATTGCGTCGTCGATGCGGTTGCCGCCGACGCGAATCGAATGCGCGACGACCATGCCCGACAGCGAGATGACGGCGATCTCCGTCGTGCCTCCGCCGATGTCGCAGATCGCGTTGCCGCGCGGCTCGTTGATGGGCAGGCCCGCGCCGATGGCGGCAGCGAGCGGCTCGTCGATCAGCCAGGCCTGGCGCGCGCCGGCCGAGATCGCGGCCTCCGTCACCGCGCGCCGCTCGACCGACGTGACGTCGGACGGGACGCAGATCATGATCTCGGGCTTGAAAATCCATTGCCGGCCCTGCACCTTGCCGATGAAGTGGTGGAGCATGCCCTCGGTCACGACGAAGTCGGTGATGACGCCGTCGCGCACAGGCCGCACCACGTTGATGGCGTCTGGCGTGCGCCCGATCATCTCCTGCGCCTTGCGGCCGATGGCGAGGATGCGCGTGCCGTCGCGGTTCACCGCCACCAGCGACGGCTCGTTGACCACGACGCCCTCGCCTTTGACGTAGATCAGGACGGTCGACGTTCCGAGGTCGATACCAATCTTCTTAGACAGCACAGTCCGTGCTACTGCCCCCAACGTCCGTCATTGACCTCCCCACTCTGTGGGGAGGTCGTGCGCCGCTGCAAGCGGCGCCGGGTGGGGGCGTGATGTACACACGACCTCACTCATAAGTCCGGCTTCCACCACGCGGATCGGCTTCGACCGTCACGCTTTCGATGCGAGCGCCGACCGCGGTCAGCTTGCCCGTCATGTCCTCGTAGCCACGAGCCACGTGCCAGGCGTTGTGCAGCACGCAGTCGCCCTCCGCGCACAGCGCAGCGATTACCAGCGCCGCGCCTGAGCGGATGTCCGGCACCGCGAGCTCCGTCCCCTTCAGCCGGCTTGGGCCGTGCACGGACGCGTGCAGCCGGCCCTCGACGCTGATGCTCGCGCCCATCTTCGCCAGCTGGTTCACATGCTGGAAGCGGTTCTCGTGCACGTACTCGGAGATGACGGTCTCGCCGTCGGCCTGCGTCATCAGGGCCATGTACTGCGCCTGAAGGTCGGTCGGGAACCCGGGGAACGGCCACGTCGACATGTCGGTCGGCAGGATCTTCGATCCCTCGCGCCGCCCTATGCGAAACCACCCCTCGCCCACCTCGACGCGCGCGCCCGCCTGCTCGAGCTTGAGCAGGACGATGTTGAGGTCCTCGGGCCGGCTGCACTCGAGCCGCAGCTCACCGCCCGCGGCCACCGCGGCGATCGCGTATGTGCCGGCCTCGAGGTAGTCCGGCACCACGGTGTGCTCGGCACCGCCCAGCTCGGGCACGCCGTCTACCACGAGCCGCTCGGTGCCGATGCCCTCGATGCGGGCGCCCATCTTGCCGAGCAGCTGGCACAGGTCCTGGACGTGCGGCTCGCGCGCGGCGTTGAAGATCTCAGTGCGGCCCTCGGCGCGCACGGCCGCCAGCAGGATGTTCTCGGTGCCCGTGACCGTGGGAAGGTCGAAGACGATGCGGGCGCCGCGCAGGCGATCAGCGTGCGCGACCAGCTCGCTGGCGGACTCGGTGATGGTCGCGCCCATCTGGCGGAGTCCTCGCAGGTGCTGCTCGACGCGGCGGGCGCCGATGTCGTCGCCGCCCGGGCGCGGAAGTCGGGCGCTGCCGAAGCGTCCGATCAATGCGCCCAGCAGCAGGATGGTCGCGCGCATGCGCCTGCCCAGGTCGTCCGACACGCGAGGTTCCGACGCGCCACGGGCGTCGATGGTGATCGCGCCCTCGCCTGCGCATTTCGCGCCGATGCTCTCGAGGACCTGCGCCATCACATGCGTGTCGGTGACGCGCGGCACATTCTTCAGGTGCACCGGCTCCTCGGTGAGGAGGGCGGCGGCCATCTCGGGCAGGGCCGCGTTCTTGGAACCGCTGACGCACAGATCCCCTGCGAGCGGTGCCCCGCCCGTGATCTTCAGAACCAGGTCGTGGTCCTTACCCGCGGCGTGCACGCGCGAGCCGCAGGCGCGCCTCCGCTATCGCCAGCGCCTGGTTGAACTCGACCTCCTCCGAGGTGGACAGTGTGCCGGCGAGCCGCTCCTGGGCGCGCCTGCGAGCCGCCTCGGCCTGCTCGATCGAGATCTCTTCGGCGTGCTCGGCAACATCTGCCAGCACCGTGACGCGATCGGGCAGCACCTCCAGGAACCCGCCGCCGACGAACAGGAACTGCTCCTCGGTGCCCTGGACGATCTTCAGCGCGCCGGGCTTGAGGATCGTCATGAGCGCAGCGTGGCGCGGCAGCACGCCAAGCTCGCCGTCGGCGCCGTTGGCGACGATGAAGTCGACGTCGCCCTCGAACAGGCTGCGCTCGACGCTGACCACGCGTAGCGGTACTGGCATCTAGCCCGAGCTCCCAAAGCCGCTTTTGTGCACAAAATCAGGGAATCCTGCAGAGATAACCCGCGTTTGTGCACAAAACCAGAAGGTGCTCACTGCTTCTTCTTCATCGCCTCGCCCTGCGCGCGGGCGTCCTCGATTGTGCCGACCATGTAGAACGCTTGCTCCGGCAGGTCGTCGTGCTTGCCCTCGAGGATCTCCTTGAAACCGCGCACGGTGTCGGCTATTGAAACCAGCTTGCCCTCGCGGCCCGTGAAGCGCTGGGCGACGTTGAACGGCTGGGATAGGAACCGCTGGACCTTGCGCGCCCGCGACACCGTGAGCTTGTCGTCCTCGGAAAGCTCCTCCATGCCGAGGATCGCGATGATGTCCTGCAGGTCCTTGTAGCGCTGCAGCATCTTCTTCACGCCCTGCGCTGCGTCGTAGTGGTCCTGGCCGACGATGGACGGCTCGACGAACCGGCTCGACGACCCGAGCGGGTCGACCGCCGGGTAGATGCCGATCTCCACGAGCGACCGCTCGAGACGGAGCGTTGCGCCGAGGTGCGCGAACACGGTCTGGATGGCGGGGTCGGTGTAGTCGTCGGCCGGCACGTACACGGCCTGCACCGAGGTGATCGAGCCCTTGTTGGTCGACGTGATGCGCTCTTCCAGCTCGCCCATCTCGGTGGCCAGCGTCGGCTGGTAACCCACGGCCGACGGCATGCGCCCGAGGAGCGCCGACACCTCGGAGCCCGCGAGCAGGTACCGGAAGATGTTGTCGACGAAGAGCAGCGTGTCAGCGCCCTCCTCGTCGCGGAAGTACTCGGCCATGGTCAGACCGGTGAGGCCCACTCGAGCGCGTGCGCCCGGCGGCTCGTTCATCTGGCCGAACACGAGCGCCGTCTGCGGCAGCACGCCCGCGTCCTCCATCTCCTTGTACATGTCGTTGCCTTCGCGGGTCCTCTCGCCCACGCCGGCGAACACCGAGCGCCCCTTGTGGTGGTAGGCGATGTTGCGGATGAGCTCCTGCACGATCACCGTCTTGCCCGTGCCCGCTCCGCCGAACAGACCGATCTTCGAGCCCTTGGCGAACGTGCAGATGAGGTCGATGACCTTGATGCCGGTCTCGAGGATCTCGACCTTCGCCTGCTGCTCGGACACGGGCGGCGCCGGACGGTGGATGGGCCAGCGCGTGATGCCTTCGGGCGCGGGCTCGTCATCGATTGGCGCGCCGATCACATTGAACATGCGGCCGAGCGTCTCGACGCCGACCGGCACTGAGATGGGCGCGCCAGTCGCGATCACCTTGTCGCCGCGCCGGAAACCTTCTGTCGCGTCCATGGCGATGCAGCGCACTACGTTGTCGCCGATGGCGCCCTCGACCTCGAGGACTACGGTGCGACCGTCGCCGACCTTGACCTGCAGGGCCTCGAACAGCTCAGGCTGCTCGCCGGGCGGAAACTCGACGTCCACCACAGCGCCGATGACCTGGCTGACCTTGCCCTCACCAGTCTTGCTCTTCGTCGGCGCCATCGATTCCCCCTTACTAGCTCTCAGCGGCGCGCATTGCCTCGGCGCCGCTCACGATTTCCATCAGCTCGGTGGTGATGCCGGCCTGGCGAACCTTGTTCGCATAAAGCGTCAGGGCGTCGATCAGGTCACCGGCGGCGTTGGTCGCGTTCTGCATCGCGATCATCTTGGCCGAGTACTCGCTGGCCTTGTTCTCCAGCACGGCCTGGAAGATCTGCGTCTCCACGTAGCGGGGAAGCAGGCCGTCCAGGACGGACTCGGGGTCGGGCTCGTAGATGTAGTCGGCGCGCGGCCCTGATTGCTCCGCGGTGCCAGCGCGCTTCGGTATCTCGGCCGGGATGAGCGTCTGCACCGTGGGGTCCTGGCGCATGGTCGAGATCCACTTCGAGTAGCAGAGGATGACCGCGTCGGTGTTGCCCTTCGTGTACTCGTCCAGCGCAACCGTGATGGCGGGCAGGATCTGGGCCATGGTCGGCCGGTCGGCCACTCCGCTCACCTCCGCGATCACCTGGCGCCGGTAGCGCAGGAGGAAGTCGCGGCCTTTGCGGCCGACCGTGACGTA
>VBIA01000007.1:5673-6943 GCA_005879985.1 Chloroflexota bacterium | reverse complement strand
CCAGGGTTCAGGGTTCGCCATTTTCCCTGAGGGCAAGCTCCTGGACCTGGACGAACGTCGCGCGTTGGCCAGCTGCGGTTTTGCCAACCTGACCCCCTGGCGCTGCGAGCGAGATGTGAGTGAGGAGGAACTGGCCTCACGTATAGAAAGATCGCTGGTGGGCTGGAACGCCGACGGACGTCAGCTAGTGTTCAATCTTCATTGCCCGCCTTACGCCTCGGGGCTCGACACATGCCAGCTGCTCAAGGACGACCTGTCGCCGATCACGGAGGCAGGCCAACCCGTGGTCGGACCCGCCGGCAGCACCGCCGTGCGGGCAGCGATCGAACGCTACCAGCCCGTCCTCTCTCTTCATGGCCACATCCATGAGAGCCGTGCGGTCGCCAAGATCGGACCCACGCTGGCCATCAATCCCGGCAGCGAGTACCCGGAGGGAGTCCTGAGAGGAGCTCTCGTGGACTTCGACTCCAGTGGCGTCCGGTCATACGTTCTGACCGCCGGATGAAACCCGTCTACGGCGGCCGAGGCTGCATCGGAGTCATCGATCTCAGCACGTGCACGTCCCTGACCGCGGAATTCCAGCTGACCCTTCCCCTCGAGGTCGTCGCGGTCTTCTCACGGCTGCGACTGCCGCGCGGAGAGGTGTCGGTGGAAGCCCTGGATGAGATGGTTCGCTCAGCGCGCGTCGAAGAGGCGGGTCTGGAGCTTGCCGACGCTGGCGCGTCAAGTATCGTCTTCGCCTGCACCACTGGCAGCCTGCTGCACGGTCCGGGATTCGACATCGCACTCGCCCAACGCATCGAGAAGGCAACCGCGGTCCGCGCCACCACCACTTCGACGGCGGTTGTCAACGCCCTGCACGCCCTGAACGCGAAGCGGATCTGCATCGGGACGCCTTATGTCGACGAGCTCAATCGTCGGGAGCGAGTTTTCTTCGAGGCAGCGGGTTTCGAGGTCCTCGGCATCCAGGGGCTCGGGCTGCGGTACGACCGCGAGATCGGCCGGCTCTCCGAGGCCGCGGTCAAACAGCTGGCCCGGTCCGCTGACGTCGTCGGCGCCGACGCGCTGTTTCTGAGCTGCACCAACCTGCCGGCGCTGCCGTTCCTGGCGGAGCTGGAGGTGGAGCTTGGCAAGCCGGTGCTGTCGAGCAACGCAGCGACAATCTGGGAAAGCCTGCGACTGGTCGACGGCCTTCCCGCGCGGGGAGGTTTTGGCAGACTGCTGAGCGGCGTTGCCGACTGAGCTCTGGTCGCTCGGCGCCGGGCAACTG
>VBIA01000007.1:0-5647 GCA_005879985.1 Chloroflexota bacterium | reverse complement strand
ACGTTTTGGCCGAGTCCGCGCTGGAAGCCGCTGACAGAGCTGACTCGGCGAGTCCGTCCGGCCCCCTCCACGGAGTGCCTGTCTCGATAAAAGAGAACATCGACGTGGCCGGCTCCCCGACGACGCATGGCGTAGTCGCCCTCAGCAACTCGTACCCCCAAGAGGATTCGGCTCAGGTCGCCGCGCTCCGCGCCGCAGGCGCGATCGTGCTCGCCCGAACCAACCTTCCCGAGTTCGCGCTCAGGTGGCATACGGACAACGAACTCCACGGCCCCACGCTCAACCCCTGGAACCCAGGCCTGACGCCCGGTGGTTCCAGCGGCGGTGAGGCCGTCGCAATCGCCACTGGGATGTCGCCGCTGGGCGTCGGCAACGACGACGGTGGCTCGCTGCGCCACCCTCCGCAGTGCACCGGCATCGCTGCCATCAAGCCAAGCCTCGGGCGTGTGCCCCGCACGGTCAAAGACCGGCCGAGCGAACCGCCGATCAGCCATCAGCTCCTCAATGCGGAAGGCCCGATGGCGCGGCGCGTCGAGGACCTCCAGCTCGCTCTCGAAGTCATGATCCGGCCGAGCTGGCGCGACCCCTGGCAAGTTCCGATTGGCCTAGATGGCGAGCCGATCCGCCCTCCGATTCGAGTCGCGTTGATTTCGACCGACGGCGCGGCCAAGCAGGTTGCCGAGGGCGTGAGCAAGGCCTCGGCTCATCTTCAGGACGCGGGCTATGTCGTCGAGGCTGCCGATCCTCCATCCGTAGAAGAGGCGGCGCAGACATGGAAGCGGATGAACGCCTGGGACGGACAGTTGGCGTGGCCGGACATCTCAAAGCTCATGTCGCACGACGGACGCCTGCAGATGGAGATCTTCTTCGACCTGATCGGAACTGTCAGCTCTGGCGAGTATCAGCAGACGTTTATTGATCGCTTGACGATTGCACGCGCCTGGTCGGACTTTCAGCGCACGTACCCGTTAATCCTTGGACCGGTCTCGACCCAGCCTCCTTTCCCCGTCGGCACCGACCTCACCAGAGACGGCCTCCAAGGAATCTTCGACTCGATGGCTCTGATGCTGACGGTCAACCTGATCGGGCTGCCGGCGGCCGTCGTCCCGGTTGGAGTCGCCGGTGGTCTGCCCCAGGCGGTTCAGATAATCGGCCAGCGGTTCCGCGAGGATCTCTGCCTGGACGCGGCCGCAGCGATCGAGCAGCGCTCGCCGCGCATCACGCCAATCGAATCGCCTCTGTAAGAGGAGGCGGCACGCCCTGCGGTGCGTTCAGGCCATGGCGCGATCCATGCATACCCTGGTAGCCGCTCGGCTGCGGCGGTCGCCATCCCTTCAACAGGCTCGGGTCGAGGCTGAACACCGCGACTTGGATCGGGTTGCACACCGGCTCGCGACCGGCCTCGGGACCCCACAACGGCACGGACAGGTCACCGCCTGGGCATGTGGACGCGGCCATCAGCAGATCGACCTCACAGAACAGCTCGAAGTGGTCGCCACGAACGGCGGGAGACGCCTTCATGAAATACCGCTCGTCATCTGGCATGAGACCAGTGACCTGGAAAATGTTGATGACGTCGTGCACGTCGAACTCGGTCAGGCCATAAGGCAGCACCGCTCGCGTCAGGTTGGAATGGCAGTGGAAGTCATACGCCGTCGCGGACAGGAGCTGATTGACATAGGGGTCGCAGCGAGTACCGAGAAGGTCGTGACAGCCGGCGCCGTCTGCATCGCGCCCGTAGGACATCGAGTCTGCAACGATGGTCGTGAGCGGGCGCAAGAAGGGCAGGTTGGACCACAGTCGGTGCCCGGTCGTCACGTGAGCGCCGTAGAACTGCCGCGTGCGCGAAGCCCAGAACCGCTCCCTTGGATCGTGGCGATTCCAGAGGTTCAGGTCGAGCACTTGCGGGCCTTCGACGATCGAGAACCGCACCACGCTTCCCGCGGGCGCTGCCCACGCGCGACCACTACGCACCGGGATCAGCACCGACTCGACCAGCTTTCGGCTTTCGGTGCTCTTCGCGATCGGTCCGTAGAACGCCGGGTCGGCGGTCAGCGGACTTCCGACGCCGGACACGTACGCAGGCTGTGGGCCCATGTCATTCATCTCCCAATGCTGTTCAAGCGTGCCTTCGATCGAAGGTAATGTAGCCATAGTGACCGTACGCATCGCCTGCGCCCAGCTGAACCTTCCCGTCGGCGATGTCGATGGCTGCATCGAGAAAACCTGTCGCTCGATCGCTGTGGCGCGGGACCAGGACGTGGACCTGGTGGTGCTGCCCGAGCTGGCGAGCTGCGGCTACCCGCTGAGCTCCGCAGGCGAGGCGAGGGAGTGCGCTGACCAGGGCTCTGCCTGCCTTGAGAGGTGGGCGCAAGCAGCAGGCGGCAGCGTCACCTTGGTCGCGGGTTTCTGTGAGCGCTCCGGGGACGACGTATACAACTCATGCGCCCTCATCGACCGGTCCGGAGTGCGGGCGATCTATCGGAAGCTGCATCTCTGGGACCGCGAGAAGCTGCTCTTCACGCCGGGAAGCGCACCACCACCGCTGATCGACACGAGCTTCGGTCGGCTGGCGATGGCCATCTGCTACGACCTCGAATTTCCGGAGCTGACCCGCAAGCTTGCGCTGCAGGGCGCCGACATACTTGCTCTGCCGACGGCGACACCTTACAAGCCAAGACCGGCGGGCACTCACCCGATGGCCGTCACCCTGGCGATGGCGACGGCGCGGTTAAACGGAATCTTCATGGCGTGCGGCGATCACAGTGGCTCCGAGCGCGAGACTGCCTTTGATGGCGGTTCGGTCATCGTCTCCAACAATGGATGGCTGGCTGCGGGTCCAGTGGAGGACTATGGCGAGGGCCTAGTGGTTGCGGACTGCGATCTCGGAGAGGCGCGAGACAAGAAGCGAGGCGAGCGCAATGACCTGTTCGCCGATCGGCGCCCCCAACTCTACGGAGATAGCTAACCGGGCTTAACCGCTCGCCCTACTCGTCGCCTTCGACGCTGGGATATCCGCCGCTGGCGTCATGGCTCTCGTTGCCGGTCAGCGCGGGCCAGAAGACGCAGAGCAGAGTTATAGGGCTTTTCGCGCGCAGAATGTGTCGATCGTGCTGGTCCAGCGTGTACATGGTGCCGGGATCAAGCTGATGGATCTTTCCACTCGACACCTCAACGACCTCGCCGTTGCCAGCGATGCAGTAGTTGGCCTCGAAATGATTCGCGTACTCGAGCTCGAGCCGGGTGCCAGCTTCAATTTCGGTGAGATGGAGCGAGAATTTCACGGCGTCGTCCCGACGTAAGAAACGACGGCTTCGCCATCCCTCTCCTCGAACATCTCGTTCAGTTCCTGCTAACTGGGCCAAGTTACGAACGATCATTTGCAACACCCCTAATCGAGTACCAGATTTCTATTCGCTCCTATGATGCGGCTCCGCGGGCGCCGGCTTGCGACTTGATGTCTCGCGCGGGCTGGGCTGATCCGTTGAAGACGCGACAGTTCCGGCAAGTCGACCGGCCTGGTAATGAAGTCGTCAGCTCCAAGAATGGGGCGCTGTCGCGAGCGGCTAGCTTGCCGCCGTGCGCGAGCTGGCGTATTCCGGATACCGCGCGCGGTAACCGCGTGCCCTACCAATAGCCGCGAGGAGGGGAAAAGCCCGGTCTTGCACGAACAACGGCGGGCTCGTGATGCGTATGAAATCGTCAACGGCGGTCAGCAGCACGGCCGCTTGCAGGACACGCATGTCGCCCGATGGCAGCAGCTTGCCGTCGCGGCTGAGTCCGAAGTACGTCTCGAAGAACAGCTCAGCCGACTCTAGCGCGGGGCGATGCTCGTAATAGATCCGCATCGCACCAGGCCCTGCATTCCATTGACTGTGGGGGACCCCGACCGGGCAGACGACGATCTCGCCCGGTTGGCCGATGCCAGTCCGATTCCCGATCCTGTACCCGTAACTGCCTTCGAGTACGACAAAGCGCTCTTCCTGGCTTGGGTGCAGGTGCGACCTCACGACGTACGGACCAGGTTGCGTGGTCAGCTCCGCTTGGAAGAGTTCGCCATTAGACGACTCGGCCGTCGAGCGAAACACCAGGCGCTCGCCGGTCTGAGGGCTCTCGATCACGGTCCCGATCCTGATCATGGGCCGGCCTACCGGTGACGCATCGAGCGCACCAGCGCCTTGCCGATGACGATCGGATGGTTGAGCGCCAGCGCGATCTTGCCAGCACGGGAGTTGGGGTCCCGCGCCACACCCACCTGTGACAGCGGCGTCCCGATGTCGAAGTAGGTCCTTTCGCAAACCATCCGGTCGCCCTCAAAGAGGAAGACGATGATCAGGCGGAAGTCGACCTTTCGGCCAGTCGGGGGTAGGCCCCGCCAGTTCCCCAGATGCGTGCCCGTGAATCGGCCCTCCACGATCACCGCCTCGGGCGCGTGGTGGAACGTCTCAGGATGGAACAGGAAATCGGGGAACCCCTTCTTGTTCGCCTGGAGAAGTGCATTCACACCGGAGTGACCGTCCCAGACCTCCCCGGTGGCGACTATCTCGTAACGCGGATGCGCGAATGCGGCGATGCAGCGCTCGAACTCGTGCGCGTTCTCCGCCTCCATATGCTCCCGGACCGTTGTCTCGCGCTGCAGGCGAATCTGGGCGCTGTCAAGCACCGGCCTAGTATGCCCCGGTCCCAGGTCTTGATCCTGATGGCGTGCCATCGCCTCCCCGCGTGAAAACGCGCTTCGCCGTCGGATCATGATGGCGGTACCCGCCCGCCGCTCAACTCCAGGGTTACTTCGTTAGCTGTCCCCTCCCTGCACCGCCAGGATGCGCGGTGGTGTGCACGTTTACGTAGTACTGCTCGGGATTCTGGACGATGTCCTTAAGGAGGCCTTGATCGACCTGCTTGCAGCCAGAAGAAGATCCGGCCACCGGCGGGTTCAGTGGGATCACGGGAGGTGCAGCCACGCCTGCGGGGGCGTGGTGTATGTGAGCGGCTATCACGGTCTCGCTGGTGGTGAAGTCGATCACGTAGCAGAGCTCGCTCTGGCCCAGGTTGATGGTGATGGCGGCCGTCCCCTGTGAGCTCGAAGGCGCCGGAGGCACCTCGTTGGGGCCCAACAGGATGGCCGTAAGAGGTCGACCCCCCTGGTCGGAGCCGGGCAACCGGTCAGCCTGGACAGTTTCGACTGAAGCGAAAGTCAGGAGCAGCGCGAGCATGGTTCCCAGATAGATCAGATGCCGCATTTGACTCCTCCGGAAGCGGGTGCTTCCCCTGGTCTGGGCGGGCCTAACCACCGAAGAACATCCCATTTGTCTCGTGCGCGATCTGGGCAAAGTTCACTTTGGTGATGGCGTCCGACGCGAAATTGCCAAGGCTGGAAATTCCCGACCAATTGATCGAAGCTCCCGTCCTGACCAAGCTGAGCGAGAACTGGTTGCTGGTATCACTGGTGGTAGCTCGTTCAACCACGCCCGACCACTCGGCATCGAAGCTGACCACCCCCGGAACGGAGCTGCCGTCGCTGAGCGCGTTTCCGATGTTGCCGTAGTCCTCGATCGCGAAGTTGGACAATCGGTATGAGGCGGTGCCGTGGCCGAGATTCAGAGCCACCGAGTCTTCGGGTATGGCGGCCGTCCAGAAAATTCCGGCC
>VBIA01000006.1 GCA_005879985.1 Chloroflexota bacterium | reverse complement strand
CACGCACGCACGATCGAGCATTGGCTCCGCCCGAGGCAAGCCAGCCTGTTAAGACGGCCCAGCCCAGTGCGAGCGCCGGCACTCATGCCCAGAAAGCGCTATTTCGGAGTGCGAGTGCCGGCACTCGGCTAGCTGATGTAGCCCTCTCGCTCCAGGTGCAGGATGACGTCCTGCGCCGCCTCCTCGGGCGTGATCGACGTCGTGTCGATCACGATGTCCGCGTCGGCCGGCTCCTCGTATGGGTCCGAGATCCCGGTGAACTCCTTCAGCACGCCGGCTCGGGCCTTCGCGTAAAGGCCCTTGCGGTCGCGCGCTTCGCACACCTCGAGCGGCGTCGCGACGTGGACGAGCATGAAACCTCCGCCGGACTCGACCATGCGCCGCACCTCGCGCCGCATGGCGTCGTAGGGCGCGATCGGCGCGCACACCGCGATGCCTCCGTTCTTCGTGATCTCCGCGGCCACGAAACCGATGCGCCGGATGTTCAGGTCGCGGTGCTCTTTGGAGAAGCCGAGCTCCGATGAGAGGTGCTT
This sequence comes from Chloroflexota bacterium, assembly GCA_005879985.1. Lineage (GTDB taxonomy): Bacteria > Chloroflexota > Dormibacteria > Dormibacterales > Dormibacteraceae > CF-118. The sequence continues at coordinate 7,127 of VBIA01000006.1, read as the reverse complement.
CCGCACGAGGTCGCCATCGAGTAGCGTCACGGGCCTTCCGCCGATCTCCAGGAGCTTGACCAGCAGCGCGCTCGCGATCGTCGACTTGCCCGAGCCGGACAGGCCTGTGAAGAAGACCGTCACCCCCTGATGCGATCGCGGTGGATATGAACGCCGCAGCTCGGCGGCCACCGCGGGCGGCGTGAACCACGCCGGCAGCTCCTTGCCCTCGTTGAGACGCCGGCGCTGTTCGGTGCCGGAGATGCTGAGCACCCGCGATCCGTCGGGCACCTCGTCCTCGGGCATGTACTCGTCGCGGTCCTCGACGTAGACCATCTGGCGAAACGGCAGCATCTTCACGCCGAGCTCGCGCTCGTGCTTGCGGAACAGGTCCTGCGCGTCATACGGGCCGTAGAAAGGCTTGCCCGACGCGTCGCTGCCGGGCCCGGCGTGGTCGCGACCGACGATGAGATGCGTCACGCCGTGGTTCCTGCGGATGATCCCGTGCCATACCGCCTCGCGCGGACCGGCCATGCGCATCGCCAGCGGCAGCAGCGACAGCATCGCGGAGCCGTGCGGGTAGCTCGGCATGATCGCCTGGTAGCAGCGCACGCGCGTGTAGTGATCGACGTCGCCCGGCTTGGTCATGCCGACCACCGGATGGATGAGCAGGCTCGCCTCGGATTCCTTGGCCGCGCGGATCGTGAGCTCGAGATGCGCGCGATGCAGAGGGTTGCGTGTCTGGAAGGCCACGACGCGCCGCCAGCCAAACAACGAGAACTGCGCCCTCAGCTGTGCCGGAGTGTGCCGCAGGTCGCGATAGTCGTAATGCATGGGGGCGTGCACGCCCTCGAGGCGGCCGGCGACATAGTGCCGCTGCGTCTGCTTCAGGAGCTGGTCGACCCCGGGGTGCGACGGGTTCGTCGAACCGAAGACGGCTTCCGCCTCGGTCCCCCGGTCAGGCTGCCATACGTCGGACACCTGGAGCGCCGCGAGCATCACGCCTTCCGGGTCGCGCAGGCTCAGCCAGTCGTCTGAGCGCAATCTGCCCGCCAGCTCTTCGGTGATGTCGAGCGTGACCGGGATCGGCCACAACGCGCCGTCCGCGAGCCGCATGTCGCGCACGACCGACTCGTAGTCGGCGCGGGTCATGAATCCACGCAGCGGCGAGAAGCCGCCGTTCAGCAGGAGCTCGAGGTCGCAGGTCTGGCGCGGCGTGAGGTCCCACGAAGGCCACGCCACAGACTCCGTCTTGAGCTCGTTGATCCGTTCTTCGCCCGCCATCAGCTCGACGAGGGCGCCGCCATGCGGGCTGATCAGGTGTTCGACCAAGAACCCCGACAATACCCGAACACGTTGAGCGAGCAGGACGACTTCAAGCGGGCGGCCGCCGAGAAAGCGCTCGAGCTGGTGCGCGACGGCATGCTGCTCGGACTCGGCAGCGGCAGCACCGTGCGGTACTTCACCGAGGGCCTGGGCCTGCTCGTGGCGGACGGCATGAAAGTGCGCGGAGTGCCCACCTCGCGGGCCACCGCCGAGATCGCGGCCGCGAATGGAATCGCCGTCGTCGAGGAGATCGTGGGCCAGATCGACCTCGCGGTCGACGGCGCTGACGAGGTCGATGCGAGCCTGAGTCTCATCAAGGGGCGCGGCGGCGCTCTGTTCCGCGAGAAGCTCGTGGCCGCAGCGTCGAAGCGATTCGTGATCGTGGTCGACGAGTCGAAAGTCGTGGAACGCCTCGGCGCGGGCGTGCTGCCCGTGGAAGTCCTGCCCTTCCTCTGGCGCACTACCGCGGAGCGTCTGGCCGGCCTCTGTTCGGGCCTCAAGGTTCGGGGTGGGGAGGAGGAGCCCTACGTCACCGACAACGGCAACCTCGTTCTCGACCTGAGCTTCGAGGACGGCATCGCGGATGCGCCCGCGCTGGGGTCGTCGTTGAAAGCCGTGACCGGTGTGGTCGAGCACGGTCTGTTCATCGCGATGACCGACGAGTGCATCGTCGGCGGGCCGAACGGGTCCAGGGTGTTGAGCCGCCCGATCTGAACCTGCAACCAAAACCCCATCCGCCGCATCAAATCGGCAGGATGATGACCGCGGTCATGGAGCAGAGACCCCCGGTGATGCTGAGCGCAACAGCGGGCGACGCCTCCTCGTTCTCGCAGCTCATCGAACCGCTGCTCGACCCTGCGTTCCGCCTGGCCGCCGTCATGCTCGCCGATCGGGCCGCGGCCGAGGATGCGGTGCAGGAGGCTTCGATCAAGGCGTGGCGGAAGCTGCGCCAGCTTCGCGGGGACCAGCGCTCGTTGCGGTCGTGGTTCCTGTCCATCGTCGCCAACGAGTGCCGCATGGCACGGCGGCAGCGGTGGTGGTCGGTCGTGAGGCTGGCCGAGCCGCCGCGCGCCGAGGATTCCACCGATCACTACGGCGGCGCCGCCGGCGACGTGCGGCGAGCGCTGCTGCGGCTCAAGCCAGAGGACCGACTCCCGCTTGTGCTGCATTTCTATCTCGACCTTCCGCTGGACGAGGTCGCTCGCACGCTCGGGGTCTCCGAGTCGGCGGCGAAATCGCGCATCTACCGCGCGGCCCAGCGACTTCGCCCTGAGCTCTCGATGGAGGAGGTTTTCTGACATGGGTCGCGAGGATTTCCGCCGCGAGCTTCGTGATGGCTTCGAGTCCATCGCCGGTCCGCCCGACGCGGGCCTGACGGGGCGTGTGCACTCGGCGCTGGTCGAAGCACCGGAGCGCAGGGGCCCGGTGTGGATCGCCGGCCTGGCCGCCGCGCTGATCGCGGCGATGGCCGTGGGCGCGCTCTTCATCGCGGGCCCGCTGCGCCAGCAGAACCAGCAGCCACTGCCCGCGGGCATCGCGACGCCCAGCCCGCTTCCGACCAGCGACGTGTCGAACCTTCCGGCACTCACCTGCAACAACGCCAACACGGTGTCCACCGAAGGCCATGTCGGCGAGCCGATCGCCTACGTCAACGCCGTGCGCACGGGCACGCACACCGGTTACGACCGCATCACGATCCAGTTCCAGAACGGCCTGCCGGGTGACATCCAGATCGCCACGCAGGACAACGCGACGTTCACGCAAGGCGCGAGCGGGCGGCAGGTCGTGCTGCAGGGCTCGGCGGGCCTGCTGATCACCATGCATGGCGTCGACGAGCACACGCAGTACACCGGTCCTGTCGACTTCAAGACCAACTACCCGGTGCTGCTGGAGGCGCAGCAGGTGCAGGACTTCGAGGGCGTCGTGCAGTGGGGCCTCGGCCTCTCGCGCGGCGCGTGCTACCGAGCGTTCTTGCTGCAGAGCCCGCTGCGCCTGGTGATCGACTTCTCGACCGCCTAGGGGCAAATCCAGTTCGAGTGCCGGCACTCGCACGCCCTCTCGGCGCAAACGATGTGCGAGTGCCGGCACTCAACCGTGGTCGCCCGAGCTAGGCGTCCTGCGAGGTGATTGCTAACCTAGCGAACGGAGCGGTCGCCTAGCTCGGTCGAGGGCGCGGCACTGGAAATGCCGTAGGCCCGCAAGGGCCTCGAGGGTTCAAATCCCTCCCGCTCCGCGTTTTTGCGCTCTGCCCGATTCCCTGGGTCACCTGTCCCGTTGTACCTCGAAGGGGGCCCGGGTAGCGTCTCGACTACCTCGTTAGGAAGATCGTCAAGGGGCTATCGGTCCGCGCTCACGTCACAGAACTAAGGAAGAGAGACCCAACCTCGTCGGGTAAAACCGGGGCCACGTCAGGCCACTGGTTGCTGCCGTTCGCATGGTTGCGTAAGGCCCTCGCGGCCGGTCCGCTCATCGCCATCGTCGCCTCCGGGGCCTTTCAGCAGCCGATCGTGCTCGCCGCGAGCGGCACGCTTTATGTCGACAAGAACGCTGTCAACTGCTCGAACGCAGGCACGGGAACCACCAGCCAGCCGTACTGCTCGATCGGAGCGGCCGCCTCAGCAGCCACAGCGGGCATGACCGTCTACGTGAACACGGGCATGTACTACGAGACCGTCAACGCCGTCCACTCCGGGGTTCAGGACGGCCCCATCACGTTCCAACCGAACCCCGGTTCGAGCGTGACCATCTCGGGTCAGCTCCACGGCTTCACCGTTTCACGCCAGAGCTGGGTCATCATCGCGGGCTTCAACATCATCGGGACGTCGAGCTCCGGCATCCTCCTCAGCTCGTCGACGCAGATAACGGTGCACGGAAACCAGGTCTCTTACGCAGGGCTGCCCATTGCGGGTCAGACCGCGCAGGGCATCTACCTCACCGGAACCACCAACTCGTTGATCGAGAACAACACCGTCGGTCACAACACAGGGGCCGGGATTGGGCTGTACGCCGGGAGCACAGGTGTCGAGGTGCGACACAACCTCGTGTTCAGCAACGCTCAGCAGTTCCAGCGCAACGCCCAGGGCATTGACGTGCAGAGCGCCTCGGCGACCGTCGACTACAACATCACCCACGACAACGAGGACAGCGGGATCCAGTTCTATCCCGGCGGTAACAATGGCGTCGCTTACGGCAACGTCACCTACAACAACGGTGACCACGGCATTGACAACCTCGACGTGACCGGCGGCGTTCTCGTGGGCAACTCTGCGTTCCACAACTGCACGTCCGGCATCAATGTCGAGGGCACCTCGGCGAACTACACAATCGAGAACAACATCGCGGTCGACAACGCCGTGTACCCCGCCTACAAGGGCATCTCCTGCACCCGGCGTACAGGGAACATCGGCGTCTACGACTCCGCGCCGGCGACCACGACCGCCGACTACAACATCGTCAACCTGACTACCGCCGGCGACCTGTACGACTGGAACGAGACCGCGTACTCCGGCCTGGCGGCGCTCCAGGCCGCGAGCGGTCAGGAATCGCACGGCATCCAGGCGGACCCGAAGTGGGCGAATGCCGCAGCAGGTGACTTCCATCTCACCGCCGCGTCGCCCGGGGTCGACTCCGCCAACTCCAGCGCGCCGCACGAGCCGTCCGTCGACATCGACGGCAACGCGCGTGTCGACGATCTCGGCATCCCGAATACGGGCAATGGCCCGAGCCTTGTCGACGACCGCGGCGCATACGAGTTCCAGCCGCCTGCCACAGCGGCGACGTGTCAGACCAGTGGGCTGAGCGGCGGCAGCTACACGGTGACGGTCTGCATTACGTCGCCAGGAAACTCGTGGGTGGTCTCGGGATCCGTTCCGATCTCGTTCACGGTGACGCCACGCCATTCAACAAGTTCAGCATTCCGTCGACCAAGTACGTCGACGGCACCCACGTCCTGTCGCTCGAGGCGGACATGCAGGACGGCTTCAAGTCGGCCTGGGCGTCGGTGACGCTTGACTTCAGCAACGGCGTGCGGACGCCTCCGATAAACACGGGGACGTTCGTCCCTGTCAGCGGCGCGATGCCGCCGAGCGGCCAGTATCTGATCGGCGCAGTCGGAGACGGCGCGAACGGCACGTCGGAGGCGGACAGCGTCGCGACGACGATCTACAACTGGAACCCGAACCTCTTCCTCTACCTGGGAGACGTCTACCAGAACGCCAGCGTTGGCGACTTCTACAACCTCTACGGCACAGGCAACCACTACGGGATGCTGCGTTCCATCACCAACCCGACAATTGGCAACCACGAGTACCAGACCGGCAGCCCAAGCCCGTACTTCGATTACTGGAACAACGTCCCGCACTACTACAGCTTCAACGTGGCCGGATGGCACTTCATCAGCCTCGATTCGACCTCCGAGTTCAACCAGTACTCGCCGGGCACCCCTCAGTACACGTGGCTTGTCAATGACCTCAAGGCGAACACGTCACCCTGCACAGTCGTCTACTACCACCGCCCGGTGTTCGGGTCGTCGTGGACCGGCGGCGCCCCTGAGCTGATGCCGATCTGGAACCTGCTGGCGCAGTACGGGGTCAAGCTCGTCCTCAACGGACACGAGCACGATTACCAGCGCTGGGTCCCGCTCGACGGAAACGGCAGCCCGAGCCCGACCGGCGTCACCGAGATCGTCGCCGGGATGGGCGGCAACGGGGTCGACTCGATCGCAAGAAGCGACTCGAGGGTCGCCTTCGCGGACGGCACGGGTGGCGACTACGGTGCGTTGCGGATCACGCTGACGGCCACCGGCCTCAGCTACCAATTCGTCCTGACGACCGGCGGTACTCCCGATTCCGGCAGCATCTCCTGCTCGGTCAACGACACGCAGCCGCCGACCGTGCCGAACGCGCCCGCAGCAACAGCGCCGAGCCAGAACCAGGTCAACCTTACCTGGACAGCGTCGACCGACAACGTCGGCGTGGCCGGGTACACCGTCTACCGGAACGGCGTGAAGGTCGGGACGGTCACCACGCCGGGCTACACGGACAACGGCGTCGTGGCGTCGACCACCTACACCTATACGGTCGACGCGTTCGACGCGGACGGCAACCATTCCGTACAGAGCGTGGGTACGTCGGTGACCACACCCGCCGCGGACACCCAACCTCCGACCATGCCTGCGGGCTTGTCGGCCGCCGGAGCCAATGCGACCACCGTCAACCTGGGCTGGACCGCGTCCACCGACGACGCGGGAGTCGCCGGGTACACGATCTACCGCAACGGCCTCCCCGTGGCCACGTCTAACGCGACGACGTACACGGACACCGGCCTGACCCCGTCGACGGCGTATGTCTACACGGTCGATGCGTTCGACGCCGCAGGCAACCACTCCGAGCAGTCGGCGCCGGCCGGCGCGACGACCGCGGCAAAGCCGATCACCTTCGTTCAGGGCGCCACCAAAGGGACCGGCGGTCGCTTCACTTCGACCACGATCACGCTCACCGAGCCCGTCATCGCGGGCGACCTGCTGACCGGCCTTTTCGGGCAATGGGACGCGGCCGGCCAGGCGTCCGTCTCGGACAATGTGAATGGCCCCTGGACACGGGTGCAGGGCATGCCCTACAACTCGGGCAAGGGCAACATCGCCATCTACTACGTGGCCAACTCGAAGGCGGCGGCCGGCGGCCTCACGATCACCATCACAGCGAGCGCCGCAACCTACCTCACCGGCACCGTCGGCGAGTACTCGGGCATCGCCACGTTGTCACCAGTGGACCAGGTCGCCATGCATGCGGGCTCCGGGACCGTCCTGGACTCGGGCGCCACTG